>JAQCFT010000189.1 GCA_027619545.1 Verrucomicrobiota bacterium | reverse complement strand
CCCCCGCCAATACACTGTCACAATCAGTCACCACCATCCCTTTGACATCAGTGGATGGCATAGGTAAAGCGCGAGCAGCGTTGCTGGGAAAACTGAAGTTGCAGACCGTCGAAGACGCCCTGCTTTACAGACCGCGTCGTTATGAGAACCGAGCCAACTTGTTGACCATCGCCGAGCTCATGATTGATGAGCCCGCAGCGGTGAGCGGGGTCATTGTCGAATGCGGTGTCAAATATTGGCGGCAACGAAGGAGCTCGGTTTTTGAATGCGTCGTTGAAGATTCGACTGGTCGACTTCATTGTCGATGGTGGAACATGCCATTCCTCAAACGCATGTACCAAAAGGGACAAAAGTTGTTCATCCACGGGAAGATGAAGCAACTCAAGCCCCGGACTATGGATCATCCTGAAACGGAGTTCCTTACCGGCGAAAACCATGAAGATGCAAGAATTCACATGAATCGGATTGTGCCGATCTATGGGTTGACAGAAGGTTTGCAACAGCGTTGGCTTCGTGAACTCATCTTCCATCTTCTGGAATCCCATGGGAAAATCATACACGAACCGCATCCGCATATCATGAAGCAACACCGCCTTTCCTTTCATGAAGCCGTGCACCTCCTGCACGCACCGGACTCGATGAAGGACATAGAGTCTGCAAGGGAAAGGCTCGCGCTGGAAGAAGCCATCGAAATTCAGGAACAAGTTCAATTCCGGCGAAAAAGGTTTATGGAAACCATGAGAGCGGCTCCGTGCCAACATGACAACCGCTTCATCAAACCCATGCTCCAAAACCTGCCTTTTGACCTGACCAAAGAACAAATCAGGGTGATGAGCGAACTGCGCGCTGACCTTTCCAGAAAGCATCCGATGAGACGATTGCTTCAGGGCGACGTTGGGTCCGGAAAAACATTGATCGCCACCTTGGCGGCTTTGATGGTTTTGGAGAGCGGATTCGATGTGCTTTTAATGGCCCCCACCACGCTGCTCGCGGAACAACATCACCGGACAATTTCCCGATGGTTCCAACCCTTTCCAATCAATGTTCAACTTCATACCAGCACATCGAAACCCGTAAACGAAGGAAACCTCCCCTGTATCATGATCGGCACGCATGCCTTGATTCACAGCGGCGGAAAGGATGCAAACATCGGCATGGTGATCGTGGATGAACAGCACAAATTCGGAGTGGCCCAACGGGAAAAACTTCTCAAAAAGGGGCATTCGCCGCATCTCCTGATCATGACCGCCACACCGATTCCCCGAACCTTGGGGTTGACTTTGTATGGAGATCTGGATGTATCAGTGCTCAGAGGCCTGCCCAAGGGAAGAGGTCCATTAAAAACCTATTTACGCACCCCTGAAGCCAGGGACAAGGTGCTTGATTTTGTTAAAAAGGAGCTATCCAAAGGACGACAAGCCTATTTTGTGTATCCCCGAGTGGAGGAAAAGCAACAGCCCGGCATCAAGGCTGTCACCCGGGAATCTCAGGCCCTTCGGTCCTTTTTCGAGCCTTATGAAGTGGAGGTGTTGCACGGAAGGATGAAAGCCGAAACATCTGAGGCCATTATGACTCGTTTCACCCAGGGCACACTGCATGTGTTATTGGCCACCACGGTGATTGAAGTCGGGGTGGATGTGCCGAACGCAACCGTCATGGTCGTGGAGAACGCCGAACAATTTGGCTTGGCTCAGTTGCATCAAATACGCGGCCGAATTGGGCGAGGCAGTCACGACTCGCATTGCATCCTTCTAGGAGATGCCACTCAAAAGGACGCATGGGAAAGGCTAAAGGTACTGGAAGAAACAAGGGATGGCTTTGAAATCGCCGAGGCTGATTTCAAAGCGCGCGGCCCAGGGGAACTGGCAGGGAAGCAGCAGAGCGGACTTCCAGACTGGCATTTTCTTGATTTGCACAAGGATCAAAGCCTGCTGGATCAAGCCAGGACGGCAGTCAGGTCCAGTATGGGACTGCCTACCTCGACCGTTTAGTTGTCAAACGCACACCTCCCACACCCCGATGGGTTCCCGGTACAGGGAGGAGCAGCATCGTGTTCGCCACTGCTGGCAGCAAAGACGCTCAACTTTTTCTCAAGCTGCGAGGAGCCGCAGTCGGGACAGCAAACACCCGACCAATCATGAGATCGAACCAGGATCTCATTCTCTTCCTTACAGGCGCCACATTTGAATTCGTAAATAGGCATGTTCTTTGAATCGGTAACATTTCAGTTTTGAATCCAGCCTTTGCCGGGGATGAACTCCCGGCTTCCGGATTTGGATTTACAGGCTGTCACAGATAGACACAGCAAGATTATCAAAGCTCCGACAAACACCTTAAAAACAGGATGCTGCCGACACCTGACTTCCTGACGGCTACCACTGCTGTTTTGAATCCACATGACATTCAATTACTACAGTATTGCCATCATGACAAGAGAGTGATTACGTTAGTTCTCGAGATGGGTGGGTCCATACAATCTCTCAAAGGCCAACTTTTGTTGGATGGCGGCATGTTGACCGGTTCTTTTTTTCATCGAACCGTCGTATTCGTGTGCCAACACAACGAAGAAGGAGCTTTGGCCGCGATTCTCAATCGGCGTATGGAACACACGATTCAGGAACTGAGCACCGAAGTTATCCCCGAAAAACTGGAACAAACGCCCATCCATGTGGGAGGGCCCGTTCAGCCTGGCGCTTTGAGTTTTTTAATCACCGATTCTTACCTGGATGAGGAGGAAATCATCCCCAACGTGGCCATGGGGCACTCGTTCGATCGTCTGGTGGCACTCTGCAACCATTATTCCCCCCAACGTGACATCCGAATCTTCTCAGGCTACTCAGGCTGGAGTCCCGGGCAGTTGGACGCGGAAATCAAGCGAGGTTCCTGGAAGACTCATCCGGCCAGCAAAAAACTGGTTTTTGACCACGATCCTGAAGATCTGTGGCGCCATGTCATGTATCAAATAGGCTGGGAAGAACGTCTTCTGGCTGATTCTCCGGACGATTTGTCCAGTAATTAAAAACCTTCAATACAACAAACATCAATCCAAGCACCAGACTTCACTGCACCAAACGATTCATGAAGCTCCATATCATCCGTCGTCTCACTCCCAAAACGTTCATCTCTCTGATTTGCTGTTTGATATCACTCCATCAGGCACAGGCACAGGCCCCTGTTGAAGCCGCCTGGATCAGCGCCGCATCGGGTAACTGGACGGATGTCTTTCGATGGAACACCTTTGGGTTCCTTCCCTACCCCAACAACGACGAAATGGATACGTTCAACGTGCTGATAGCACTGGATGCTTCACCTCAAATCACGCTCGACACGGACATCACCATTGAGAACCTCCACCTGGCCTCCAGTTTTATTGCGGGAGGTAACACATTGACTCCCCGGGAAGGTTTTATATGGCGAGGAGGCGGGTTCAATGGCGGAAACGGAAGCCTTCATTCATTGAAGCCCATCCAGATGTCTGGTGGACAAAAATTTCTTCGAGGATTTCATGTTTACAGCCACATCGAAACTTCGTGGGTATCCGGCAATGTGGACTCACGATCGGGAGGGGTTTTTCACAACCAACCGGACTCGACCTTCAATGTGCTTTTTGATGGAGACTGGGAAGCAGAGAGCGGACTTATTCCGGCAGAATTCATCAACCTTGGTCAATTCATCAAAACTCAATCCATCGGAATCACGCACATGGGGCCTGATTTCACGAACACAGGAGATGTTCTGGTGGAGACAGGCACACTGAAGTTCACCGGCAGAAAAAATAATCTGGGCAACATTCAGGCATCTGATAACTCATTACTGGAATTCGCCGGCGGTTACACGTCGGTTCCCGAATCCAGCTTGGTCAGTCGGGGATCAGTCCGATTCAATTCGACTCAGGATGTTGTGGAAATCCGGGGATTGTTCGATGTGGGCAAGGAAACCGATTTCGCCGCGAAACAAACATTTTTATATCCCGAGGCACAATTGAAATCCGCTGGTGACACTGTTTACGTCAGGAACGGCAACACTCAATTCGATACTCAGGAAACTGTGGGGGTCAAGGAACTGTTTCTTGTTGAACGCGGTCAACTCCTCGGAAGCGATCCCATTTCGGTTCAAAACCGGTTCATCTGGTCAAATGGCACGACGCTGAGTGGTGATTCTCCCCTGTATAATGTCACCTTGGCTGAGTGGATCAAGCTGGAAACATCCGAGTTGCCGAGGATTCTTGGCGAACGTCCATTTGTGAATTTTGGCAAAGTGGAATGGTCCGGTGGGGACATGTTGATGTCATCAGACGCCACCATCGTAAACCAGAATGGAGCGGAGTTCACCATCCAGAAGAACATTATTGCAGGAGCGTTGAATGAAGGGGGAAAAGCTTCATTTCTCAATCAAGGCACTTTGAATGTGGAGAGTTCAGCATCTTCCGTGATCCTCGACCTGAATCTTGTAAATAAAGGAACTGTTCACTTTCCGAACGGTAGAATGATCATTGGCGGACATATTCAAGTGGAAGGAGGCACGTTGACCTCCGAGAATGCAATCATCTCCACCCCGGCCATGTCACTTCGCAACGGCACCTTTACGGGATCCGCCATTTTGCAAGGACATTTGGACATCAGCCAAAAAACCGCCGTTCGAACAGCTAGATCCGGTCTGCAGGTGCGTGGCAACTTGGAATGCGCCCCTGATGTGGAGTTCATTCTTTCCGTCAGTGAGGAACAAGCGCAACTTCAGATTCCTCCGCTTGATGTTACCGGGACTGCTTCCTTGGGGGGGGCGATGCTGATTGAATTTAAAGGGGATTGGCTGCCCGAATCGGGGCATCGCATTCCGGTATTGAGATCCAAATCCATTGTCGGCAAGTTCAGGAACATTTTTCCATTTCGGCTGAACGAAACCATTTCACTCATGCCTGTTTACGAAGATGAAATGTTATGGTTGATGCCGTTCTACGATGGAGGGGAGTTACCTGTGTTGAATGTGTTTCTGTTGAACAATGAAGTACTGCTCACCTGGCCCCGGCATTTGTCCAATTACCGGGTTCAGGCCAGAGGATCTGTATTTGAAGGCGAGTGGACAACCCTCAAAAAAACTTTGGTCAACTACATGAAGCTACCCATTGAAGATGCGGGCATGACCTTTCGATTGATCCGGGCCGATGCACTTTGATCGCCCGACAGCCACAGCTTGCCGCAATCCATCACACGGTCTATACTACCTATCGTGAATAAGTTGATTACTCAGTTGACGAATGATTTATTGGCCTCCTATGCGGGTAAAGGGGGCATCAACCATCTTGATGGCGTCAACCTCCCATCCAAATCGACAATCTCTGAAATCACTCAGGACCTTTTAAAATTACTTTTTCCGGGCTTTTTTGATGACCATTTGATCCATTCCTACGAGTTACGGATCGAAACGGCCAATCTGATGGACAGTGTCTTTGGCCGATTGGAGGACGAAGTTTACAAAAGCTTTTTGCATAATCCGCCGGAGGGGCTCAAAAAGGAGGAAACGAGATCACTGTCTCACGAAGTGACCTGTGAAGTTCTAGGCAAATTGCCGGCTCTGCGGGAAATTCTTCAGACTGATGTGGAAGCCGCATTCAATGGTGATCCGGCAGCCTTGAACCAGAACGAAGTCATTGTGGCTTATCCGTTCATTGAAGCCATTGCAGTCCAACGCCTAGCTCACGAAATGCACAACAGGAATATCCCGTTGATTCCGCGTATCATGACGGAGTGGGCTCATGCCAGAACCGGTATGGACCTGCATCCAGGCGCAAAAATCGGCACTCATTTCTTTATCGATCACGGTACAGGGACCGTGATTGGTGAGACAAGCGTCATAGGAAACCACGTCAAAATGTATCAGGGAGTTGCTTTGATCGGTCGTTCTTTGAAAGGAGGCCAATCCTTGCGAGGCATCAAGCGCCATCCGACCATTGAAGAACGAGTTACTCTATACGCCAACGCGACCATTATGGGTGGGGATACCGTAGTCGGAGCGCGCAGTACCATAGGGGCCAATGTGTTTTTGACACACAGTGTGCCAGCGGATTCACTTGTTCTAACAGATGAAGTCAGTTTGAAGATCCTGAACAAACTGGAACACAGGGCAGCCCGAAAGCATTCAACCCCTGAAAACACCTGATCTCGATTTTAACGACCGGACAATCCATGGTGTGATCCAATTCACGGCCTATAGTTCAAAAAACAAGTAAATCCTTCATCTTGAAGGCAGCATGGGATACCCCCTGAGATAACTTTTTGCGTAAAAGTCAAAGCGTGGTATATTGCCAGACGTTGTTTTTTAATTTTATGGATGTGTTCAGTCGTATCGGGTTGTCTGGAAGCAGTCGTTCTAAGGTTGATTTAATCGGTCTGAGGGGTGTTTTCAAAAAAAATGGCCGCAAAGAAAACCAAGGATTTACCTTGGTGGAACTTTTGGTCGTGATCGCAATTATCGCCATACTGGCAGGATTGCTTCTTCCGGCGTTGAGTAATGCTAAAGCATCTGCTCAGCGCATCAAATGTTTGAGCCAAGTGAAGCAGCTTGCCTTGTCTTCCCAGCTTTATCGCGACGATTGGAAGGGCAATTTCCCGGCAAGAGCTGATGGCATATCTGATCAAAACGGGGTAGTCCCGACGAGTTGGCCCGGTTCACTCTTCCAGCATTTCCAATCCACCAACATGCTGCGCTGCCCCTCTGACAGAAAAAACAATTTGGCAGGCGAACAAATTAATGTGGCGGACAAGGTATCCCGCTCTTACATCATGAATGGATGGAACGATTTTTATCTCGCTAGGATGAAGCGGGACTACAATCTGGCAGCATTGAGCGGACTGTCTTTTAATGAAAGCTCCATCAACCAACCATCCGATACCGTGGTGTTTGGCGAGAAAAAGGATAATTCACTGGCGCTCTACATGGATTTTCTTGAGGGTTTTGGAAATGATATCCGGGAAGTGGAACACGGGCGTCACAGCAGTTCATCCTCTCCCGAAAACGGATCATCGGTCTACGCCATGGCAGATGGCAGTGCCCGCCCCATGAAATTTGGAGGGTCTTTTCAACCTATAAACATGTGGGCAACAGAATCCATCTGGAGAACCAATACTGCCATTTTTGTTATCGAATAATTTATCGCACACAAAAATCTCATTGCTGTTTCCATTCCGGATCCGTGCAAAAAAGTAAAAGCCCCGCAGAAACTTTCGGCGGGGCTTTTGATTTGTTCGATGATGATCAGCAATGTTACTTCGAAGTAATCTTGTAAACCTTACCCTTCATGTTCATCAATCCATTGGAAACATTCGTCAACAAATACAGTTCCCCTTCATCATCCTCACCGAAAGCCGTGATATAGGCTCCGATTTTCCCATTTGAAGGCCCCTCAACATCCAGAGCTTGAACAGACCACTCACCGGAACCATTAACCGAGGCAGCAAGCAACACACCATCTGGTATTGCCCAATTTCTGCTCCAATCGGCGAACACGTAACGCCC
Organism: Verrucomicrobiota bacterium; assembly: GCA_027619545.1. Taxonomy (GTDB): domain Bacteria; phylum Verrucomicrobiota; class Verrucomicrobiia; order Limisphaerales; family AAA164-E04; genus AAA164-E04. The sequence goes on along the minus strand of JAQCFT010000189.1, from coordinate 2,144 downwards.
TTTCAATCCCTCGATCTTTTCTCCGCGGTAAACATAACCTCCAGTGACACTGATGCCGAAAGCATCCGAATCATTGCGAAATCCATTTTTGTTTTTGTATTCAAAAATAGGGTCAGTGAAAGAAACACCACGTATGTCTTTTTCCGGGGACTCATCCGGCACTTGCCTGGGTTTGTCAGGATTGAAGCCGTGCATTCCTTCGCGCAGGTTCCATCCATAATTCGCACCCTTGGTGACGATATTGACTTCCTCAAACAGATTCTGACCGATGTCAGCGACGAATAATTGATGGTCCCCGCCCCGATCAAAACTGATGCGCCAGGGATTCCGTAAACCCAGGGCGAAGATTTCCTTTCGATGCCCTTCTCCCTGAAACGGATTGTCGGAAGGAATGGCATAAGGATCCCCGTGATTGACATCAATGCGAAGAATCTTGCCCAGTAGATTTATCAAATCCTGACTATTCCCAATTTCCGAATGACCAATGCCCTTTCCATTGCCGTTCCCTCCATCTCCGCTGGCAATGTAAAGAAAACCATCTGTAGGGCCAAAAGCCAGAGAACCTCCATTGTGATTGAAATATGGTTGATCGTATTGAAGCAATATCTTTTCTGATTCCAGATCAATACGTTCGCCATCGTCCTTCATGGTGGTAAATTCGGAAACATGAGTGGTATGATTCCATTCACTGGAAGCTGAACTCCTGAGTGGGGCGGCGTAAGTAACGTAGATTTTACCGTTTTCTTTAAAATCAGGATGCGCCGCAACCCCCAGTATCCCGCGTTCGTCAAATCCAAGATTCAATTTCGTCAAACGATGGGACAGTGACAAAAAAGGCTGCCCTCTCACGATACCTCCCGAGGTGACCAGGTAGATGGTTCCGGCCTGATCCGCCACGAGCAATGAACCTTTCCCGTCATTTAACGGAGTCAAGGCGATGGGCGAGGTAAAACCCTCGGCAAATGGTTTTAAAGTCAGCGTTGGCAGCTCCGCCTTCGCTGTAACGGCCAACAATCCTGCCGTCAGCATGACGGCCGCGCTGTTTCGGAATGTTTGAATCCTGGAGAGTGGTTTTATGTTCATATTTCTAGTGTCATTGATTTGCATAATAAAACTGAATCTGCAAAGAATACGGGGCTCGCCGTCAGGTGACAAGTGGAGAGCGGAGGAATTTATCAGGCATCCGGTATTGATCCCCCCTCCCCTAACGATGTAAAACCCATCAAATCGAAGCGATAGCCATACGAATAACAGCATGACAAACATTATCATAACAGGTTCCAAAGGACGCATGGGGGAAGCGCTCATACGTTGCGCCAAGGACCACGCTGACCTGAACGTTGTCGGTGAAATAGATATGGGAGACGATCTGAAACCATTATTGCCCCAGGCGGACGCCGTCATCGATTTCAGCTTCCACGAAGTCACTCGCACTTTTGCTGAACAGTGCGCGGATGCCGGGAAGGCCATCATTATAGGAACCACGGGCCATACCGAATCTGATCGTAACGCCATCCAGCAATTATCCAATCGCATCCCAATGGTCTGGGCGTCAAATTATTCAACCGGAGTCAACACCCTTTTTTGGCTGACACGAAAAGCGACCGAGATTCTCGGGCCCGATTTCGACCTCGAAGTCATCGAAATGCACCACCGCATGAAACGCGATGCCCCCAGCGGAACGGCTGCCACACTGGCAGAGATATTGGCTGATGTGCGAAAAGCCCAGTTGAGTAAAGTCATCCGGCATGGCCGTGAAGGCATCGTCGGGGCCCGTACTAAGGAGGAAATTGGTATGCATTCGTTGCGTGGAGGCGATGTGGTGGGTGATCACACAGTTGTTTTCGCAACACAAGGCGAACGTGTTGAATTAACGCACAAGGCATCCAGTCGAGACACCTTTGCCAACGGAGCATTGAGAGCCTCAGGTTGGGTGGTAAAACAAAAACCCGGATTATACTCCATGCAGGACGTACTGGGTTTGACTTGAAGTGAGAAAAGTTGGCGTAAATGGGAATAGTGACTGCGTTCCGGTATTGATCGCCATTGGGGCAAATCTGGGGAATCCCGAATCCAAGATTCAGGATGCTTTCCGGGAGTTGAAACGATTGAGTCGTGGACATTTCAAACAATCGTCTCTCTGG
>JAQCFT010000188.1 GCA_027619545.1 Verrucomicrobiota bacterium | reverse complement strand
GAGTTGGAATCCAGCCCGCCGCTGGCCAATAGTGCCGTTGCATTACTCTCTCCTGATTTGTTTGAAATAGAGCGTATCAATAATGATTGATAGTTCTCCAGGGCGGACTTTTCCGTGATATCCGGCTTCGTGACAGTGAGATCGGGCTTCCAATATTGATGTGTTGTAATCCGATTGCTTTGCCAGTGGACACATCCTGACAAAGGGACTTTATGAATGTTTTGCCTAAAAGTTGCCGTGTGAGTGGAGTGCTCCAGATCGTCGACAATATAATCTAAAATTCTGGATTCATTGAGTGTGCGTACCGTGTCAATGGGAAGATCCCACAGCGGCCTGGCTCTTTGAGAAAAGGCAAAAAAAGTCCGTTCCTTACAGTAATGTAAAGGGACCGAACCAAAATGATCACGAACAGCCCAGACATCAAGGGTTTGTCGTGTATCACATATTAAAAAGCAGAACTCACCACTCAGGCTCTGTAAAGTGCTGATGCCAGTTTGATGCCATGCCGTAAGCAGTTCATCGGGTGTCAAAGGCTGGTTGTTGAGTTTTAAAAATTGAGCAGTTCCGGTGAAATAGATTCCCTGTTGTGCATAGATCGGCTGACTGGATATGAGAGTGCCGCATGATCCTTGGGCCTGATATGCCTTTTCCTCCAGTATGTGTAGAAAATGTTGATGGATGATGTTTTGAGGATCAACTGTGATGACTCCTGAGAGTTGACTCATACGCTTGTATGGTTTGGATAAGGATCCAGAGGCTTCAATTGCTCAATTGATTCTTCCAATTCGCCAATGGCCCTGCCATTAACTTCGATCCAGGCATGTGCCGATGTCAAAATTGCTTTACTCTCGGACCGGATACCTATTCGGATTCGGTAAGGTATATTGAAATGTTGCATCCAATAGGCTGCAGCCAACGCCCTCGGTAGACAATTGTTGCGTTTGTCCGGAAAGCATTTGCCCGCCCTCAGAACCATTCGATGAATATCACTGGGTATGTGATCAAGCTGATCTGATGGGACAGTGCAGGCATGCATGTGAGACAGGGCCGTTGGTTTTATTTTCCAACGTTCGCAAGCGTTGAGGAATCCCTCCTTTTTAATCATTCGCCGGATCAAACACCATTGTGCCATTGTCCATAGGAAGACCCGTAACTTTGCCGGAATTGACAGGCAGATATTATGGTCGTGTTGTTGTTTCAAGAGTCCCAAATTGTTTTTCCAATAATTGCTTCATCAGTTGATCGAAATCCGCAGCCGCCTTGGCTGGCTCTATTTCAAATTGTTTTTGGAATTCGTAAAAAGCGTCCTTCAGTGTTGAGCAGGACTGAAGCAGATTCCAGATCATCGTTCCAGTGCTGTTTAATGAATAGTATGACTCGTCATTGAGGTTCAGAAGGACGGATTCATCTTCCAGTTCACGAAACATAATGTTGGAGGAGGACTGGAATTTCTGATCTGATAAATGGAATTCTTCTGGATATTGTTTCATAATTTCAATGGTTTGGGTATGAATGATGTCCCAGGAGGGAGCTTGGTAGTCATATCTGGACTCCTAAACCCGGATGTCAGTGAATTTTCATGCACCCAAAAAGGAATCTTAAAGAATTATGGGAACCGGAACAAGGATTGGAAGATCCTGTTCTGCAACATGCGTTATTCTACCTACATGGTGATATCGAGGTTCCACTGTCAAATTGTGATGGCGATAGATTTTTGGACTTGTGTAAAAAGCTTAACATTCAGCCCATCGTTTACGAAAAGCTAAAAGCTGGTTCAAAGGGATCATTTGTTAATGAACCCTGGTTCACTCACTTAAGATTGGAATCCCTGAAAATAGCAGGAGCGTGTGCCTATCGGCAACAAACCCTTGCAAGGGTGGTGGGGAGCATGCAACAGGCGGGTATGAAGCCCATTCTCCTCAAAGGCCCGGCTCTCGGTAATACGGTCTATCCACGTGTTCATTGGAGGACCAGTCATGATATCGATTTGTTGATTGATCCGGAGGATTGGGATTCGGCCAATGAATGCTTGACCCAACTGGGCTATCAATCTGCTCCCTGCTTGAACTGGGGCTACCTTTCGTTTGAAAAGTGCTACAGTGCTTCAGAAAACTATCCTGAGTCACCTTTGATCGAATTGCATTTGCGTTTGAACAACCGGCCCTTGCTATGTGTTTTCTCCTATCAGGAACTTCTGGAAAAGGCTGTTCAAATTTCAATCGAAAATGAAGCCGTTTGGATACCAGACAAAGTAGATCATTTCATCTATTTATGCGTCCATCGTGCGGGGCATTTTCCTCAGGATCGCCGTTTTGCATGGTTGTTGGACTTGTTTTATTTGGGGCAGTCCTTTTCCGTAACTGATTGGCAAAAATTAGTGGAACTTGCGATCGATAAAGAGGTGGCCACCATATTGAAAGTCTGTCTTGAAGACGTGAATCGCGTGCTGAAATTCGGTGCCCCCGAAAAGGTCATGTTTGATCTTCAAAAACAAGTGGCTTCAGGAAGGGAAACCAGCGCAGGGTATTTGGAACAGCGATATTCAAAAGCGCATGACCTTGTGAATCGGTGGTTGGAAATTCCTACCGCCAAAGCAAAATTCTCATATCTATGGCGTTGGATCTTTCCTCCGAATAGTTACATGGCTGCTTCCTTCCAATCAAAGCATACATTGCTCAGGCATGGAGAGCGTATCGTGAAAGGCGTTCGTAAATATTTCGGCGCCGCGTGAATGACTCCAACCGCTCTGCTCCTCCGTGTCATGTCCTGGGAAACTGAGTCGCTGATTCATTGTATAGCTTTGCAAAAATCCCTCTTTGTTCCAGCAATTCTGACGGGCTTCCCGACTCAACGACTTGGCCGGAATCCATGACGATTAAATGGTCTGCAATCGCTGCTGAACTGATCCGGTGAGTAATCAGAATAATGGTTTTATCGACCGCATCTTGCCGCGTGTTTTCAAGCCACTTCCTTTCTGTCCATGGATCCATAGCGCTGGTTGGTTCATCCAAAATCCAAATAGGACGATTTGCGTAATGTGTTCTGGCAAGGGCAAGCCGCTGCCATTGACCTCCGCTGAGTTCGGTTCCTTCCTGGAACCATCTGCCCAGTTGAGTGTCTTTACCGTTCGGTAGATCGGAAATGACTGAGGCAGCCATGGATGAGTTGATCGCCTTCGCAAATGCCTTGGGATCGTTTCTGATATCTGTGTTCCCAAAGATGACGTTCTCCTCGGCTGAAAAGTAATATCGAACAGGGTCTTGAAACAAACAGCCCAAATGATTTCTGAGTTGCTTTGGATCAAATGCCTTCAATGGAATTTCACCCAGCGTTATCTCGCCGTCATCAGGATCAAAAAAACGACACAGCATTTTACCGAGTGTTGATTTTCCAGATCCGTTCTTACCCAGGATGACGGTGAGCTTTTTGGGCGGAATCGTTACGGTTAAATGCTTGATCGCCGGTGCTTCCATTTCTGGATAGGTGAAACTGACATTGGAAAACCGGATTTCATGGTGCACAAGTGATGTGAAGTTTTTAGGTTTTTCCGGTGCATTGATCTGTGGTTTCAAATTAATGACATAATCCAGATCAGCCAGAAACAGGGACGCTCTGTAAAGGCTGGCTGTTTCACTGAGGAGCGTCTGTGTGGATTGTCGGCACAGTAGAATGGAGTGTCCGATGAGGGCGACGGAACCGTTGTCAATGGCGCCTGATTGGAATGCTTGTGTAAGCAAAGCGATTCCTCCCCCCAGCAGGCACAACGACAGGACATTGGCGCCTGAAACCCATAAAGCTTGCTTTTGGTCCAGTTTGGTACGTGTCAGCAATACTTTTTCACGCAATTCCTTGTATTTTTTGACTAATAAATTCTGGAGACCGTAAATCCTCAATTCTCCCGCAGACTCTTGACCCACCAGAAGCCAGTTCAAGTAGCGGCTTTTTCGCTGGATCTTGGTCATGGATTGGTTCCATTGATATCTTTTGTGTGATTGGGTTATTAATGTCAGGAAGACAGGCAATGAAGCAGCGAAAAAAACAATTGGCAACCAGCTTGAATATCGGCCGACCAGGAACAACAACCCCAACAGCGTGATTGTTCCCGAAACGATCGCCGCCATATGTTCGGTGACATCGATGACATGTTGATCCGATTCAAATCCAGCCCGGTATAGGTGGTCATAGAATGTTGACGACTCATAATGTGCCATGTCGGCCGAAGAGGCAATTTGTTGTGCACGAGAATTCACGTAATCGGATACGCGTCCCTCATGGAATGTTCTGATCAAATTCCCCAGCAAATGGATTGCCTCCCGACCGATGATGGTCAGCAGCAGGAGCAACCCCGAACCTGTTAACCAACTCCGGATGTTTTCAATGGAATCGAATTGATTGATGACATGTCGAGTGACATTGACCATCAGAAGGGGAAACAATCCAGCCAGAATCACCAAAGCAAGAGACAAACCCGCTGTCTTGGGGGAGCATTCCCAGAAGAAACGCAAAGCCAACAAAAGGTTCTTGAATCTTCCTTTGAACGCGTTGATCCAGTAACGATGAAATCCCATAAGTCAGGGATGAGGAGCAGAATCTATTATGTGACGCTCGATAAAATGGAGTGATGCTTCCATCTGATCTAGGTCATGCGGGTAGTAAAAGCGATAAACCGGTAGACTTTCAACGATGTGGACGATTTGAGTATACTCCCTTTTCATGTGTTCCTTGTTACGGGTATCCAGCCTGAAAATATTGAGACTGATAGCCTGAAAAGCCTTTGCAGGTGATAAACGCACGCAATGAATTCCGACATCCGGGGCTGATGGGATCAATTGATAAAGGCTCCTTACTTCGGACTGTTTCTTCAGGGAAGGGGAAGGGGGGGAGAAAATTAACTTTTCTTCTTCATTTACCGGCTCGAGATCGGGGGCCAGCAAACGTAACCTTTTCAATGCTCTCGTATGATCAGGGTTTAGTCGCGTTTGACCAGGCGTGAAAGATGAAGTGCATCTTCCCTTGTCTGTCAGGATCTCAAACCAATCATCACTCCAAAAAGAAAACTCCGGCTTGAGAGAGAGCAAGTTGGCAAGTGTTGATTTACCAGCGCCCGAACGACCAAAGAAACCGACACAGCACGACTGCAATTGAATGGAGCTTGAGTGCAAAACTACGGCGCCTTTCCAAGCCTTGATCATCGGAAGGATCTGGTTGGTATAGAAATGTGACTTGATCGATTCCGGGATATCAGGAGTGCAACTGACATGGACCTGGTCAGGGTGATTTTCCGGTAATTGAGGAGCAACACTATATTGGAGCTTGTCTGAGTATTGGATAACAAATCGATTGTCTACTCGATTCATCCTATAAGCCAGTTGTCCAGATTCGTCCAGTTGTTTACGAATCGGTTCAACTGCAGGACTGGACATGTTGCAAATCATCTCGAATTGAAGGCAATTCCATTGGGGAAGCACTATTTGGAATTGTGATTAACTGTTAACAGCTCCCTTGGATCAGCAAGAATTCCAATGTCTGTCTGATTCGAGTTCTCAGGATCTGGAATCAGACGGAAGGGCGAGACTCAACAGATTTATCACGCCGAGTATATTCCTGTTTCGGCTTCAATAATGATTCGAGTTCAGATGGAATCTGTTTTTTTTTAGGATCAGATTCCTCTAACCCACCACTTTCCTCCAACTTGGCTGGCGCGATACTTGATTTGGCAACATCACCGGACTTACGTTTATAGGGAGGTTTCTCGGTAATGATTTCAGGTTGCTTATCACTGCTGTAATAATAGTAATAAGAGCCGTAACCTGACTTGATCTTCATGAAGTTCAGGACAATTCCAGCGGGAGTATGACCATGGCGATGTAATGTGTCGATGATTCTTAGAATCATCTTTGAAGGTGTTTTGGCTGAACGCACTACCAGGCAGACCATGTCAGCGAGGCGTGCAACCGTTAATGTATCTCCAACAGGTCCCAAAGGAGCCGAGTCAATGACAACCCGATCGAAGTGTTCCCTTGCTTTTTCTACGATACGCTCTACGGCATAACTGGACAATCGCTCGGCTGGGTTGTCAATGAGGGGGCCTCCGTGCAGAATGGAAAGCCCTTCTGCAGCCTGGTACATGGGTAATTCAGGAAATTGTTCTAGCTTTTCTTCAGAAGTAATGATTTCTGTCAACCCAACATAGTTCGACTTTTCAATGCCAAAATCCTTTGCGACGGCGGGTTTTCTCAAATCCATGTCTATGAGCAGAGTTTTATGACCCTGTTGTGCCAGGGAAGCTGCATAATTGATGGAGGTGAAGGTTTTTCCTTCTGAGGGCATGGAGCTGGTGAACACCACCACCTTGTTGGATTTTGAACGATTCATGCTCTCGATGTTGACGCGTAGGGAGCGAAATGCCTCCGAGCACGATGAATTCGAGGAACCCTTCATGATGAGTCGATTCTTGATCTCTAGCCCATCGGGTTCGGCTGCAGGGACGGCGGCCAGTACTGGTAATTGCAGCACTTGTTCGGCTTGTTCAACCGATTTGATGGATTGATCCATCATGTTCAACAGGTATAGATATCCGTATGAGAGGGCCAGTCCTACAATCAACCCCATCAAGATGGTTTGGGTTTTGTTCTTATTAATCGGATCTGGCTGGGTGGCATCCTCAAATAGCTTGATGCTGCTTGGGACGCTATTGACAGCGAAAGATAACTCGTCGATGCGTTCGTTTACGTAATCCCGTAATTTTTCAGCCCTTTCGCGCTCGGCTTTGAGTCGTGTGTATTCGCTAGTCTTTTCAGCGATAAGGTTCTGTTCTTTTAGGAGCTCTCCGTAATCAAATTCTAGATCTGCAAGCAGATCCTGCTGTTTGCTTTTCTCCAAAAGGATGGTGTTGGGAATTTCGGCAATGGTTTCTATGACTGCCTCTTTTTGAAGAGTAACTTCCTTGATGGCGTCTTTCATGTCCGGATGGTCATCCAATAGTGCCACCGATCGTTGTTTGGCGACTCGTTCCAAAGATTCCAGCTTGTCGTAGTCAGCAATATAGTTCTCATCCGAATAGACGGATTGTATGAGTCTGAATGCGTCAAAGTTCTTGGAAATTGCCGCAAGATTTGCATCAATATCGCCATGGATTACATAGCCCAAATCTTCCATTTTCTTCAGATCATTATCAAGTTTACCGATTGCTCGTTCGAATGATCGAATTTCCTTTTTATTTTCGTAAAGGGAGGTGCCTGAATCTGCACTGCGCGTCTCGAAATTCGAAACATTAAACTCTTGCTCAAACTCAAAAAGGGTTCTTGCTGTAGTCAGCGCCTCTCTTTCAGCTTCAGGCATATTTTTGGTTTCAAGAGTTATCAGCGCATCACGATTGTCCTTTGTTTTTTCATTCTTGTCTGATTTTACAAATCCTAGGGCCACATATTTGGCTGTATTATACACAAGATCCTTATTTCTTCCGGATGCAATCAGGTCAATGATGAGGGAATCTCCCCTGAGTTTTGCTTTGGCTGGGCTCATTTGTTTGGACGCCTCAGTCAACGCCTTGTCATCTGAGGGGTCTTCCACGTTGAAGTAGTCTTGAAGCCATTCTGATTCGGCGATCGCAGCCTTCAACACAGCAGTGGATTCCGCTTTTTGAACGTATGTATAGAGGATGTCCGTATCTCGAGCGTCCACATCCGACACATTGTTCATGTCAATGATCAACTGATTGCTGATTTCAACTGCTGATTGGCTTTCGTAACTAGGCTCAAAACTTCGCGTTTTATTGAAGGCAATTCCTGTGCAAACAGCAACGGTAGCCACAATCACCTTCCAATGAATGGTGGCGAGCTTGAGCAATTCCTGAGGCTTTATGGATTGGTTTTCTTTCAAATGATTCAGTTATATTAAATCCAAACGGAGTCGGTGTCTTGAGGGCTGGTTATTTTTTTTCATCTATGCTCGGCTACGCACAAAAAATTTACCTGCCAATGAAGTCAATTGTAAATTTTGTTTAAAAGATGGATTCGCCGACCACGATGGTATCGTCTCCACTCAAAACAGGGATTTTTGTATCTGACGACCGTTTTAGTTCTCGAATTCTATATGTTTCGATTTTTTCGGTTGCTGGTAAGTTTTTATCTTCTTGTGTCAGGTGTTTATAGGTTACCTTGTTTGCCAGCCGCGTGTATCCCCCGGCAATTGCAATTGCGTCCAACAAGTCGACCTCAAGTCCTGGAGGTACTTCGTAGAACCCTGGTTGCGCTACTTGACCGAGTATTTTGAATCGTAATGGTACTTTTTTTACCAGTCTAAGAGAAATGCGGGGGTTCTTGAAATATTTTTCTGCATAGGCCTCTCTCAGCTTCTTTTCGGCCTGTTCAACCGTATTTTGTTCTAGATTCACCCAACCCAGCAAATTGAGATTGACCGTTCCTTGATTGTCTATAACGACCTCATTCTTAAAAGCATAGCCAGGATTAGTCAGTTCCAAGAGTAATTGATCCCCGGTGCGCAGATAATAGGGCTCGCGCTTAGTTGCGTCGATATCGTTTGATTCAATGGTGTTGGACTCATTGGGTTGCCCTTCGGAGAGCAGGGATACTGGGGTGTAGTCAAATTTTCGAGTTGGGAGTTGTGCTTCACCGGCATGGGCTCCAGACGTTAAAAATAATGCGGCGCAAAGAGCCACAGCCACTTTTCCAAATGTGCATGTTGTTTCCATTGACGCTTTATTGTTAATAGTTTGTTTCCAATGACTCATACTTTGATCGGTTAAATCTGTTGCTACCTTTAACTGATCCTAGAGCAAGTAGCTTGCCATTACGAATTCTGTAATTATGTGTTGGCCCTGGAAACTTGGTAAGAGGCTGGAAATGAATTATTAAGATACGACTTCTTTTGAATTCTTGCTTGTGAGAATCGTTTTCAAACAACTCAAAAACAGAATATTCTTGATAGAGATGCATTGCAAAAGCAATGTTGCGCCTGGGTGCATGCGCATTAAAATGCACGATTATATGAAAGTTGCATATTTAGGCGGGTACTGAGAAAACCTGTAATGTTGTCTTTCAACTGATAGCGATTCACGGAAAGATCAATATATGACAACCTTGTTAACATATAGCCTACTGTAAATTCCATCCCGATATCTGTTTGGTCTATCACGGATGTCGCGATCGAGCTATCCTGGGTCCTGAGTGTATAATTGAATCTGAGTTCGAGAAGCCACCTTAGAAGCAATGCTTCTTGTATTCCAAATTCAATCGAGTTCTCCCGTAGGAATATCCCTTCATCCACAAAGCTTGGCCGAACTTCGGATCTAAGGTCCAACTCAAGTACCGTTTTCGGACGCACCAAATAATCCATTTCAATGCCATAATAAGTTGATATTTCAGTGCTAGATCCCTTTGCGTCACGGAATTGGATACCCGCCAAAGGGGTGAAAGCCAGTTTTCGCGTTGGAAAATACCCCGATCTGAGGGCAACAGCTTTTGTCCAAACAATCGAATTAGCTATTTGCGTCCGCGATATCTCAAATTCCGGAATGAGGAGAATTTTAGGTTGTACTTGATAATTATACAATATTTCAAAATCATCGACGACAATGGTTGGTGATTTTGATAAGTTTGAAATGTTACCAGCACCTTCTACAGTGCGAGTCGAAAAT
>JAQCFT010000187.1 GCA_027619545.1 Verrucomicrobiota bacterium | reverse complement strand
GGCGGGTTTCTTCATCCAGTGAATCCCATTCAGGGCCCTCATGAGGAGCCGCATTCCAGGAAGGATCGATCAGCCCCATTTCACGCTGCCTGGACAAACGCTGTTCCATCAGGGCATGCCACCCTCCCCGGTACTTCCCTTCGTATTTGGCCAGGTCACCAGACTTGGCATGCAAGGGCCAGTGAGGCGCGTTGTATGCCAGATAAAGGAAAAAGGGATCTTCACTGTTCTGACGTGATTCGCGAATGAACTGCATGGCGTAATCGGTGAAAGCGTCAGTCGTATAAAATCCAGGGCCGGGTGAAAACGGCTCGTTCATGAAGGTCAATCCGCGCGGTGGCTGAGGGTTCATGAAATGCGAGGCCCCTGAAATAATACCGAAATATTTATCAAACCCGCGTTGCAGGGGCCAGTTGCCCTTGTCGTGGTATCCCAAATGCCATTTACCGGTCATCAAGGTATGATAGCCCCCCTTTTTCAACACTTCTGCAATCGTATTACATTGCTCGTTAAGAAATCCCTGGTATGGGTGATCACTCAGCGGACTGGGTCCCTGGGGCGTTTCCGTCATATGACCAATACCAGCCTGATGCGGATGCAAACCCGTCATCAAACTCGCCCGGGTCGGACAACAACGCCCCGTATTATAGAACTGGGTAAACTGCAGACCTCCTCTGGCCAGGCGATCAATGTTCGGCGTTTGAATTTCACCGCCATAACATCCGACATCCGAATACCCCATGTCGTCCACCAGAATGACAATGATATTCGGCCGATCAGCGGCTTCCGATCGAACTATCAACAAACCAAGCCCCAATGCCACCCAAGTAGCCAAGAGCCCACAACGAGTCAAAAAAACGTGTTTCATAAACTTAATATCCCTTTCAATTCATTCCATCTGCGGATAAAAGGACAAATACCCTTAAGGGTGCGTCAGATTGGGCGCCCACACCTGCGTCTTGAGTTCGGGAATCTCTCCGGAAGCAGGGAACGTGGTCGCCATGGCCTCCTTCATGAGAGATTCGAGGCTTTCAATCGTTTCAGCGTGATCACCGGATCCAATCAAATTGGACTGCTCCAAAGGGTCTTGATGGTGATCATAGAGTTCCCGACCTTCGTCTCCGTTGTCCCACTCGGTGTAGCGCCATCGATCTGTTCGCAAGGTATAGCCATACACCCAATCCTTTTTGGGGCCGGTGCGTCTTCTGGTCACCTGGGTCAATGACCAACCACGTCCCTTTTCGGAAGGATTACTAAGAATAGGCACCAAGCTCTGCCCCTGTAAATTTCCGGGAGCCTGAACATCGCACATTTCGGTCAAGGTAGGATACAGATCCACTAAACCAACCGGTGTTTGGGCTGTGGCGCCTTTGGACGGAATCCCCGGCCCTGCCATGATCAAGGGAACGCGCGCGCTTTGTTCAAACAAACTCATTTTCTGCCATAGACCATGTTCCCCCAGGTGATAACCATGATCACTGGTGAAAACGACAATGGTATTCTCCGCCAAGCCCAGACGTTCCAAAGCATCCAGGACCTTTCCGACCTGGGCATCCATAAAGGTAATACTGGCAAAGTAGGCCTGCACCGCCTTGCGCCGTAAATCATCGTTCAACAGATCGTGTTCCTTCTTATGACTGCCCAGCGCCATTGAGGGGAGATCCTTAACATCCTCTTCCACACCTTGAACCACCGGCATTCGGGCTTCAGGATACCCCTCGAAATAAGTGGCCGGAGCGACGTAAGGTGTATGCGGTCGATAAAACCCCACCGCAATGAAGAAGGGACGATCCTGGTCACGCGCACAACGTTCCAATACCCATTCAGCGTCGTTGGCGAGCATGCCATCCGTATGTTTTTCATCCGATTGTGGAGAGGCGTACCAACTGAGCGTTCCCCCGAAATTCCCCGGCCTCAGACTGAATATCTCTCCTTCCTCTTCCAGACGATCGCAACCGGCAGGATTCAGTTCCAGCTCCCATGAACCCGGGTCGTCATGACCGTTTGTACCAACTGATTTGGGAACATTATAATGATAGAGCTTTCCAATCCGCCCCGCGAAGTATCCTTCAAGACGGAAGGCTTGTGAAAGACTATGATGCGATGGGATGGTCTGGCGAAAGATCTCGGAATTACGATGAATGCCAGTGGCGTTGGGATATAGTCCACACAACATGGAATTTCGACTGGGCCCACACAACGGAAATTGACAATACGCCTTGTCAAACCGAATCCCGCGCGCCGCCAATTTATCGATGTTCGGCGTTTTCACCAAAGGATGATCATAACACCCCAAAGACGTATTGAGATCGTCAGAAATAATGAACAGAACATTGGGACGACGATCGGCCGTCTGCGCAGCCACACTGATCAAAAGTCCCAACCACAAAATGCGGAGATAACGTTTCATAACCTTGCTGTCTGGATTCAAATCAACGGTAACCGGAAACCAAACTCGAGACGAGCCATTACTTTCACAACAAAAACCCGAACGCCCTCTGGAATACGGTGATCAACACCGCTCTGGATACACCAGGGAAACGTGATGGTTTCCTGAAGACACAACCCAAACCATCGCTCCAAAAGGGATCTCTCGACGCGAACGTTCTCGTTGTAAAAATTTGATCACTGTTTGTGAAGCCGGACCTTATCCAAAGCGGTGATGCTCACCGCACTCCAGAGAGCTCCTGGCTGTCTTTAACTGGCCGCTCACCAAGATCAGCTGAACACAGCAACCAAGCAAACCTACATGTTTAAAATGCTTTAATTCATGTTTATCATTAATTTTTTCTTGATAATCAGATTTATCGGAATATAGATACTCCTATGACAACAAAGTCCTTTTTCGGTATTTCACTCAGCAATTCCCAGGAACGACTGTTCTGGTTCAGCCGAGCTGGTCGGTTGTTGTTTTTAGGGTATTTCGCATACGCTGCCTACACCATGGCAGTGTCTGACAACAATTTTGCTTCCAGAGTTCTGTCGATACTCAATCCAAGATTTATGGGATATCAATTCCCAATGGACTACTCCTTCTCAACATTGGGATATCTGGCTTTAAATACGGCATCCTCCCTTCTGCTATGCTGGTGGTATTGGCTAGTGGCGCGTTTGTTCAAGTTATGTGAAACCGGGATGGTTTTTTCAGAATCTTCCCTGAGTCTTCTGCAAAAGATTGGAAAACTATTCCTCTTCTTTGCGGCATTCGGCCTGTTCAATCAAATCCTCTCTCACTTCATCATGGGATCAACTGTGCCCGCTTTGCCTGGGCCTGAATTGGCAGAGTCTCTTGCGGTGCATGTCACCTATATTGGCTTCGGTATGTTCGGTCTCCAATTCAATGGCATCAACCTCGAACCCATCGCAGTCGCCCTGATGATCTTCATCGCTATTGGTGTGATTGATGAAGGCAGAAAGGTTCGGGAAGAACAGGAACTGACGGTTTAAGAAAGCTGCGCGGAAAGTTTCAAATTAGAAAACAGACATGCCAGTCATTATTAACCTAGACGTCATGATGGCGAAACGCAAAGTGAGGTTGAACGACCTCGCTGCCGCCATCGGCATCGCTCCTCAAAACCTCTCCATCCTGAAAACAGGCAAAGCCAAAGCCATCCGCTTCTCGACCCTCGAAGCCATCTGCAAACACCTCGACTGCAAACCGGGCGACCTGCTCGATTACCAGGATAACAAAGATTAAACGCAGCAGTCTCCCCCAGGTAGAACGTGGCGTCTCGGCGCGTCTCCTTGTGGCTTTCATGAGCTAGGCTGCCATCCGTTTGGGGAAGCCTCCGGTATTCAATCACCCCACATCCGCATAGCTGACGCTAGCGGGCGGACCGTGATCCCGATATCATCGGGAATCTACCTGCAGCCACCCTTCGGCGCACCATTCACTATTTTAAATTCCCAAGCTCACGCTTGGGTCCTCTTCCAGCCGAATCATCCGTCCGCCTTCCCATGCGGGTTGAATGGATCCGTTCTGCCAACGGCTGGCTCGGTAGAGGGTTGCAAATGAAAAATCCGGAGCGGCCTCCCCTTGCCCGCCGACCAATTCGCTGCCACGACGCACGTTGTCCTGCATCCAGGCTGGGTGAAGGAGGTGGAATGGATTACGCGTCACTTCCCCGACGTGAAACGAAGTGCCACTGACCATTTCGGTCACATCTTCTTCGCTGGACGCCACCATCAGGTTCGGATCGTCCATGGCTCCCCAATATTCAGTACCGATGAAGAGGGTTGTAAAATCAGCAGGCATTTTCTCCAATGCATCCATCACCAACCAATGCACTCCAATGTGAGTGGAGTTCCAATCAGTGGCGTGCGGCACAAAGATCGCGGCTGGCTTTTCTTTATCCAGGATACCTCGAATCACCTCGACATCCTTGGCCCAACCTACCGGATCACTTTCACGTCGTTTGGTGTGAATCCCCTCCAAACCATTCTCACCTGTGGTGATCAATCCGAAGCCCATGTAATCACAGGCTCCTTTCAGTTCTTCGAGTCGGGCTTGTTGACGTTCACGATTGCTTCCCTGGGTGACGGCAGCATTGATCACACGCACACCGGATTCCTTGAGCAACCTCAAGGCCAGTCCGCCGATGATGCATTCGTCGTCCGGATGGGGAGAAAAGATCAATGCTTTAGGCGCATCGGGAGCCAGCGCTGGCCGCGAAGGAGCGGGAAAACCGCCGTTTTGAAACTGTTTTCCATCACGGAAAGCTTTGGCGTAACCGGACACCAGTTGGGCATAGGGATTTTCACTCATAGGTTGATTGTCCTGAATAAATCTTTGTTAGCTGAATAAAGTCTGAAGAATATCCCCTTTCTCAAGAACGGTAATGTGCCAGGAACCCGGGCTCCTGCCCCGCCAGGTCGTCATTGCGTTGTGCAGCCAGCAGGGATCCATAAACTTGCAGATCACGCGCCATGGATTCCAAACGGGCTTTCAATCCGTCGGATACTACTTTTCCCTCCTCCAGATCAGCTTTCTCCTGAAAACTCACCCCATAAGGCAAGGACCAAGCATAGCATTGTCGCATGACAGTCCGGATCTGATCATGGACAGTCAGACCTTTTTCATACGAACCGACGATGGCACCAAACAATTTGCCGGCGAACTCCTTCCAGAAATGATCCAGGAAGTTTTTCAAGGCACTGCTCATGCTCCCGTGGTAGTCAGGCGTGCCGAGCACAATTGCATCGGCTTTTTGAACACGCGCTTTCAAGGAAGCATAAACATCTCCAGAAAAAGCGGTTTGAACATCAAACAACGGAAGATCCTCCTGAGCATAATCAAACACATCCACGGTGCAGCCATGTTCTTTCAACAGGCGCCCCAGGTGTTGAATCACCGCTCGTGTGGTGGACTCGGCGCTTCGGTTGCCAACAACGAGCAATACGTTTAACGATGATTGATTGGGTTGATCCGTCATGTCGGAATATTCCAGCATGCAATCCGGCCCCTTTCAAGAAAGTTCATTGACCAGAAAGACGTGTTTATCCAATCTCAATGCCGACGCATGATGCAGCTAGACAAATCAATCATTACCCGGTTACGCGAAATCGTGGGTGAGAAAGAGGTATTGGATCGCAAAGAGGACCTGATCCCCTACTCTTTCGACGGCACCGCCGCCCTGAAACAATACCCGGGCTGCGTGGTATTCACCCGGACAACCGAACAGGTGTCCCGCGTGCTGAAACTGGCCAACCAGGAAAACATCCCGGTGGTCACCCGCGGTTCGGGAACCGGCCTGAGCGGAGGCAGCCTGCCATCGGACCAGTGCATTGTCCTGTGCACCGTAAAGATGAATCAAATCCTTGAACTGGACGCGGCCAACCTGACTTTATTGACAGAAGTCGGCGTCACCACCTTGACCGTTTCCGAAGCCGTCGACAAGGCCGGGCTCTTTTACCCGCCTGACCCTGGTTCCATGAAAATTTCCACCATCGGCGGAAATGTTGCCGAAAACTCCGGCGGACTGCGCGGGCTCAAATACGGAGTCACCCGCAACTATGTGATGGGCATGGAGGTCGTCTTGCCGGACGGAGAAATCTGCTGGATGGGTAACAAATGCGTCAAGGACGTGGCCGGGTATTCCCTGAAAGATATATTCATCGGTTCGGAAGGCACCTTGGGGGTTATCACCAAAGTGTTATTGCGCCTGATCCCGAAACCCCAGGCCAAAAAAACCATGGTGGCCACTTTTGAGCAGATGGACCGAGCGGCCGAAGCGGTCTCAGCCATCATCGCGGCACAAATCATTCCCTGCACCCTGGAATTCCTCGACCGCACCACCATTCACTGCGTGGAGGACTTTGCCAAGATCGGACTTCCGCTGGACTGCGATGCCTTGTTGCTGATTGAAACCGACGGCCACCCATCCGTAGTAACCGAGGAAGCCGAGAAAATGGAGGCGATTTGTCGGGAAAACGGATGCAAAGAAATCCGTGTGGCAAAAGATGACGCCGAGGCCACCAAACTAGCCAGTGCACGGCGCACGGCTTTTTCAGCCCTGGCACGTCTCTCACCCACAACCATCCTCGAAGACGCCACCGTACCGCGCAGCGAACTGGGTCACATGATCCGATATGTGGCTTCCACCGCAGAAAAGTACAAACTTCGGGTCGGCACGTTCGGTCATATGGGAGACGGCAACCTTCACCCGACCTTTCTCACAGACGAACGCAACAAGGAAGAAATGCACCGCATCGAGGAGGCGTTTGAAGAAATCTTCAAAGAAGCCATTCGAGTAGGAGGCACCATTACGGGAGAACACGGCATTGGTGTGGCCAAGAAACGGTTTCTTCCGGACTTTGCAGGGCAGGCCCAGATGCGGGTTTTACGGGAGGTCAGAAAAGCGCTCGATCCGAAGGGCATCCTGAATCCGGGAAAAATATTTGATCCAAGTTAAAACAATGAGTGCATTACCCACTTCCAAGGAAGCAACACCCGATACGGGTTCTTTCGAGAAACTGGCAGGCCTGGCCTCCTCATTCTCGGTCGGTCTCTCGACAGCGTTTGCAGCCTCACTCAAACAGATCAACCCCACTCTGAAGTTCCATTTCGGACTCCTGACTCTTGTCTGCTTCGTAACGGGATTTGTGGCGACCTGGTGGATTCACAGGGTGATCTTCAATGAGAACCTGGATCAACAAGATCCAAATCGTCGCAAAAAAGCACTCATTTTTTTCGGAGCTACCATGATGGTGGCTGTTCTTTGTTGCATGGGTTTTGCGTTGAAAGGCATCTCACCCCAGAAACTCAAGGAAGTGGGCATTGGCGTGGCCATCGCGGTCTTTTTCATGTCGATCTCCTTCTTTTTCTTTTTCAAAGTCGTCGGTTTCCTGCAACGGGATGAAGAGAACAATTCCCTCGATGAGTGAAGCCCCCACCAAGAAACCTTTCCCATTGAATTTAACATGTCGAATTTAAGCAGCTGCACGCCATCGCCATCGGCCCAATCGCTCCCCAGCACCGGATCACACCTGAAGGATCTGGATTACTCGGTTGTTCAGCAGTGCATGCATTGCGGCCTCTGCCTGCCCACTTGCCCGACCTATGAGTTGACCAAACTGGAAAAGCACAGCCCACGCGGCCGCATCTCACTCATGCGCGCCATCGCGGACGACGAGTTGGAGGTTTCCAAGAGTTTTGCCGACGAGATGTATTATTGCCTCGGCTGCCTGGCCTGCATGACCGCCTGCCCGGCCGGGGTGAATTATGCGGAACTTTTCGAACACGCCCGAGCTGAAGTCGAATCCAAACAAGTTCTCAAATCCCCCAAACGGACGTTGATCCGTCAGTTCGCCATCGGTTGGCTGTTCAGTGATCAACGGAACCTGCAATTCCTCGGCACATTGATCCGCCTGTATCAGCAGTCCGGATTACAATCCTTGATACGTGGCAGCGGCATCATGCGACTCATGCCGAAGCGTCTGCGGGAACTCGAAAAAATGACCCCTACCATCCAGCCTCGTTTTTCCAACGAACTGCTGGACAGGGTGACTCCACCCAAAAAGGAGAAAAAGTATCGAGTGGCCCTTTTGACAGGATGTGCACAGGACTTGATCTTCAGCGATGTCAATCTCGACACTGCCGAAGTGTTGGCCAGAAACGGCTGTGAAGTCATCACTCCTCCCGAACAGAATTGCTGCGGCTCCCTGCACGCTCACAATGGTGAGTGGACACTTGCTCAAGGCATGGCGAGACAAATGATCGACCTGTTGCCGCCTGACCAGTATGACGCCATCATCACCAATGCCGCAGGTTGTGGTTCCCATTTGAAACATTATACGGGACTTCTAAAGGATGACCCGGCCTATGCGGCCAAGGCAAGGGAATGGGATCAAAAGGTAAAGGATATCCACGAATGGCTGGGAGTAATCGGTTGGGACGTTCCGGAAATCACTCCCGAGACCCAAGCCAAGGTGACCTACCATGAAGCCTGCCACCTGGCGCACGGACAAAAAATCACCGCGCAACCACGTCAAATCCTGCAGTCCATTCCGGGTGTCGAATTATGCGAACTGCCGGAAAGCAACTGGTGCTGCGGCAGCGCAGGCATTTACAACATCGTCCAACCAGAAACGGCCGACCTGCTCCTTCAAAGAAAGCTCGATCACGTGGAAACAACCGGAGCATCCATTCTGGCAACAGGCAATCCCGGCTGCCTGCTCCAGATCCTGAATGGAGCGCGTGAGCGCGGACTGCGCATGGAAATACGTCACCCGATTTCCTTGCTCGCAGAAGCCTATCGTCAGGAAAAAGCCTGATCCAACACTCGATTCGGGAACCCCTCACCATGTTGCCGAACGCCAACGGAAAGGCTTGTTTGCTGCGCCTTTTTGCCGCTTTCGCTCTGGGAATTCTTTGGGCGTTGGCGTATCCGAAGTGGGGCATGAGCGGGTTCGCCTGGCTGGCTCCCGGAGGCTTGTTGGCTCTTGGCCTGACCACGCGGTCAAAGGCCGCGTTTGGATGGAGCTACCTTACCTCCTGGATACATGCTGCAGCCACCCTCTACTGGCTGTTGAACATGCCCTACCCCCCGGGCGCCGTGGCCGCCTGGTTGTCTTTGACGGCTTATCTTGGCCTGTTTCCCGCCGCATGGACGTGGATCATGTGGAAATATGCCAAACGCCTGGGTGAACCATCCCCACAAGAGCAATCCCCCTATCCTATCTTCGGCATTCGACAGTTGACGCTGCTGGGAGGGCTTCGGTTTGCCTTGGGAGGAGCCGTCCTATGGGGTGGTCTGGAATGTTTTGTATCCCATTTCCTGACAGGATTCCCATGGCTCTTGCTGGGAGCCACCCAACTTCCATGGACGCCCATTGCGCAAGGGGCGGCTTATGGAGGCATCCCGTTTATTTCAACCCTCATCGCATGGGTTTCCATAGCGGCTGTTGTGGGCTTGAGTCGGATTGACTGGAAACGTCCCCAACCATGGAAATGGATCCCCGACATGATACTTCCCGTCATTGCAGTCCTGTTGCTGGCGTATGTTGGCTTGTTGAGAGTAGGCAGCATCGAGGCATCCAAACCCGCAAACACATTGAAAGTGGCTGTGATTCAGCCGGCGTTTCCGCAAGACTTGATTTGGGATGATGCTGAAGATCAAACCAGATTTGAGGAACTGCTGAGATTGTCCGAAGCAGCGGTTCAAACGGATCCTGATCTGCTCGTCTGGCCC
>JAQCFT010000186.1 GCA_027619545.1 Verrucomicrobiota bacterium | reverse complement strand
GACAGCCGCGTTGCTGGGGGATCCTGGCAGAGATGATGAAGCACTGTATTTTATCGAGCCATATATCCCTCAGCCGGAATTACTGATTGCGGGGGCAGGGCACGTGGGTAAAGCCGTGGCGCAATTGGCGTCGATGATGGGGTTCCGGGTGACGGTAGTAGACGATCGAGCCGAATTTGCCAGCCTTGAGAACATTCCCTGGGCGGATCAGGTGATCTGTGACGACATCCCCGGGACCATCAAAAAGCATCCTATCAACCATCGCACATATGTCGTGATCGTTACACGCGGACATCAACATGATGGGGCCTCCCTCGCTGCATGTGTTCGTCAGCCTGCGGCGTTCATTGGCATGATCGGGAGTCGACGCAAGAGTCTGCTGATCCGGAAAAGTCTCCTCGAAAAGAAGCTTGCCTCTCAGGATGAAGTGGACCGGGTGATCTGTCCGATCGGACTGGATATCGGTTCGGTCACGGTGAATGAAATTGCCCTGAGCATCGTATCGCAAATGGTAACCCACCGCCGCAAGGGCAAGGTGGACGCGGGAGCCATGACTTTCTCCAGATCATGATCACCGCGATCATTCTTGCTGCTGGTTCTGCCCGGCGCATGGGGCGGCAGAAACTATTGCTGCCCTATCGTGGAGCCACTCTCATTGAACATATCGTCGGGGAAGTGTTGCAGAGTGGCGTGGGGGCGTGTCTGGTGGTGACCGGTTGTGACAGCGAGTGCGTAGGCCCTTTGGTGTCGGTGAAAGGCGCTCGCCAGGTGCACAATCCGCATCACCTGACAGGAGGGATGCTTTCATCCGTGCGTCAAGGTTTGACAGAGGCTTCGGATGCGACCACGGCGTTTATGGTGTTTCTTGGCGATCAACCCGGCATATCCTCAGGATTCATCCGGGTATTCCTGGACTTTGTCGAATCACATTCAACCAGGATATGTGTTCCGATGTTCCAGGGGAAACGTGGGCATCCATTGTATTTTAAATCGGACTACAAAGCCGACGTGATGCAACGCTATGATGACATTGGGCTCAAAGGTCTTCTTAGAGACCACGAACAGGATGTTACCCAATGGTCATGTGAGGACCCGAACATCCTGGTGGATCTTGACACTCCCGAAGATTACACCAAATGGATGTCGAAGCATTCAAATTTAGGACAGTAAACAGTGAATAGAGAATTTATTCGGGCCACTGGCCATTTGTCATGGGTTTGGTTTTGAATTGGGCAGGGTCCATGACGACGTGTTTGATACGTTGGCGTTTCCAGGTGTAGGTGATGTGAACTTTGCCGTTGGGGGCCTGGATGACGGCCGGGTAGGAGTATTCGCCGGGATCTGTTTCGAGTTGGGCGAGGGCTTCCCAGTTTTTACCGTCCCGGGTGATGGCAACATTGATCGGAGTGCGGCCTTTGGGGGTGTGGTTGTAAACCAGGAGGTGCCGTCCGTCTTGCAAGGTAACACCATCCGCCCCGGCACTTGGGTTGGGGAGCACGCTTGCTTTCATCGGAGACCATGTGATGCCTCCATCTGTTGACCAGCTTTCGGTCAGAACCTTTTGTCGGCTGCGGCAGAGGATTTGCAGACGGCCGTCTTTGTGTTGGAAGATGGTGGGCTGGATGGCTCCGAATTCCTTGCCGTCGTTCAATGCCTGGGTTTTGCTCCAGGAAATGCCCAGGTCACGGGTGTGTTCCATGTGCACACGCCAGCCATCGTGTTCCGAACTGGCCGGGCAGAGCAGGACTCCGTTGTCCAGCATCACCGGCTTGTTTTTAATGGGGCCAAGAATGCCGTCCGGCAGGCGGGTGGGTTTGCTCCAGGTTTTGCCCTGGTCATGGGATTCCATGCGCATGCCCCACCAGCTTGATGGACTCGGGCCGTCTTTGTAGAACAAGACCAGCGTGTCGCTTTTCGGATCCTGAAAGAGCACAGGGTTCCAGGTCGGATGTCGGGTGACGCCGTCTGGCTGCACTCCATTGGCCACCTCGACCGGTACGGTCCAGTCTCCATCGATGTGACGGGAAACCCATATGCCCACGTCCGGATGTTTCTCATGCGTGCCGCCAAACCAGGCGGCAACCAATTGCCCTCCCGATGATTCGATCGTCGAAGCATGGCACTGGGGGAATGGGGCTTCGTTGTAAATCAGTTCGGCTTTGATGATGGATGGACTGTGGTGATATTGCGCCTGCACGGAGGTGCCGTTGAGTCCGAGAGTCACCGCTGCAAGGGCGGACCAGAGAGAAATTGTTCGATTCATGATGGTGCTTTGATTCAAATTCACATGCCTTTATTGGCTCTCCAAAACAGGACACACCCCACCGCCTGGAAGAGGAAATTGGGAAACCACATAATCAGATGAGGGGCCCATTCTCCATGGTTTTCCAGAGCATTGGCCAGCACCACGAATCCGTAGTAAACGGCGACCAGCATCAATGCGATGGCGATCCCGATACTGGTTTCACGGCGATGGGCCCGTATGCCAAGTGGAATGCCGATGAGTGTAAAGGCAAAGCAGGCGTATGAGAAGGCAATTTGACGGTGCATTTGCACTTTGACAGGGGTGATGGGATCAAAGGGTTTGCGGACGTTGGCTGCCAGTTCGGTGCGCATGTTCTCAACGTCGAAAGAAGGGAGCGCCCGCAGGTCATCCGCCAGTTCCTGCCGTTCCTTCATTTCCTGCTGAAGTTGGCGAAAGCTCATGTGGTGTAGCTTGGGTTTACGAAAGACGGTGGAATCCCGGTCAATGGTGAATACGGAGGGGGAGTATTCCGACATTTTTGTGAGGAACCAATTGGATTCATCTAATTCGCTTTTGCCGGGCTCAAAATCCTTACTGTCACTTAAGTTACGCTGAAAGACAGTGCAATTGGTCATGGAGAGAAAAAGTTGGTTGTTTGATTCGTTGGCTTCAAGTGTTCCTCCTTCAGCTAGAATATCATACACAGGTATGTCCTTCTCGAATTTGACGTATCGGATACCCCGTAACAAGACCATCTCGCCCACTTCCTTGCGTTCCTCAATTTGAATGAATTGGTCGGGGATGTCGGTCATAGGGACGCCAGGCTGCAGCAGATCCGTCAGTCTCCCCACATCCACGGATCGAATCAACTGCTTATAGGTGGATCGGCAATAGGGCGCGATGTCCAGATTGATCCAGGCGCAGAGCATACTCATCAGCATGCTGAGCGCCAGGACGGGGGCGGTGAGTGAAAAAAGGCTGATCCCACCCGAACGCATCGCGGTGAGCTCCTGGTCTGCGCTCAAACGTCCGAACAACAACAAAGTGGCGGTGAGCATTCCCATCGGAAGCGCAAACACCAGCACAAACGGCACCAGCAGCAAAAAAGCTTTTCCGACCAGCAGGAAGGAGGCCTGGCCATTGACCAGCAGGGCCAGGATTTCCTTCATGATGTTTCCCAACAAGAGCACAAATGCGAAAACGGCCACGGTCATCACCGTGGTCGCCAGAATCTGTTTGGTCAGGTAAACGTAAAGGGTTCGCATTGTTCAGGTGCTTTTTAATTCCGTCCAGATCTCTATGTCCGCACAGCTTGCTGGCATACGGGCAAAAGATCAAATTGAAATCCCTTAATTCACCGATTGCCAAAAGACGGTTTGGCAGGGCATGCTGTCCGGCAAAGAGATGGATGCTCTCATTGATGATTTTCTGCAATACCTGCGACAAGAACGCGGCCAGTCGGAACGCACCCAGCAGACCTATGCGGGGGTGCTGAACCGCTTTGCCAAGTGGGCGGAGAGTCAGCAGGGGGTGGGTGATTGGGCCGCGGTCGATCTCGGGGTCTTGACGCATTTTCTCAAAGACGAACAGGTTCGCAAGGTGCCTGATCATACCGGGGGAACGAAGCGGTTGAGTGTGGAGACTGTTTATCTGGAAATAGCAGCCTTGCGGGCTTTTTTCAATTTTTGCGAGCGGGAACATTATCTGGAAGCAAATCCCGCCGAGCACATCAGCTTGCCGCGTCGCTGGAAACGGTTGCCCAAGAGTCTGAGTTCCGATGAGATTGACCAATTGCTTCGTCCGGAAGAACCCTCCTCGCCGTCGAGGCTTTGTGATCAGGCGGTGCTTGAGCTGGCTTATGCGTCCGGGTTGCGTATTTCGGAATTGTGTGGATTGCGTCTGGAGCAGTTGCATCTGGATGCCGGTTTTGTTCAGGTGATTGGGAAAGGAAACAAGGAACGGGTTGTGCCGGTTGGGAGCACTGCGGTGGATGCTTTGAATCATTACCTGCAGTCGGGGCGTCCGGCTCTAGTCACCTCAAAAACCCCGGGTAATGTCTTCCTGACCCGACGCGGTACGGGTTTTGCCCGGGTGACGATGTGGCTGCGTATTCGAAATCGAGCGCGTCGGACGGGGATCGAACGAACATTGACGCCTCACATGTTGCGCCATAGTTTTGCGACGCATTTGTTGGACCATGGCGCCGATTTGCGGGTGATTCAGGAAATGCTCGGTCATGCGAGCATCGCGACTACTGAAATCTACACGCATGTGGCTCGTGAAAAATTGAAGGAAATACACCGGCAGTTCCATCCGAGGGCGTAGGGGGGGACGGTTCGTGGGATTGGGGTTAAGATTAGGAATTAGCTATTAGGAATTAGGAATTAGGAATTAGCTATTAGCTATTAGCTATTAGGAATTAGGAATTAGGGATTAGGGATTAGGGATTAGGGATTAGGGATTTTGTGCCCGTGAAGTTGTGGTTTATTCTCGCATCATGAAGAAGCAGCAGCAAAGCATCGTTGTCTCAGGACAAAGGAACCATACAGGGTTGCCTGTCCGCCGGGTCATGATGCTTGCAGGAGAGACCAGTGGTGATGGCATGGCGGCTGGCTTGGTGGAGGCTTTGAAGAAACTTACGGCGAATCAATTTGAATTGATCTGTTTTGGTGCCGGTGGAGAACGGATGAAGGCTGCTGGTGTTGAGATTCTGGAGGACATGACGCGCCACACGGTTTTTGGTCTGAGCGAAGTGGTTCGACATTACTTTGAGTTCAAAAAGATCTTTCAACGGCTGCTGGATGAAGTGTTTGAGCGGAAACCTGATCTGATTATTTTAACGGATTATGCCGGATTCAATCTTCGTTTTGCCAAGGCTGTTCGCAAACGATTAGCCCGATCAGGCGGCAGGAAAAACGATTTATCCTGGAATCCAAGGATCCTATATTACGTGTCTCCCCAGGTTTGGGCTTCCCGGGCATCACGCGTGTTTACCTTATCCCAGTGTGTGGATTGCGTCCTGTCCTTGTTTCCCTTTGAAAAGCCCTGGTACGCCATGCGGGCGCCCTTGTTGAGAGTGGAGTTTGTGGGCGATCCAATGGCGGACAAATACCGCAGTTTGTTCAAAGCAACCGAAGACACCACCGAACCTTTGCCGCAGCTTCTGTTGCTGCCTGGGAGTCGGCGTCAGGAATTAAGACGTCATGTTCCGATCATGGCGGAAGCAGTTGCGCGGATTCATCAGGCGCATCCCTGCCGAATGTTGATGGTGCTGTCCAATCAAGAGCAACTTGAACTTGCCCAATCACTTTTACCCGAGAAACACGGGATTCAAATGCAGATCGGCGGTCTCTCCGAAGCGTTGACCCACACGACTCTCACACTGGCCTGTTCCGGGACGGTGACGCGTGAATGCGGCTATCATGGCGTGCCGACCATTGTCTTTTATCGATTGGCCTGGTTGACCTATTGGATTGCCAAACGCATCATCAAAGTGAAATACATCGCGATGCCCAACCTGTTGCTGGGGCGTTTGGTATATCCCGAATTGATCCAATCCGATGCAACTCCCCAACGCATTGCGGATAAAGCCCTCCAATTTCTTGAGCATCCCAGGATCCGCCAGCAATCCAGGCACTCACTTGAGCGTTTGATGGATGCGATGGGCGAGCCGGGAGCGTTTGATCGGGCGGCGCGAACGGTGATCGAATATTTGCCTGACGAAAAACACCTTCCGTAGAAGAGTGACGAAAATGCGCTACCCTTTGTTTTGCGGATGTGCGCCTGTTAGCGAATGGCCGCAACGGTAGCAGAACTCGGCGCCGTCCTGGTGGGCTTCGGCCGAGCAGTTTCGACAGCTGCGTGTTGTGGTGGAGCGATCGCTGCGGGTCAGTTCGGCTGTTACAATACCCGTCGGGACAGCTATAATGGCATATCCAATGATCATGACCATGGCGGCAAGGGTTTTACCCAGAGGCGTCTGGGGAGCGATGTCTCCATAACCGACCGTTGTCAAGGTTACCACTGCCCAATAGATGCTCATGGGGATGCTGGTGAAGCCGTGTTCCGCTCCTTCGATGATGTACATCAAAGATCCGATGATCACCACCATAACAATCACTGCGATGATGAAGACGGTGATTTTGGGGCGGCTGGCTCGCAGCGCTTTCATGATCACGCGTGACCCTTCCAGATATTGAATCAGTTTCAGGATTCGAAACACCCGCATGACGCGCAACATCCGTACGACGATGAGATATTCGGCATCGAGGATGAAAAAGCTGAGATACGTTGGCAGAATGGCCAGAAGGTCAACGATTCCGTAAAAGCTCCTAACGTAATACCATGGTTGACGAACCACCCAGATTCTCAGGAAATACTCCAGGGAAAAAGCGATGGTGAACACCCATTCAAGCGTGGTTAGAATGGGGCCGTATCGCTGCATGACCGACTCGATGCTGGCCAGCATCACGGAAGCCACGCTGAGAAGAATGCAGGCGATCAAACCCACATCGAATGCCTTTCCGGCCGGGGTATCCGCCTCAAAGATGATCAGACGAAACCATTCCTTGAGGGTTGGTTTTCGCGCGGAAAATATGGGGTCGTCCTTGTCCATCACCGCAAGTCTGGATCCGCAAGTCTGTATCCGCATCAGGAAAGCGGCCTGGAAGGCGGATGTACGACGTCCTGTCGAGAACTAAAGCTGAATCAGAGCCAGCCCCAACAGGGCAAAGCCGATCGAAGTGCGTCGCAAGTAGGCGGTATTCACTTTGAAAGCCAATCCCGTTCGATGGGCCAACAGAGCCGCTATGAGGGTGCAGGCTCCGGCGATCCATAAACCGACTGTGGCAGTCCAGAGCATACCCGACGGGGAACCGTGGAGGAGGCTGGTTATCAGGGCCGGAGTCATGAGGGCTCCCAATAGGGATGTCCAGCTACCCAATTGACGCTTTGAAGCGAGCAGCAGACCGGCCAGGGCCGCGGTCAGGATATGATCCCAACCAGTAAAGAAATGCACGACGCCGGAACCAAACGAGTTCACTTCACCGTGACCGGGGTGGGCCATCAGCAGGGTAGGAATCAAAAAAAGTGCTGCGAAGGTGAAAGCCTTCCCGCGTTGAGTGTGTTTTGGAGCGAAATTCATGGTATATCGTCGTTTGCTGCACAAAGATTACATGAACTCCATCCCTTTTGGCAACTGGGATATTTTTCGATTATGAACTGAATAAAGGGGGGACGAGTTTCACATCGCTCCTTTTTTTTACATAAGACGCTGCGAGGTGAAAACAGGCGAACGAGGCGGAATGCGTCCCTGCGGTCCAAAGCATTGAAATGTGCCTGCCTTGTATGCTGCGTTCCTGGTGGCACGATGAGAATGTTTTTCGGTTGCCTATCACAGGGGCTTTTGGCGATGATCCGCTGCATCATGTCACGTATTCACTCATCAGTTGCGGCAGGACTCAGTCTCTTTTGCATATCTTTGCACGTGCAGGCAGCCGAACTTTCCCCACAAGCGGATCAATGGATTGAAACCATTCGCATGGTTGGCAAGGAAGGGCAGGGGAATGCCGAAGCCAAGGAGTCCATGCAACAGCTGATGGGTCAGTCAGTTGATGCCGTGGTCCCTATTTTGAAAGGCATGCAGGGAAGCTCTCCTTTGGTCAAGAACTGGCTGAGATCAGCTGTTGAGACCATCGTGGATCGTTCCAGTCAGGATTCGATTCAGTTGCCATTGATGCCTTTGACTGATTTTCTTTTGGATGAATCGAACGATGCGCGTGCTCGGGCGATGGCATTTGAGTTGATTGAACACCATGATCCGCATGCTGGTGAAATGCTGCTTCGGGGGATGCTGAATGATCCTTCCAATGATTTAAGGAGATTGGCGGTGCGGCAGTGGATTGATGCCGGCACCAAGGCTTTGTCCGGCGAACCTGCCACTGCCAAGGTTGTTTTTCGTCAAGCGTTACAATATGCCAGGGATATCGAACAGATCAGATTGTTGGCCGATGAACTGGAAAAAATGGATCAACCGGTCCATATCCCGCACTTATTGGGTTTTATTACCGATTGGCGCGTCATCGGGCCGTTTCATAATCTGGATCGAACAGGTTTCGATACAGTGTTTCCCCCTGAGAAGTCGCTGGATTTCAAGGCCACCTATCCGGGTAAATCGGGAGATGTCTCCTGGAGTGTGCTGGAGAGCGAAGACCGGTTCGGGATGGTGGACGTGAACAAGTCTTACCCTGGGTTGCTCAAGGAAGTCACTGCTTACGCACATCACGCATTCTATTCAGATACGGACAGGACGGCTCAATTGCGCCTGGGTACCAAAAATGCCTGGAAGGTCTGGTTCAATGGTGAACTGTTGTTCGGGCGCGACGAATACCATCGCATGGCAAAAGTGGATCAGTATATCCTGGACGTTCAGTTGAAAGCCGGGAAAAACGACATCCTGATCAAGCTATGCCAGAACGAGCAGCTCGAAAACTGGACGGTTGAATGGGAATTCCAACTACGCGTCAGTGACGAAACAGGCAAAGCCATCCACTCGTTGGCGAGGTGAAACCGCTAGGCGAGATTAGTGTCCTGCTCTGGGATCGCCTTTGAAGTGGAAACGTGTTCCACCCAGTAGTTGGTCCGACGTGACGGTGGGGCACACAAATTTTTCGATGTGTTCCACGATGAGTTCTGTCCCTTTGAAATGATCGACATATGGCCACATCTTGGGGTTATACATCGTGTCGGTCATATCACGCATTAAAACCACGTTTTTGCCGTTTTTGGCCATTTGCCTCAGTCCGAAGGGACGTCCTAAAACACACATGTTGGTGTGGACCCCGAGCAGGATGACGTTTTGAATGCCGTGTTGTTCGAGTAGGTTCCATACCTCAATGCCATCATCGGTGATGGCGTCTTTTTCATCGATCTTCAGGGCGTCCACCTGACGGACCCATGGGGCTCCCGGGTTGCGTCCAATGCTTTCAAGATATGTTGCCCATTCTGCGTGCTCGACCAGATCATCGTCTTCGCCTCCATCGGATTGATCGATCGGATAGACACCTTGTTCTTCGCTGGGGATGATGTAGCACCAGGATTCTATTTGTTCCGGCAGGTTGGCGGCTTTGGGGGCGGATGCTGCCTTCAATCGTCCGGGGTGGCCTTTGTAGAAATCCATGCAACTGCTCGGTGCGTGGATGATCAATGCTCCGGCGTCACGTGCCTTGATCAGTACATCGTTCATGCGGGGGGCCATTTCGCCCACACGGGTGACGGCGTTTTTGCAGTGATGAAGATCCCACATATCGCACACTATGACCGCAGTTTGCTTTGGATTCCATGATTCCCTTGTTTCTTTAACGACATAGTCAAGGCCCGAGGCGGGTGCTTTCTGTCGGTCTCGCAGGGTCATTTCAAAATTGCCTGCTGCCTGTGTCATGGTGGATAAAGAG
>JAQCFT010000002.1 GCA_027619545.1 Verrucomicrobiota bacterium | reverse complement strand
CCATCGGATGAGCCGTCACCGGAGTTGTCAGAGCTGTCCTTGCTGTTCTGATCTTGTTCCAGAATTTCTTCCAGCACAGGGTTCAGCTCGAGCTCCTGATTGACCAGAGCCTTTAACTCCAACATGGGCGCCTGCAACAAAGCAAGCGACTGCTGGAGCTGGGGCGCCAGCATCTGCTGGAGCGCCATTCTCTGTGATAAATAAAGGCCCTGTGCCATAAGCGAGACACAATATGCACCCAGACGTTGAACTTTTCAAGCCAAACAGGCATGAAGTTTGCTGCAACTTGCAAGTCTTTGAATCAGGAAGCCTTCTTGCTGGCAGCTTCCTCGGCTTCTCGCTTCAATCGCGAGAAATTCCCCTCCTCACAACAATGCACAAATCCTTCGGTCACAGATTTCAACTGCTCCCACCGCTCACGTATGTCCGCAGCTTCGGCATTGTTGATATGGTTGTCGGCAGCCGCGCAAGCCACCACAGACAACAAATCGGCAAACTCTTGAATAATGGTATTGGTGGCCGGAATTAGAAAATCAGGATGCGCATGAACATGCTTAGGGTTCCGAATAAAGAAGCCTCCAGCCTTTTCGCATATCCATTGAAGCAATCGCTGATCCTGCGTACTTTGAATCAGCGCCTCTATACGGTCCAAGGGATTTGGTGTGCCACTACCCGTTTCACCGGTAGCTTCACCCCACTTATATATCATGGACAGCGACAAGCCCATGTCATCGGCAATCTGTTTGGGACTGCCATCCTTGAACACATCTCGCAGGAGCTCATGTGACTGCATAAGCCATTATAAGATCAGGACTCCCCGGGATGGCAAGGGAAGATAAGGTATTTAGATTAGATACTCAGGGTGTCGGCAACTGATCCACCCGATAAAAACGAGGAGACTGCAACCCCCCGGTCAAAGAACCATCGTCACTGAATTCAAATGAATTTGTGCCTGAGGAAACCGTCTCAGGAATCTCCAGCCATGGCCCACCCAAGGCATCCGCAAAGGATACTCGATAAGCCATACCGGAAACCCCGGTCCACTTCACTTTGACCTGGCCATTTTCAAGCGTCACAGAATCGATGGTTGCGGGAATCACGCCCCCCCCAACCCCCTGCCCGTCTCCAGCGACAACCCCATCCACCAGCGCAATGCGATAAAACTGATGACTGGAGGGCAGAGCGATGCAATGTGTCAACGAATCAACCGAGGCTGCCAAAGAATCAATGACCTCCCATTGATCTGATTGGATGTCAAAAAGGCCTTGAACTTGATAAGATTTACCCTCCACAGGCTGCCAGGTCAGACAGATCTGATTGTCACTCACCGCCAGCACCGGATCAATGTAGGAGGAAACCGACGGCTCGGGTTCAAGCCCCGGATCCGGACTATCGGCTAATTCTGCTATTCTGAAACTTCGATACACTGTCGGCAGTCCCAGGCAATACCGTGTGTCAACCTGATCCGCGGTGACACGCTCTATGTCTTTCCAGTCGGAAGAACCCAACACCTCGACACCCTGAACAACGTAAGCACTTCCAGGAGTGGAGGACCACCCCAAACAGAGCTGCCCTGTGTTGTCCAGAGCCAAGGTCGGATCGATGAACCCAACCACTTCCTGATTATCCGGTGGTGTCACCACTCCCCCGACACGAACTCGGAAGAAACGATAAACAGTCGGCAGATCTGCACAAAAACGGGTCGTTTCACCGACAGCCACTACCTGCTCCACTTCCTCCCAAGCAACATCCAGTAATCCCGATCTTGCTTCGATGGTAAACACATCTCCCGCCTGCGAGGACCACTCGAGACAGATCTGGTCATCCACCAAACTCAAAACCGCATCAATAAACACATCCCCGTCAACAGGAGGCGGCTCGGCGCCATCACCAGCCCGAACACGCAGGAATCGATACTCACTCGGTAGATCAATACAATAGGATGTGGCGCCCGCATCGGCAGTCACGGTTTCAATGACGGTCCAGTCAGATGCATCCAAGGATGCCACTCCCTCGATTTGATAACTGCGTCCAGCCTCGGAAACCCAATCAAGACAGATTTGCCCCCCTGCCAGACGAAGTGCCACGTCAACGAATGGCCCAAGTGCCGGTGGTTCACCCTGCTCCCCGGCAATAATCCGGAAATACTGGTAAGGCGTGTCAATTACCAAACAATAAACCGTGGATTCGGCAGCAGCCAGGACGCTTGCCACGTCATCCCAATCTCCGGCGGACAAGGTTTGTTTACCCTGAACGGTATAATTTCGATTCACCTCCGAAACCCAAGTGAGACACAGTTGATTATCCACCAAGGCCAGAACCGGATCAATGGTTGTGGGCACAGGAGGAACCGGTCCGTCAACAGGCTCAATACGGAAATACCGGAACGGCGTATTCACGTCGATGCAATACTCCATGACTTCCATTGCCGCCAAAGCTTGCTCGATTTCAGTCCAATCAACATCCGTCAAAGTGGTTCTCCCCTGAATGCTATACCGTTGACCAACTGTCGCATCCCAGCTTAAACAGATCTGATTCCCTTTAAGAGCGACCACTGGATCGATATAGAAGACAGGCGGCTCCGGAGGTTCCTGTTTGGTTCGTATGACAACACGGAAGATCTGATGTTCGATCGGGAAATCAAAACATTGCTCACTTAAGATATCGGTCGCGACAATCGGGCCAGCCAAACCATCCCATACAGGGTCAGCTTCCAGCACTTTGCCTTCCACCCAGTATGTCTGTCCCACCTCGGATTCCCAGGAGACACAGATCTGGTTTCCTTGGAAAAGAATATCAGAAGGCACTTCGATCACATCTTCGACGATTTCCACCTGTTGCTCTGCCTTGATGCGATAATCCACATCTGTAATACCCCTGTTGATCACGGCCAGATACCAGCGACCCGGCTGCAGTGCCGGGCTTGAATTTTTGGTGAGAACCACAATCTCATCAACAATCCCTGCATTCACACTGGCCGCATCAAAATCGCTCAAAGTGGGAGCGGAATCAAACTTCACCAGCAAATCAATGTTTCCGTTAAGTCCCCCCTCCAGATTGGAGAGAGTGAAGGTGGTGTCCACCGCATTTTGATCCACATCAAAATAATAGAGCACAGGCACAGTCGGGGCCCCCGGCGGGTTACCGGTGATGACATTCGTAAACCAGACGCCGTTTTCCAAAGGTATCGGCGCAAAGTCCACCGCCTGACTGGCCCTGACACGATAGGTAACTTCATCGGATGTTTCACGATTCACAACTGCCATGAACCATTCGCCTCCGCTGACCGGAATCGCCGAGCTTGCGTCCAGCGTGATTCTCTCAATCTCTGACCCACCGTTGTCACTGGAAACATCAAGATCAGCCAAGGTTGGTATAGAGCCCTTCTTGAGAATCAAATCTACATTGGCATCATCTCCACCCATGATGGGTTCAACCACGAATTCCACTTCTTCAGCAGCGGGATCTACCACAAACCGGTAATAATCCATTTCCTCGGGGAACCCGTCCTGCTTGATGGCGACGGTATTGGTCATCCAAAGCTGGTTCGTCAGCGTGGTTACCCAAGGCGCATCCACTTCCAGGCTCGCGCGAATCGTAAAATTCAAATCCTCCGTCCGCTGATTCAATACCGACATGAACCATCGACCACTTACAGAAGGGAGCACATCATTGGTGTGAACGAGAATCTTGCCACTTCCGGGACGGTCACCGATCACTGTGGAAGAACGATCATTGTCTATCTGTGTTGGCAGTTCTTCCTGTTTGAGAAGGAACTGCGCGTCTCCATCGGCATTTAAAATTTCAAATCGAGCGGTGGCGGCATTGGTGCTCACTACATCGAACAGGAAGTAATTTTCCACTTCAGCATCATCTGACACGAAGTTATCTCCCACTGTAAACTCAATCGATTCTCCATCAGCCAGACGAATGATGTTATAAGGCAAAGTCGTCTCGGTTACCTTGATGGTGTAATCCACATCGGTTTGGTTCGGTTCCGCGTTGTAAACGCCGATGTAGTAGGATCCTGGCAGGATGTTGGCCGGAGGCCGGTTCGTTATCAGGATCTGGTCAATCTGCAGACCGGGCAACTCTGAATGCTGGTCAAATACCCTGATCGTTGGCAATGGCAGGCCGTGCTTCTCAACCATGTTCACATCCCCGTTAAGAGGCTCCAGTTCGAAATTGAGTTGAGCAACATTTGATCCGGCGGGGTAACGATAGTACTGCATCTCCAGATCATCAGTGAAAGGAATCTGATTCGTGAACGCTATCATGTTTGTCAGCGTGATCACCTGGATATCATCGGCGTCAAACTGCAAACAAAGCTCGTATTCCTGCAAGGTATCGGAATGATTGTTGGCAACGGCCAGATAGTAACGCTGCCCTGGCTGCAACACCGGTTCCGGCAAGGTGCCTAATTGATTGGTTGCAGGGTCAAAGAAAGTCATCCCTTCCAGAGAAATCACCATTCCTTCTCCGTCACCATCACCATTGTAATTGATGGGCGGGGTTACATCAGGAGGCATTTCACCGGTGGGCACGCCCGCATTGTCGAACCACATCTCAAGGTCTCCTGTTCCGGACAACCAGTTCGTAGCCATGGTGGCGACTCGCGGAACTTCCACGACGAAATAATGCACTTCATCCGGTTCCAGCGTGCTCGCAAAACATTGTCCATTTCGCAGGGTTTCAGCCTGCACATTGGTGTTCGCAAGGCTGAGCAGGAGTTGCCAGTCATAAAGTATTGGCTGGGGAGTGATCGCCCCTTCACGCGTGTCACGCACTTCAAGGTGCCAATCACCCACTGCCGACTCTCCTTTAAGGGACTCAAGCGGCTCTTCGGGAAAGTAGTATTTGACTGCCGGCGCATAGCTCAATGAGATATCGTCCACAAACATGGACGGACGGCCACCGAGAAAAGTCAACTCCAACAGTGTTTCATCATTGGCCGGACGGAAACGCAAAGGTGTATTACGCTGCCATGCCAAAGAACCATCGACAATCTGAGCCCTACGACCATCCAGATAGACACCTCCAACGGGCGACCCTCTGCCAGCAATGGAGCGGGAGGCATAAAAGAGATCATATTTCTGCCCCACGGGTGTCGGGATGGTCATGGCAATGCGAGAACTGAAAATATCCAGATATCGATTCCCTTCAAAAGAGCCATTCCCACCCAGCACACGAGCCCGACCAAAGACGATCTCCCACTCGTTACCATCCGCATCGGCCGGGATGGTTTCGCCTTCCAGATAATTCCCCAGGTCAGCTTGTTCGAATCCGCTGATGGATAGATCGAGAAAGTTCGCGTTTGTTGTGAACGGTCCCTGAGCATATTTGATCAAGGTATCCGCATCTTCCGGATTGTCACTGAACCCGCCGTAAACCAGTTCATTCCCGATCCCGGAACCCAAGCCGGTTTCATTGTTGCGCCCACGATGTTCCATCAATAACAGCCTGGTTCCTTGTGGACTGACCAGATGCAGGCTCAAATCAGACAATCTTGGGTGATCCAACCGAATCCCTACTTTGGCCTCCGAGATAGGACGGTCATCAGGCACATACACCAGTGAATCCGTCAAAGCGAAATCAGTAATCGGAACTTCCTTCTCACCCGCGAAAAATGGTTGCTCGGCGTCAATCACCAAGTTGCGCTCCAACTCATAAGTCAACCGAAAATCCACCGGCCCCGGATTCGGATTGTAGATTCCAATAAAATAGCGTCCGACATTCAATGGCGGTATATCCCGTGTGGTGATTGTCGTCGAAATAATCTGATCCCCGGCCAATCCCAAGGTACGTTTGTCATAGAGTGTTTGTGTCGGCAATTCTTCGTGTCGCAGGTAGAGATCAAGCGGAAGATCAAACTCAGTTAAATTGGCAGTCAATGCACTCGCGTCCGCCGGGACTTCCACAAAGAAGTAAACAAAGGACTCACCTTGCACGGTACTCACCACACCACTGTCATCCAGCAACTGATTCGGCGTTGCCACCACATTAAAGGCGGTCAAAGTCCCGGTGTGACCAAAACTGTTATCCACCATCGTCATCAACCAGACCCCCACTCCGTTCTCACCAATGAAATTGATCAGATTCCCTGGCCCGTCAGAAGGAATCGAGTTGGGGTAAAATCCAAAGTCATCATAGACCTCATTCAAGAATGTCGGACTTCCTTGCGGGCTGAAAAGCGTGTGATTATTCAACACAGCCGATATTCCGTTGTGCGTGATGCTGCCCAGCAAATCACCAATATTTTGGTGCGAGATGGTTTCTTCAACAACAACGCTTTGCACGGCCAATCCATTGAGCGGATTACCAATCGCGATGCCCAACCCGGCCCCCGGACTCGCCGGCGTTCCATCGGGAATGATCCCCTGGTTCAACGGTATCCCCCTGAACACCCGGTTCCCATTGGCATCCGTAAAATCAAATGGCTCCTCTTGTGACAACCCGACAAAGGCGTATTGACCCCCTTGATGGTCCTCCGATTTCACGCCGACATAATACACGACATCATCACCCAGAGGTTGGTTCTCCAATAGCACCACTTCAGTACCGCCCTGGTTCAGCGATTTGCTGGCCCCTGCAATGGCTCCCGGATTCAAGTCCAGCAGTCCGGCATCCCTGGACACAAACAAATCAATGTCTGCTTCCGATGTCCTGGGTCGTGACAAGTTGGGTGGCAGAAAGGTGACGAAGGCCACGTTCGGACCATTGGTAAACCCAACGTCATTGGTCGACGGGAGCGAATTGGTGAACATGTAGAACTGCCATTGCCCCACCAGACCATTCGTCGTCCCCAACAATGGACTGTTGGCGCCAACCCGATCTTCGAGTCGTGGGATACCATTGGTAATGGAGATCACCGGAGGCAACGTTGATGCCAATGGGGTCTCGGCTTCTTCGATTTCAAATGGCGCTTCCAAATCAGAGTCATCGCCACTGCTGATCACCAGAGCAAAGTCCTGAACAACACCATCCGGGTGATCGAACACGGTATTCACGTTCACCCGACGACCGATCACCGAGACCACGTAATTCGTGGAAAGCGGACCATTGATGTAGACGTTTTCCACGTTATTGACGATATCCGCCTGACTGACCAAGTTGGTGGCGGTCGAAGTGGAGTTGGTCGTGGACAAACGTGTAAACCGTGTGGACTGAGCAAAATCGTTCCCGAAATAAACATCTCCAGATACCGTGTTGGAAACCACCAAATCAAGATCGTTGACCAATTTGATACCGGCAGCGGGATTCCCCGGAGGATCGGTCCAGACCAATGTCACCCGCATCGGAAACGCGCGGGCTCCGTTGGTGGATACATTCAAATCCCATGACCGCACATCACCGGTTGCCAAAGCCAGGTCCGGATCCTGATCAAAGAATTGAACCGAAGATGATTTGTTGTCGGTTTCCTCCAGAAATCGACTTGGCAAACTGTTGTTAAGATTGGGTAAACCCCATCCCTGATAGTTGATCAGGGGATCAATCTGAAAATCATAAACCGTCCCTGAAGACCGTGCGCCATTGATCAACAAAGCCTTCAGCAATGCAGGACTTGGGCTGTGACCATTCTCAGTGAGATGCTGCTGCATCAGCCCCAGCATACCGGACACCACGGGCGCAGCCATACTTGTGCCTGATTCCATTCGGTAGTGAGGCTCTAATCCGTCATTTAACTCTTTCAACCCGGCAAAGTAACCCTCAGGTTCCTCTTCGGTCATCACGCGGGTTTCCAAATCAAACGCCACGGTTGTCTCGGATTCATTTCCGATACCAAAGTAATAAATGCTCCCGGGGGTCAACGTGAGAGGCTCTTCCGCATCAGGGGTCAGAGCGATTTCATTATATCCCGCAAAATCATTGGTCGTGGCAAAGCCCGCCTGTGAGACATAGAGCGGCAGGTCCGGCAACTCGATGGGGACATCTTCATTGGGCACAATCTTCAACTCAACCCGAACCCCGTCGTTGGGAATGAATAAAAGAGTGGGGTAAATGTCCCCTGGATTAACCGAAATACCAACACGAGTGCTCAAATTGGTAGAGAATAGCTGACCGGGACTTTCCCAATCTTTCGATCGTGTCGAAACAACAAAGGTCCCTGGAGCCACCACGTCGGGTTTGAAACGACCGCCTTCCCCTTCGATCCCAATGCCAACATTTCCTCGGGAAGAAAAGGACGCCACTTCAGTAGCCGAATCGGTATCCGGCAAAAATACTTTCTCCATCACCGGAATCTGGTTTGTTTCCACAATGCCGGTTTCGTTGGTGACCACCTGATCCACATACCCTGAGATGACCTCATTGGTGATATACCTCAAATGTTCAACCGCTCCGACGGTGATCACGTTTTTGGCGGTGGCAGGAGATTCAATACTTCCGGAAGAACCCCCGGTGCCGTCACGCTCCCCATTACCGGCATTTCCGGCGGCGAATACATACACCATGGATTGATCGCCTTCCTCCAACGGAAGGGCATCACGCACGGCAGCATCGTAACTCGCCGCTGCCAAACCGTATTCCTGTGAATCCGGGTAACGCCAACTGTTGTTGGAAATCATGGCATTCGTCATGCCCCGGGTGATGTAATTGAATGTGGCTGCCTCGGTCTGGAGTATTTCATCCGATTCCAACGGCCCGCTGATCAAATCGACTCTCAAAGAAAACAATTCCGACTCGGGTGCCATGCCGTGAAAATTGGCATTGGTGGCGGAGTTGATGATATTGGTTACCACAGGCGAGTTTTCCCCTGAACTGGCGATGATACCCGCCACATGCGTGCCGTGCCCGTTCGGATCGGTGTGAGCGCTGAAAGCAATCGATGCCACCAAAGGAGCATTCGGATCCGGCACCGCAGGCGGACGCAGGCTGGCTGGATTATCAGGGGATATCACGCGACCGGTCAGGTCGGGATGCGTCCCATCGATACCGGTGTCGTTCACATTGATGATCACCCCTTTTCCGGTCAAGCCGTGGTGGTTGTCGTTGGTGATGTTCGTGGCGTCGGTGTCCACTCCAACGCGCACGCGAGCCAAGTCTGTGGCGAATGCACGCGGATACCATGGTTCCACCCACTGCACCAGATCCATTACAGCAAGAGGCACGAGACTGTCCGGAGTGGTTCCAACCACATACTGATCACCGAAAGGAGAGGAAGATTTGGAAATAACAGGAACCTGTAGATCCTGCAGAACCTCCAGCGCCGCATCGGATTCATCCGGAAAAACGGTCAGGCTGAGCATGGTTCCCGGTTTCAAGGTTTCCTGTTCTTTGGCTGTGGAAATCAACGACTCGCTAATTTTGAAATAAGGGGCATAAGGTACAACCGCCCGGACACCGCGTGTCCGCTCCAACTCGGCAACCACATCCGGATCCATACGAACCAGCCACGTGTTGTTGGGAATGTATGACACTTTTGTAGCTTCCAAGTTTTCGAGTAACTCAGGTGATACAACCTGATCAAACGCCTTGTCGGTTTGAACCAGATAACTGCGAGTACGCGCAGGAGCCTGCAAATGTTCCGGGATGCCCAAAGGGCGCCTTGAACTCGTATCAATCAAGGCATTGTTCAACAAAATAGCATGATCCAACCGAGCCAATTCATTTAAACGAACCGCCGTGTTTCGGATGCGATGCGGATGTTGAGGATCTTCCGGAAGCGGCTCCCAATAGCCATTGGTTACTTCAGGATGAGCAGTATTCGCATGACGGGTGGTTTGATTCAGCTGGGTCAGCAATCTGGGACCTGCTCCCCCCAGACTTGGGATATGCACGGCTCCACCTTCGGAGTTCAAAGACAAATCCGCTCCCATTAGTGCCAGTTGCCGCTCTCGCGCCAGGTTGCCCCAACGCATATAGCCGGCTCCCAGAACCAACAATATCATTCCAAAAATGACCCAAGTTTTGGCGCTCAATCGCATATCAATTCAAAATCCAATAATTCCTGTCTCCACGGCGGGCTCGTCTGTTGCTCATTCTCCCTTCAACCCCATCAATCAAATGGCAACACCGTTTCACTTTCCACAGTGGCCTGTAAGTTGGTGATGGCCCCGTCAAAACGCACCACGCGCCGGATCAGGTACTCACCCGTCACCTGATAATTGGTGCAGATATTAAACAATCTCGGCGGCTCCGGATCCGTGCGCAACGACTCGTTCGCCGGTCGCAACGACTGTCCATAAGCATAAATGGTCACACGAGGTTCATCGGCCTTAAGCAACGAAAGAACCTGCTGCGGAATGCGTTCATAAGCAAAGTCGTCTATCCCGCTCTGA
The DNA here is from genome assembly GCA_027619545.1 of Verrucomicrobiota bacterium. Taxonomy (GTDB): domain Bacteria; phylum Verrucomicrobiota; class Verrucomicrobiia; order Limisphaerales; family AAA164-E04; genus AAA164-E04. The sequence goes on along the minus strand of JAQCFT010000002.1, from coordinate 38,829 downwards.
TACTGTATTTCGTCTCCCCAAGCCAAGTAGGGAGACTGCAATGTGAGTGCCGGGGCGGAAAGCACCTGTCCAAGATACTGGAATCTGCCGTTCGGGAAGTACTGCCGCACTCCATTGATTCCCGTGGGACCATTTACCATCTGCGTCATGGGTGAAGGCAGGTTTTGATTCTCGGGTAAGCCGTTCAAGCCGGCCGGTTCGATTGTCCTGGTTCGGTACTGAGGTGACTGCACCCCATCTAGATCCCGATTCATCACCGCAATGCTCGACATGTTGGTCTGAACAATCACACCAGACAACACTGCCGACCATGCAGACAAACCGGTCTGATTCACCGACAACAGTCCACGCGCCGCATTGTCATCCAATGCAGTGGTGAATTGTTCCAAAATCTTCCAGTCATTGGTGGGATGGGTTCCAATACTTCCCGACCACCGTAACCAATTACGCTGGGCGATTTCCATGACGTTCAAACGAGACCCATCCTGTTGCGGACTGATCGCATTGGCTTCAAATCCATTGTTCGGATCGCCGTGCAAGGTCTGGAAAGGGTACCCTTCGGCCAAAGGCGAACTGAGCTGCGGCATATCTGTCACATGCAGCAAGCGTCCAGCGCCATCCGAGCCTACCGCAGATTTCAAGTAAACAGTCTGCCACGGCGTGCCTCGATGCACACGCCCCAGCCACCCGATGTTGGGGTAGCGGTTGGTTGGAAATTGCCAGTCGTCGGAACTGCGGATCATCGGATCTTTCAATGAAACGTCATACTCCGAAACATCCGACCCCGGCCCGCTTGGCCATGGACGATATCTGGCGTTCACCAAACCTATGTTATGAATGCGTCCATCCAAGGGGCGATCCGGTGGATCGACGAGTTCGCGCCGGCTCGAGCGGCCTTCCATATCAGTCAGGTCCGCCTTGGTATAGTGCACCAGCGGATCATTCGCCTGCCAGGTGGTGTAAATGATTTTCTTAAGCGAAGGCGTGAATGGCACCTGTCGTACGAAACTCTTGCGCGGGTCATTCAAACGCTGATAACCGATCGCCAATTGTTGAGCGGTCAGGTACTTGGGAGGGAACCCGATGAAGGTTCTGAATAAATCAATCGATTCTTCCCTGTCACGCCCGGTGCCGCGCGCCCGGAAACTGTTCCATAACCTCTGCGATACGGGGATTTCATCCAGCGAAGTGAAAATCTGGTTGATCACACCTTCAGTCGGAGCTGTGATCAGGGTTGAATTGCCCAGTCGGTTCGTCACCCAGAACATTCTGGAATCGCCCGTCGAAGAAGATGCCACCGGTCCGGCGGTCCCCGCTCCATACGCTCCCAACAATTCCTGGGTCACATCCAGGCGAGTGGTCAAATTGTCCAAATTGACGAAATCAAGGATGCGCTGGGTATCCTCATCAAGCATGAAACATTGCACGCGATTGGTCATCGCCAACCCGATCTGAGGGCTGGGAAAAATGCCTCGATCAGGGAACAAGGTCTGAGGCAAGAAGGAAGCCTCCACCAATCGTCCGCTTGCATGATCATACACGCTGTTGGTCAAGGTGATGAATGTTTGTTGCATGGGAACTACAAACTCCTGACCTTGCCATTCATTGGCTGTCATTAAGCGTTCATTCGACGGATTATACCAATTGGACCGAAGCAACATACCACGCCTGTTGGTTACAACGAGACTGGATTGAACCTGTGCCTGCATTCGAATTGCCCGGGGGTAGTTGGAACGGTAGGAATTCCAAGTTTCCAATCCATACATATTTGAAATCCCCATGACAATCATCTGGTTCGTCTGCCATTGATTCATCGGTGCGTTCGGGGCCGTCTTGTTGATCTCCAACTTACGGGTCATTTCCAATGTGGTCAGCACGCCGTACTCGTTGAAGTTGGGCAATCCCTTTTTGGCGGAAATGACCCAGGGAATACCAATCACGTTGTCATCAGGATTCAACGCATCGCGCTGCGCCTTGAACCTCAAATCACGGAAGGGCTTGTTCAATTGAACAGGCGCATCATTGGTCACTTCGATATAATCGAAGATCGTCACCGTGTCATTGTCGTCAACGTTGAAACGGGGACGAAACACCAATGGCAAATGTTCCTGATTACCACCGGCAAATGTGGCCAAAGGTCGATTGGTCACAGTGACGGGATCCGTCAGGTTGGCGGCCAGTTGAAGGAGTTGATGCAGGTTCGCGGAGTATTCATTCACACCCGGTGCCTTTTCAGGCCAAATCTGAATGTTGGTAACCGAAAAATCCCGATCCACGTAGGTGTCGCCCAACAAATGAAAATTCGTACCCGGTGCTGTATATTGCTGACCCACTTCATTCAAATAGGTAAAGGCCGGAGGATTGGTCGCCATGTTCGCCATCAGCAGGCGATTTGCAGAAAGCATGAACATGTCCCGGGCGCTCCAATTGACATAGTTGGTCTGATGATTGGAAAAGTTATCGTAGTTGAGGTGAAGCTTGTTGGTGCGCACTTCTTCAAGACGAGGCACGTTGTCCTGAATAGCTAAACGATAGGATCGGGCGGTGGTATCAGAAATCGATTCGGTGCCCAACTGAGATATCAGACGGTAGTAGGTGTAGCGATCGTAAGTGGAAGTCTGCGCCAGACTCGGAATCCTGCCCACACGGTCCGATACGCTGTCATTCGACGCAGGCACACCATCGGCGTTGGGAATCTTGACACCGTTGAACAACTCCTGAACATCATAGAAAGCCCTCCGGTATTCGCTCCCCCACCAAATCTGGTTACCAGTATCCGCAAGGTCACTCGCCAGCCACGGGGTATCCAACAAATAAGGACCGTTCGCAAACAGATCGACAAAATCCTGCTGCAATTGAACGTTGCTGGGATTGGCAATCACATTCAGAGGAGCCAAAGCACGGTCGGCACGACGATAGTTCAGCAACGAGAATGCATCTCTAAAAGAATTCCCGATGTTTTCGGCATTGTTGCCCGGTCCTGCGTATTGATATTGGGTCCAGATCCTGGGGTTCAAATCACGTAAAAACGCACCCAAATTGATTTCCCAAGGTCCGATTCCTTGATTTCGAACGAAAAAATCCTGAATAGTGCTGGTCTGCTTGATTTGATTGTGGATGGTATTCAGGTCCAAGGTGCGGCCTTCGGGGACAATAATATAAGCAAAACGTCCGACAAATCGATTGGTCGCAGAATGGGGCTGATTCGGATATTCCAGCAGCCCGATCCACTGGGGATCGCCTACATACCGTGTCCAAACATTCTCACCAGTTTCAGTATCCTGCAAAGGACGATTATTTTCATCCAGCACCGGCAGCAAACCGGACGGCTCAAATCGCCCATTTCTGTTAAAGTCCAAGTAATACCTGAAATCGATTTGACGCTCAAACTGCCTCGATTGCTGATTGTATTCGGTTTCTTCAATGTAAACCGGAGGACGAGGATCGTAGAATTGATTACCTATGTTGACGGACTGATTATAAGGATCGGGGATAGGATTCCCATTAGGCAGAAAATAATTCGCGTTGCCCGGATCATAATTGAAATTGGAATTATCATACCCGTCCGGGTTGAAAAAGTTGGTCGAAACCGCGTAATCAAAATCAAAGCGGTTCGAAGAACTCAAGATACGCCCTACCACCTCGGACTGGGCACGGGCCATGCCAGCCTCGGCAGACAGCTTTGCGTTGATGTGATCTGTGGTCACAGTCACGGTCGCACGTTCACGGCGGCTAACGCCGAGGAAAACAATCGCCATCAGCGTCACCACCGACAGCATGATCAGGGTGATGACCAGAACGACACCTTGCTCTTTTGTTCTCAACTTCATTACGGCTCCAGACTGATAGGTTTGGCGGTGGAAATAGGAATCATGCGCCGAAACAAATGGACGGCACCGGGTTTGTCCTGCAGGTACTGCCGGGCCACATTCAGATTTGGCATGGATTTAACCCGAGCCAGCACTTCAGGATCCAACACACCCAATTCAAGTTCGATGTAGGCAGGGATGGCATCTTCAAAAAAGCGAAATCGAGTTTGCCCTTCGAGGATATCTCCAGCACCGGTTTGCTCACGTTCCAAGATGGTATTTGGATAAGAAAAATTAACGGACTGATTCAAAGCGGTGAAATTCGTGGTGTAAAGCATGGGTCTTCCGTCTGAATCAATGGGTTGAAGTTTGAAATGAATGATTCCTTCAATCAGCGGAGACACATTGAGGTTGAACACCTGATTGGTCACTTCCAGCGGGCTGGCATTGAGGACATTGTTGTATTGATCCCAGAGATTTCCCAATAGTTGATGATTTAAACGGCGCTGTGGCTGGTAACGATCCCTGATATTCGCAGCGGTAAGATCCGCATTGACGGATGAGAATCGGAACAAAGTACCAAAACCAAGACTTCGGGTATTATTCGGAGCCACGAAATTGGCCGTGGGGGAAAAAAAGTAACCCTTTGCAACCCAGTTCAGGTTCGATCGTGTCAGGAAGAAAACATTTTGAAGCATATTCGTCCTCAGCGATCCGTCCACTAACTGCTGTATGACCGGTTCATACTCATAGGTCCGCTCCAGTGTTCCCAGCATGTGGGGCAACTCTGTGGTGGTGATGGTCAGTTCACTCAACAAAGGCAAATCGGGCGCCTCTGCCGCCTGAATATCCTCTACCAACACTTCAATCGCAGCACGACCTGAACCCAGAATATCGACTTGCTTGGCAGTGGCTCGAAGCGCCTTTTGGGTCTGGTTGAACATTGAAAAAAGTCCAAAGACGATGACCGTCATGATGGACACCGCCAGCAGAACTTCAATCAACGAGAACCCGAAGCGGGAGTGCTCACCCAACTTGGCCTGCCGGACACAACGATGAGTCCCTCGATCTGTGCTGTCATTGGACTGATTCATCTTCATAAGGCGGGAGGGGTGTAATCCTTGTCGTTAAAATAGTAAAGTGGCACATCGTTTCGAGGATCCCTGACCGACAGGAAAGGAACGCCATTGGTTGGTATCAGACTACCGCTGACCAATGATCGGAACACCATTTCATTTTTTCCAACCCGGTATTGAATATTGGGCACACCACCACTTCCTGCGGTCTGAACTTTGGTCACCGGCCAACGGAACTTCAATTGCACATCAAACAAGTTGCTGGCGATGTTGGCTGAAAGCGCCACTCGATTGGTCGAGGTGAGGGTGGTTGAATTCGCCGCAAATGGACCGGTTGGCGACGCCTGATAAGGGACAATCTTCGAACTCAAAAGGTAAGAAAACGAATTCTCCTGAAAATCCGGATCCTGAAATCGCTCTCCGGCTGATCCACTCATGGCTCGCACCAGGGCTGCCACCTCATTGGTTGAGTAGATGATGGCACCGTTTCGGCGGACATCCACCACTTCCAAATGGGGCGTGCTAAGCATGCCGATAATGAAATGTCCGTTCACCAGAGGAACCGCTCTCCTGAATCGATTGACACCTTCGGAAATCCCCACAGATCTGATGTTTCCGGTGTGATTGCTGATGACGATGGAATCGACAAAATTGGTGAGACTGTCCAACTCAAGAGCCCCACCACGGATGGCTTCCATAAGGTAAGTGCCGTCCTGATTGATGATGGTCTCCTCGCGGTTCAGCCGTTGCGCTTCGAACCCGGTGGGCATGATCCCGATGATGGCCACCATGGCAAAGGCCACGATGGCAATTGACAAGGCAACTTCAACCATGGTGAAACCACTGGCATCACACCGGCGTGACGACCTGGCCGGCCCACGATGATCGATTGAAAAATGTCTGCTTTGAATATGCATTAATCCAACTCCGGTACGATGGCCTTCGCGCGTCCTGTCAGCCAATTGATGTAAACATGGTGATCGTCCCCGCCCGATTTATCGACAATATCGACAGGTCCGACCTGCGGGTTTCCGTTGGCATCGCGGGGAACGAAAATACTTCCTTCACGAAAAGTCAGCACCTCGTCGCGACCTGAAATCAACTGCCCCTGGGCATTAAATCCAAGCGTGGGCAATGGCATTTGCCTTCCTGTTGTGAAAAACTCGACCAATTGCGTGGGAAAGGATCGTAAAACCGGATTCCCTGTGTTTAGAAACTGCGGATCGGGATTGAATTTATTGGTCTGAAAAAAGACACCGTCCGGCAAAAATGTCCAGTCGGTCAAAAACTTTGGATTCACTTCACCCGGTTGATCCCCTGCGCTTCGAATGGTATAAAGTGCATATGCGGTATATTGCCCGGGAATCAGCTCAACCAGACGCTCCAACTCCGTATCGGGCAACCCCTGCAGCAAACCTAAATCCGAAATGACCGGTGTCAGAAACACCATGTAAACCGGACTTCGGTTGTTGATTGCCATCGTGCGGGCCAGATTCAGATCATCAACCAACTGACGATTGGTCGTGCTCAGCGAGTTGGATTTGTTCAATCCTTTGAGCGAGGGCAAGGTCACCGCCGAAAGCAACCCGATAATGGCCACTACCACCAACAGTTCGATCAAGGAAAACCCGTGATCAGAACGATTGCTGCGCTTGGAAAGCACATCCCCCACACCACAAACGGGCGTGCAAGAATCAGCATGGATGGTAGTCGGATGTTTCATGACCTTATTGCCAGCTCAAGATGTTGTCTTTATTGACTCCCTGGTTTGCCTGGGTGGTTTTACTCACTGACATGTCGGGACCAACCGACCATACCATGACATCTGCACCCAATTCATATGGATTGCCGGGTTGGTTGTTGACCGGAAACAGACCATTGTGTCCCGCCAGGGTATCACCTTTGCCGGAAACAGCTGGCAGACTGTAGAATCCATCACGACATTTGCCGTCATAATTCAAATCCAAAGTAACAATGTAAGGACTGCCCCACGGATCACGATAAGCACCGAATGGATCAATCCCTTGCGTCAACCCATCAGTGGAAGTTTTGGTGGAATCCAGAAAATCAATCTTCTGAGGATTTTGAGAATGATTCTGGTTCTGTGTGGGCTGCCCGTTGGGGTAGTTCGGCCAATCTTTGAGGATCGAAACGATTTCGGCGTTACTGATCTGATAATTGAGATTCAGGTTGCCGATACCCCCATCAAAGTTTTGTTTGGTCGGTTTTGAAATCAATGGCTCCGGACCTGAAGGACCAAAGTGAGTCGTGCCGTATGTAAAATCCGGATTGGCATCGGTCAGTTTTTCACGAACCGCTTTCGACGCGGGCAAGCGGCTATAGGTGGCGTTGTACTGCTGAATAGCACCTTCAATCGCTTTAATATCGTTACGCGCCACAGCAATTTTCGCCTTCTCCTTGGCTTTGGAAAGGGCCGGCAAAAGCATGCCTGCCAGAATCCCGATAATGGCGATGACCACCAGGAGTTCAATCAGGGTAAACCCGGCGGGCTGGCTGAATTTCCGATGTTGTTGAATCTTCATGTATTTAAATGGTTTGTTGTTCTTTTGATCAAATGAATTGAGGGGAATCCGGCTACAAAATAAACTTAATTAGGAGGCAGGGCTTCATACACCTTGGGAGCGCCACCCCAATTGTTCACACGATAAACTTTCGTTCCAATCACAATATCCGCCCACAAATCATAACTTTGTTGGTTGAACCGGTTCAAACCGGATGAGCGATACTGCCAGGGATTGACTCGGGAAACGGAGGGATCCGCGCTCTTGATGGGACGGAGGTTTTCCATAGGAATATTCTGTCCCAGGACGTTTTGGTAGTTGCCCTGCAAAGGCTTGATCGGCCAGGGAATCGGAGCGGTCAACACCCTCACCTCAGGGTTCAAGGAGATGGTGCCTGCCTGAGAACCTTTGACATCCAGATAACCTTTGACCTCGGTCTCCTGACGCGCAACATTCTGAAAACCATCCACTCCAAAGAATCCATTGATGGTCTCACGACGGATGAGTTCGGAACCCGACAGGGAACGGTAACTCCCCTGATTGTTGTAAACCGAACCGGTTAATTCGTAATAAAGCTGGTTCGTGGCCGCGTTGACGACACCATTGCGAAACTGGGCGTCGGGAGGAAAAGAGCCAAGATCAGCCTGATAGCTGTCGATCGCGGTGGAAATATTGTGGAGCAATGCTTTCGTCTGACTGAGACGAGCTTTGGAGGTGGCCACTCCGGATAACCCAACGATGAGGGAAGCCAGGATGCCAATGATGGCAATCACGACCAACAATTCGATCAAGGTAAACCCTTCCGGTCTCCTGAAATCCAAACTGCTGCCATGGCTGGTCGTCTGTTTCATTCTTTGTTTACTCCATGTCAGGAAAAATTGCCGGACTTCAGGGATTTATCCATCTCCTGTTCCACCCGTTCTCCCAACCATTGTTTAATCATGCTTTGATAATTCAAATACCTGGACCGGGCCAGCCGCTTGATTCGTGACAGCATTTTCGGGTCCATCCTGAGCGTGATCGTGATGGATTCCGAAGATTCACTCCCGGAAGCCACCGAGTTCTGCATCAACCGCATATCGATGGTATTCTCAACCCAAAACGCCGACTCCGCCTGCTCGCTGTCAAACAGAGGAACATCCTCCCAATCGCTAATGGCATTCATCGAGCACTCTTTCAAGTTTCCTCCATCAGTTCAGCTGATCGATTGATTCAGTTTTCGCTGATAGAAATAAGCCTCATCTTCTGTAAACGGACGGGAAACAATGACCCGCACCTGTTTACCATTGGTTCGATATACACTGAAGATTCCCACCCCCGTCGCAGACCGCCCCATATTAAAATACCTGGCCTGCGCGGAGAACCTCGAAGCATCCGGTAAAAGCTTGATAGCAAACGGATCCTCGAAGGATTCTTCAATATCACGGGGCGTCAAAGAACTTTCATCCGTGACTGCCGAGGTGTTGTCCCAATCAAACTCCATTCAGACTCACTCGTATATCGAACGCAAATACATCGTCAATACATTGTATTTACATCCTGTAAGGGTTTCTGTCAATGTCTTTTTGCCCTGGTTGGACTCGATAAAAGGGCCGCCGTTCTGAAATTCGCCAGAAACGGCGGCCACGCAAAGTTGACCTTACGGCTCGTTGCCACTACTGACCACCCAACTGATCGATCAACATGATCAGTGGAAGGAATAGCGCAATAACGATACTACCCACGATGACTGCCAGGAACACGATCATGATCGGTTCCAGCAACGAAGTCATGGCAGCAACAGCGTTATCGACTTCTTCATCGTAATTGTCTGCAATACGCATCAACATTTCAGGCAGCGCACCGGTTTGTTCACCGACGTCAATCATACTGATCACCATCGGAGGAAAGACTTTTGATTTTTCAAGAGGCTGGGTGATGGTTTCACCTTCTTTGACGCTTTCATGCACCGAGGTCACCGCTTTGGCAACCACCATGTTGCCGGATGTCTCGCGCACAATCGTCAACGCCTGCAAGATGGGAACACCACTACTGACCAGGGTACCCAAGGTACGGGTGAAACGTGAAATGGCGACCTTGCTGATCACAGGCCCCAGAACCGGAAGCTTCAACTTGGCCTTATCAATGATATAGCGTCCAAATTTAAGTCTTCCAAATATCTTGAGAAAAATAACGATCCCCACAATCACCCAGACAGCTGGACCAGGAACAGGCCAACCACCGGCCCATTCCGGGAAAACGATGGTATTTTCACGCATGGTATCACTGATACCAATGACGAAATTGGTAAACGCCGGAAGCGGTTTACCCTCCAACATGTCGGTAAAGATCTGCTGGAACTTGGGAACCACCACCACCATCAACAGCACCAGAATACCGGCGGCAACAGTCATAACAGCCGCCGGATAAAACATGGCCGCAATCACTTTACCCTTGATCTTTTCAGCCTTCTCCATGAACTCGGAGAGACGATTCAGCACCACTTCGAGCACACCGCCCATCTCACCGGCTTTCACCATGTTGATGTATAGTTTATTGAAAGTCTTGGGATGTTGAGCCAGGCCTTCCGAGAAAGTACTACCACCTTCGATGGAAATGGCCAGATCATTGATAATACCCTTCAAAGCCGCATTCTTTTCCTGTTTTTCCAAGACGCGCAGCCCTCTCAACAACGGCAAACCCGCATCCACCAGTGTCGCCAACTGACGGGTAAAGGTCGTCAAAACCTTTGGCTTCACCTTACCCTTAAGGAACTTGGGAATAGGGATATTGATTTCAATCTGCCCGGGTTTCTTTGGCCCTTTTTTCTTGGACCTGGAAGGCTTGGCTCCCTTTTTGCCCTTGGCGGCACCCTTCTTTTCCTCAGCCGCGGCTTCAGTGACTTTCGTAGGGAAGAAACCCATGTCCTTCAGACGGCTGATCGCCTCGTTCTGACTGGCAACATCGAGCGTGCCTTTGGTTTCCTTGCCACGGGCATCCATGGCGACATAATTGAATTTGGGCATAACAGGAACCTGTTTTAGGTGTATTTCAAAACTTCTTCAATGGAAGAATCTCCATTGAAAATACTTCTTAATCCGTCTTCACGCAATGTAACCATCCCTTCCTCGACGGCCTTCTGGCGGACCACCACGGTAGGAGCTCGATCATTGATCAGGTTGCGAATCGAATCCGTAACCGCCAATAATTCATAAATCCCCTTTCGCCCCTTGTAACCTGTATCATTACAATCACCGCAACCGCTTCCGTAAAAAAATTGTTTGTCGCCGATATCATGCGGCGAGAGATTCAAATTGGAAAGCTGCTGATCAGTCGGCTCAAAGGAGGTCTTGCATGAATTGCAAACTTTTCGAACCAATCGCTGGGCCAACACACCCATCAGAGTCGAAGAAATCAGGAACGGCTCCACACCCATGTCCACCAAACGCGTTACGGCGCCGGGGGCATCATTGGTGTGCAAGGTACTGATCACCAAGTGACCCGTGAGAGATGCCTGAATAGCGATCTGCGAAGTGTCCAGGTCACGCATTTCCCCAACCATGATCACATCCGGATCCTGACGCAGGAAGGCGCGAAGTGCTTTTGCAAAGGTCATGCCGACTGAATCTTTCACCGGCACCTGCATGATGCCTTCAATGTCGAATTCAACCGGGTCTTCCACCGTCAGCAATTTCAGTTCCGTCTTGTTGATGCGTCGGAGACAGGAATAAAGCGTCGTAGTTTTACCACAACCAGTCGGTCCGGTTACCACGAAAATACCGTTGGGCTGGACGATCGCCTGTTGGACATAATCCATCACAGGATCGGGAAATCCGAGATGCTCCAGTTCCAGGTTGACCGCTGAACGATCCAACACACGCAACACGACCGATTCCCCAAACTGCGTCGGCAATGTGGAAAGACGAAGATCGACCTGACGCCCCCCAATATTGCAGGAAATACGTCCGTCCTGCGGCAAACGGCGCTCGGAGATGTCCAGATTGGCCATAATCTTCAAACGCGAAGCCACCGGCATTGCCAGGTGCAAGGGAGGAGGGGCCATTTCATACAGAGCGCCGTCCACACGATAACGAATCTTGAACTCGTCTTCGAAAGGCTCGAAATGAATATCACTCGCCCGATCCTGAACCGCCTGTAACAACACCAAGTTCACAAACTTGACGATGGGCATGTCCTCATCTTCGTCCGTGAGATCCAGCGCGTTGGCGTCAACCATGGATTCGGCATCGGCAGGATCAATATCCGCCTCGGCATCCAGCTGCGTCAAAATGTCGGCAATACCGCTTTCGATCTGAATCTTGCTGCCACCGGAAGCACCATAAGCTTCGCTCAGACACTTGTTAACCTCATCCGGATCAGCCACCATGATCTGGATCGGATAAGGAATCACATACCCAAGCTCGTCAATTTTCGCCGGGTCCAACGGATCGACAAAAGCCAACTGGAGCATGTCATCCTGCAACCCCACGGGCACACACTGGTATGCCTGTGCGGTCTCCGCGGTGACGATCTCTTTGAGTTCATCTGTCACCATGCCGGGCTCAACCGGCATGACAGCGGTACCAAGATAGTCGGCCACAATCTGCAACAGGGTGTCTTTGTCCATGTAACCGTAATCCTGGATGATCCGCATCACCGGATTCCCGCTACGGTTCAACTCTTCGTTGATCTCTTCCAACTGCAGGTCATCCAACATTTGTTGGTCCCTCAGAAGGCCGAGCAATGGATTGGTAATCGCTTCAGACATGATGAATTAATAAAAAATAACTTGAACTAGTGTTGTGCCTCCGCAGCGGCCCGCGCTTCCTGAATCTCCTGAAGCTTGGCCAGAACGGTGGTCGGATCCTGGGATTTGGTGATTACCTGCTCTTCATCGATAATGCCCTGTTCGTATTTTTCGATCAGGTAACCATCCAGGGTTACCATCCCATACTTGGCACCCGTTTGAATATCGGAATTGATTCGGAACGTTTTATTGTCACGAATCAGAGCACTGATGGACGGTGTGTTGACCATGATCTCAAAGACCGCCACACGTCCGGGTTTGTCACTTCGAGGCAGAAGAAGCTGTGAAATCACCGCCTGCAACACCGTGGACAACTGAATACGAATCATTTCCTGCTGATTGGTCGGGAAAGCATTCACCAAACGGTCGATGGTTTTGGCAGCACCCGTCGTATGCAGGGTCCCAAACACCAAGTGACCCGTTTCAGCAGCCGTGATCGCCGCTTCAATCGTTTCCAAGTCACGCATCTCACCCACCAGAATCACGTCCGGATCCTGACGCAAGGCGCGACGCAAGGCTTCTGCGAAGCTGGGCACATCGACGTGCACCTCGCGCTGGGTGATCACCGAGTTTTTGTGTGTGTGGTAATACTCGATGGGGTCCTCAACCGTGATCATGTGCACATCATCACGTTCCATGTTCATGATGTTGAGGAGTGAGGCAAGGGTGGTACTTTTTCCAGAACCGGTAGGTCCGGTCACAAGCACCAAACCACGAGGTTTGTAGAGCAATTCCTTGACACTGGGCGGAATGCCGATCTGCTCCATGGTGAGCAAGGTGCTGGGAATCTGACGCAGAACCATTGCAAAATCACCACGTTCCTTGAACACACTGACACGAAAACGGGCAGCATCACCGAATGCGAATGCGAAGTCTGCGCCACCGTTCTCACGCACCTGCTGAATGTGATCTTCGGATGAAATACTCCGCATCAACTCTTCACAATCATCGGCAGACAAAGGCGGGCCTTCAACTTTGTGCAAGGTACCGTGAACACGAATGGCGGGAGGAATCCCGTTACGAATATGCAAATCCGATGATCCTTCGGAGACCATCAGTTGCAGCAGATCTGACATCGAGTAAGCCATATGTCGGTAAAACGATAATTATTTTTAAAAACAATATTTGATCAGGGCTGGGAACTCAAAACGAACATCGCCAGATTTCCAAGCATCTTTTCAAACAAATCCATGGTTTGCGAGCATTTGCAGGGCCAAAACAGCCCATTATTCGACTGCAGTCGCTCGAACAACTTCTTCAACGGTGGTGAGACCGGCGATCACTTTTCGAGCGCCATCTTCACGCAAGGTGCGCATCCCCATCTCGCGAGCGCGCTGGCGCAGCACGGATGCGGGCACTTTTTCGTAAATCAATTTTCTCGCATCATCCTCCACCACAAAAACTTCAAAGATTCCAAAACGTCCACGATGCCCCGTGTCATTGCAATTAGCACACCCCTTACCTTTCTGATAATTGGCATCTTCAACCGCAGCGGGATCAATACCAATGGATCGCAACTGGCTTTCAGAGTAGCTGTGAGGCCCGACACACTTCGGACATAATTTACGCACAAGACGTTGAGCCATCATGGCTCGCGTCGATGAGGCCACCAAAAAGGGCTTGATCCCAATGTCAATCAAACGCGTCACGGCACTGGGTGCGTCATTGGTATGTAGCGTGGAGAAGACCAAGTGACCGGTGAGCGATGCATTGATTGCAATGGTCGCGGTTTCAAGGTCACGAATTTCCCCCAACATCACAACGTTGGGCGACTGACGCAACATGGACCTGAGCGCATGAGCAAATGTTAACCCAACGGTTTCACTTACTTGCACTTGGTTAATACCGGCCAACACGTATTCAACCGGGTCTTCCACGGTGATGATCTTACGGTCGGGACGGTTAATAAAGTTCAAACAGGAATAAAGAGTCGTCGTCTTGCCGGAACCAGTCGGCCCGGTCACCAGAAGGATACCATCGGGCAAACCAATCAATCGCTCAAAGGTTTGTTGATCGTCTGTGAAAAAGCCCAACTGTGGCAGCCCCAGTTTTAACCCGTCCTTATCCAGAATACGCATGACGATACTCTCACCATGTGTCGTCGGAACGGAAGATACACGCAAGTCGATCACTTTATCGCCTACATCGCACTGAATACGACCATCTTGCGGAATACGCTTTTCGGAAATAGACATGTTCGACTCGATCTTGAGTCGCGCAATGATGGAGGCTTGCAAGCTCTTGGGCGGGCTCTTGACGACATGGCAGACACCGTCAATACGGTATCTCACTCGAAATGTATGCTGCATCGGCTCCAGATGGATATCCGACGCACGAGAGCGATAGGCATCAATAATAATCTGGTTGGTCAGCTTGATGATAGGAGCATCAGCGGCCACCGTGGTGCCGGTATCAGCTTCCATAGCCCCCATGGAAGCAATTTCAACTTCGCCCTCGGTAATATCTTGGATCATCTTGCTGACCGAGTCATCCCGATTGGCCTTGCCACCGTAGTAACGGCTGATGGCGTTCTGGATTTCCTTGTCGCTGGCAACACGAACTTCGATCTGTTTACCGAGCGCAACCTGAAGGCCGTCGATGGCTTCCAGATCAGTGGGATCTCCGATCGCCATGGTGACTGTGTCATCGGACACATAAACGGGCACGGCGTTGAATCGCTTGACGACATTGCGCGGAACGGCGGAAATCACATCATCCGCCAACTGAATCGCATCCAGTTCAATGACTTCCGCACCAGCTTGCGCGGCCTTTGCCATCGTCACGCTTTCATCCATCAGCTCGCCCTTAGCCACCATGGTGTCCAACACACCATTGTCACCGGACATTTCACTACGAGCCTCGTCGACTTGTTCCTGGGTGATCAAACCCATGTCGACCAGCGTATCAATCAAATAATCGTCTTTTACAGCCACAACAATCCTAATCGGTTAACTCAAAGATCCCAATTCTGGAAACCCAGAGCTTGCAATAATAGCAGACCGCTTGTCAACGCGGACCTCATCCATTGACCATATTCTTACTCACAACAGGGCGTAAACACTCAACCACATTTGAGAAAACAGAGCCTCTCCTTGGCCTTAAACAGAAATTCTATTCCCTTTTTCTCTCTATAAGACCCGAATCAGGCGACAACCGTTCAGTTCCCAACGAGCAGGAACCCATCGCTGCCAGCCAAACCAAAACGACAAACTTATGCCCGCATGGAAACCGCAAGCTTTGGCAAATGCCATGCCAAACACAATCAAAACTCTCTCATCGCGTATAAGCGCTCCCTGGAATGACGAGTTACCGGAGTTCTTCAAACGTCCACGGGGTTTGACGCCCCCGGGTTTCGACTCGAACCCGCGACACTTCATCTGCAGAAATGGTCCCCCCATCATTCCCAAAGGAGCCGCGCAAGTAGCTCAACAAAGCGGCAAGCTGGGGATCTGACAATCCGGCAAAGGCTGGCATTTGAACGGGAGCCGAGGATCGAAACGGAACTCCATTGACTCGAATGGGACCCTCCAATCCGTGCAGCACAATACGAATCAGGGCATCCGAACTCCCCTGTACACGGTCACTTTTCGCCAAAGGCGGATAAACACCGGCAAGCCCCTTGCCGTCGGGTTGATGGCAAGGCATGCAGGCCATCTCAAAAAGTACCTGCCCTTCGCCGGGCGGTTTTGGTGGATTACCGATGAGGTCTTTGAGGTAGTCCTTCTGGTTTTGATGAGCCAGTTTCAGGGATCCCTCCCTCCATGCCTCCATCCATCCCGGCTGCAAGGCACGCACACTCTGCCGCAAGGCGTAATCCAGAAACTTGTCCGAAGCATACTGCAATGCTTCGGTGGCAATCGAAACTCCCACCTCAGGCTCCAAATAACTACAGGCCACCACCCCTTCCAATCGAACTCGCGGATGATCGTCATGCACCGCTTTCCTGAGCCATTTCGGAGATTGCTTCAATTGATGCGCCCACTCACCCGCTACGCGCGCGCCATAAGCACGGACTCGAAAATCGGTCGAGGCAAGCAATCCATCCACCACACTTGCACGCGATATCTCATGGGCCTGATACACACCAGTCAATTCAACGAGCAGTTGTCCGTTATGTTTAAGTTCACTCCCGTTCGCTTCCAACCATCGATCCGCCGCGTCAATCACTGCCTCTGAAGGTTTGCCATACAAAAGGCGTTTGGATTGATAACGTGTCCACCGCTCAGGCGATTTCAGTTCATCCAGCAACTCCGAAATACTCATTCCTGCTAAATCAGGCTGGCGCACGGGTGCGTGTCGGGTGGATGAAATTCGCCAGATGCGGCCGTGATGCTTGTCACGTTTCGGATCCGCATAACTCGCCTGATAATGACCGATCACCTCATTATACCAATCGGCCAGATACATCGCCCCATCCGGTCCCATACTGACATCCACCGGACGAAAGGCGTTGTTGGTGGATCGCAGCACGCGTGGCAATTGCGTGGTTTTGAATCCCGCTCCGTCATCTTCCAGCCGGTGCAATTCAACCACTGAACCAAAATACCCGCCAATGAGAGCAGTCCCCTGTATCTCATCAGGCATGGCCTGAGTTCCGACGATGTCGATGGATGTGGTCTTGGGGGATGTTTCGAAAATCGCACCGACCGAGTGATATTGTTCGGGGGAATTGGCGTAGGATTGATTGGCCACCTCCCGTGAACCACTCCCCATGGGACTCGCGCCAAGCACCATGCCGGGCACCGTCCAATACCCATGAGGACGATCACCCGTCTTATGAAACACCTGGCCAAAATCGTCATACACAACGCCCCAGCAATTCGCCCCAGCCATACCGCCGCCAAAGAAGCCATCCAAGCGCAACGTCCGGGGACGCAAGCGCCAAACTGCCGCCCGGTCCAGCCGTTTGATCCCCCAAGGAGATTCCACCTGAGACATGGCATGCAATCCCTGTGTAAACCAAAGGCTGCCATCCATTCCGTGTGAGATGGAATTGATCAACTGATGCGTGTCTCCCACACCGAAACCAGAAAACAAAATATGCCGCTCATCAGCCCGGTCGTCTCCGTCAATGTCTTTCAAAAAAACCAACTGATCGAAATCACAGACATAAAGTCCATCCGGGCCCGGTTCCAGCCCTTGGATCATGTTCAGACCTTCCGCATACCTCCAATGCCGATCGGCTTTACCATCATGATCCACATCCTCCAACACCACCACGTAATCCGAAGCGGGCATACTGGCCAACGACTGAGGGTAAGCAGGCGAACAAGCAACGTACAATCGACCGCGTTCATCCCAGGCAATCTGAATCGGATTCACGACGTCCTGTTCTTCCGAAGCAAAAAGATTAACCTGGTAACCATCATCAGGCTCAAACGTTTCGAGCTGCTCCTCGGGCGTCAACGCGACCGGTGAAACACGCGCTTCGGCCATCGAATACAAGGCAGGTACCTCAACCGCTTCACCCTTTACCAAGCGAGTGATCACGTCATCAAATCGATCGATCATCGGGCGGCGCTGCTTGAAAGAACCATGCAGCGATGGCAACCCACCCGCCGCACTCCCGAACAACTGGGACACCCGATCACCATAGGCAAAGGACCAATTGGCAGGACGCCATGCGTCAAACCACAAACGGTTTTTGGCCGCAATGATGGGTTTCAAGGCATCGAGATTGGAACCCTCTGATTCAGCGCCCAATTGCTGAGCGACGATGCTCCCCACGATTTCCAGACCTTCAGGTGTCAGGTGAATACCATCCTCGGTTAGCCGATCACCATTCTTGGGAAGCCGGCTTAACGGCCCCACCAAATCCACAAAAACCGCCTGCCGTTCCCGTGCAATCTCCCGAACCGCATCGGCATAAGCAGCAACATCCCGATTGCGCTGGGTCAGGTCAGGCGCATGCGAAGCCAGAGGTTTTTCAAAAGGCATCGGAGAAACCAGAACACATCGCCGAGTCTGCACCGAAAATTCATCCAGCAGCCGATGATAGGCGGCCTTGAATTCAGGCAACCTTTCCACTCCATCAAAAACCTCCATCTGCCCGAACTGAATGATCAGAACCCCCGCTTCCGCAGTCTGAAGTTGTTCCTTCCAGCCACCGAAATGCAGATCACGCCACTGTTCATAAACCGTATCCGCCTCCCAGGCCATCGAACGAAAACGCAACCCCGCCTGGGGAAAACCAGCCACCAACCGGGATTCCAAACTGCCCGCCTTTTGTTCGCGCACGAAGTTTTCCTGACCGATCAGGACCACCACCTCACCGGGGTCGGGAAGAAAAGTCGCATCCGTGAAAGGAGCTTTCGACACCATCGGCTGCCCATCCCCAAACCGACTGTAAACAACTCCATCCGGTGGAATCGAAGGAGCGGGTAATGTTTCAATCTCAATGTTTCGAAATGAAATCTCTGCCTTGCAATTCCCATGAATCTGAAGCGCTATTTTTCCATCCAATGGAATGTCAAGATCACTCTCAACATACGTCACCGTATGCACTCCGTTCAGGAACAACTTCACCACACCTCCCTCTGCAATGATTTCGTAGGCATTCCAATCACCGGGTTTCTCAATGGACCGAATCCGCTCCTTGTCAGCGGTTGCCAACATGGTGCGTCGGCGCGACTCATCATACAAACTCCCCGACCACCCTGCGCCAATATCCGCTTGGTAGCCGATCATCTCGTTGGCGGGCTCTGCGATCCGCTTGCTGCGGAACTGCACCCCGCCATTCACGAACCCTTCCGTTCCCACCAGTTTGTATTCCAGCGTCAGACGAAAATGATCAAACGACTTCTTGGTGGCCAAAAACTCATTCTGAGGATTCCCATTCAATGAACCGCCAACAATCACCCCGTTCTCAATCCGCCAGACCTTCTTCGTATCCCCCTCCCAACCCGAAAATGATTTGCCGTCAAACAAGGACATCTTCTGCCCCAATACAGGGCAGATCATCGAAACAAAAAAACACAACAGGAACGGACGTAATAACACGAACCAAACCGGACGATTCGAAAAGGGGAACACTTGCATCGTTCTCATGACATTCAAGGATGCCCCGATATTGACCCCACTCCAGCCGATGACAAGCGGAAACCATCCCTACAACCAACACTTACTCCTCAGCCGTAAAAGATGAGGCGTTTCAAAATCCTTATCGGAACTTTTTCTTTTGCCCAGGTTCCACGATGATAGGCTCCATTCCAGGCATGAAAAGTTCTCCGGTTGCCTTGTCGTAGAATTTCCCATCCTCGCCCAAGACCAACACCTCCGGCAAACCATCTGAACTATTCAGTATGACCGGGCGATGCGTTTCTCTGATGTGTTGCTCATATGCTTCAGCGTATTCTTCCTTTGGGGTCAGGAGTAAATCGCCTGGTTTTAGGGCTTGTTCATGAGAACCTGAATAGCCAAATAACTTTCCGGTTGAATAAGTGAGGAAACCTTGCGCTGGCAGGGACCGAATGATTGTGTCAGCTAATTTCCACGCTCTATCCGGTGCCATTTGAGATTTCGAAGGCCACTCGCTTTTTTGGTAAAGATTGTAAGCTATGCTTTCACGACTTGTTTCCATTTGATCCCCCCAAGTCCGCTTACTATCCAAAGGAACCTCACGGAACCCATGTTCTCCGGTAGCCTCATCATAATAGGGGACGGTCTTGGTCCTCAAAGCATCCGCTTCTTTTTGTGAAGCCTGATGATAGAGCACCAAATCATTGAAAATCCACGCTACAGGCATCGGATTGTCATTCCTGTCAATTTCCCCCAACAAATGGTATAGTTGTTCAAATTCTTTTGTGAACCTAAGGGGATTTTCATGAAAATCAGCCAAGAACCCATGAGTCTTAACAGAATGCGTTTGGCTTGCGTGCGTAATGGATGCTTCATGGGCGTCTGGTGAATCCCAAGTAGCGGAATTGTTGGGATCGTAAACAGAGGGATCATGGCGTAGTGCTGGATGATACTCCTTTTTGAAAGGGAAATTTCGTTTCCAGTTTTCAAGACGTGCCTTTTCCTCATCGTAAACAGATTTAGCCTGAGCTGCCTTGAGCACCACCCGATGAGGTTTTTGATATCCAACCTTGTTATAATCTGACATCGCAACTGACAGCGTTGATAGCTCCGGACTTTGCCCCCCTACTTCCACGATAGGTTTTCTGGCGATGATCCATCCAACAAAACAGAGCAGCCCAACCAAAACCAACCTCACCCAATACCTAGGTTTCATCATTTCTCTCAGTTTCCGGTTTCTTCTTTGACTTGAAAAACCTCTCGAATGGTCACAGGAGCTCCCCCTGTCGGCACCCCCACCGGTAGTGGCTGAATCATTGAGCTATGTACTGTTGCCTCCAACTGTTTATTCCAACTCCTCTTCACCCAGCCGAAAGCATCAGGACCTTCCATCATCCATTGTTGGGAACCAAGCAGATTTACTTGGGAATGATCATCAGCTATAGCATCCATGGGCGAATACTCTATTCTCTGCGTATAATCAGGTGTGCGCACCATTCCATCATTTTTGGTATAACTGAGTTGGTATACTTTGTATCGCACTTGAACCGTGTAATTCCCCGGCACTCTCAATCGATCATCCGGTCCATTTTGCATGGAGTAATTGGAGAACACTCGGTGTTTCGTGTGACTTTTCTTGGTGGTGGCCCAAATCACGTAACTCAGATGATGTTGAAGATAGAAATCGGGTTCATACCAGCGATCACCCACCATGGTGCGCGATGATACAAACTGGTCAGGATTTTCCGCATCACGGAAGTAAACTGTCATGTCATAGTATTCAAAGTTTGCAGGATAAAAACGGTGATCTGTTGTTTCCTGCCCCATGTTGATCGAAGTGGGATCGCTCTGCCATCCGTTGATGGTGGTTTTGTGATCGTAGGTCAGATCTTCACCATACCAACCCTTTTGGTGGGATTCGCTGGTGTCGATGACTACCGCTCCGGCAGAAGCCGTCCCGACAGCTTCAAATCCTTTGTCACCAATATTCGTGAGATACTTGATCCCATCATAAATGGCTTTCTCTACCAATCCTTTGGGTGTCACCGCTTCTAACGAGCATGTGCCGGATGACAGTGTGAATACCAATATGAACCAAGACATTCGGTTCGCAATGTAATTATGCATTGGATTATCTTTTTGTTGATGCTTGTTGAAAAGGAGTTCGTGAGATACCTACACCGAACAGTGGCGCTCATCGACACACTCTCGAAAACGCAAAACATAATCCTTTGATAACAAACGTGAATCAACCGGAATCAGCAATCAAAAAGCGACAACAGCCACTAAAAACCGACGTTTGATTACTTTTTAAAAAGGCAAGGGCAACGGTTCGCCTGAATTAGGAACTGCCGGCATTTGCCTTGAATCGTCGAATCTGAGTTCGATAGAATACGGTCATGGTCGCGCCGGAAGAACGTCAGGAGCCAATCACATGAAAACGCAAGACATGCACATTGGGATGCACGTATCCCACCCGGACTTGGGTGTCGGGGAAGTCGTGAGCCTCGGTCGAGGGATGGCCGAAATCCAATTTGAATCGGGAAGCCGCGAGGTCAGCCCTGAAAACAGCAGCATCGAACCTCTAGAATCGGAAGCCCATCTGAATGGCCTCAAAATGCCGCTCGAAAAACTGATCGCCCACGTCGCGCAATCCACGGTGGATGCGCTGGATTTGGAACGTCCGGGTAGCGTAGTGGAGGAGTTGGCCCAACGTTGGCAGGGGGGAAAAATGGTATTACACACCAAAGACCCGGCCCTGCAACCCAAGGAAGTGGAACTGGAAACCTTTTTCCACAAAATCGTCATGATGCGAAACAACCTCCGCGTGCTGGAACAAAAGGTCAACAACTCCAAACAACTCAGCGAAGCAGACAAGTTCGACATCCAGCAGTACATTTCGCGCTGCTATGGATCCATGACCACTTTCAACGTCCTTTTCCGGCACAAAGAAGATCAGTTCCGTTCAAAGTAAGTCCAGGGTAGGACGTGACAGCTTGTCCGGCGACTGCGTGGATCCCCGACGCGTCGCCTTGTGGTGTTCTTAAGCTAATATGCCTCCCGCTTGGGAAGCCTGCAGCAATAGGAATCCCATCATCTGTTCCCGAACAAGAAACAGGAGGCGGTGGGTTTTTGTTCACGAAAGGCTACCCTTCTCAATGCAAATGACATTGGAAATCCCTCAAGGGCGCGACGGGACGTCACGATCTACCTTTTGGCGTATCGCCATGAAAACATGTCCTCGGTTCAAACCCAGCCTGACGCATGTATCCCTGCCATTCCGGACCGTGGGGTTCGATGCCCAGGCCGTATCGACGAAACGCCATCCAGTGCGCGCATTCATGACAAAGAGTTTCGGTCAACAACGCTTCCTTCCCTTCCTGAAGCAATTGGCCATTCAGAAAAATGGTGTCGGAGGCAAAATGACAACGTCCCATATCGGGTTCATCCGGTGACATGAACTCAATATTCAAGGTTTTCGGCAATAGCGAATACCCCCAAATCACGGACCATTCTTTCACTTGATCGAACACATGCTCCAAAGTCAGCTGTAAGCGATCCGCACCCTGTTTGCTCATTTGTCCGCCTTCCCCTTCGATTGCCGCATCTTCCGAAACTGTTCCCTCCAGGCAAGCACCCGATCACGAATTTTACGTTCCACGCCCTGTTCCGTAGGTTCGTAGTAGGTACGTTCCACCCCCAGGTATTCCTGCGCCACGAAATGACCGGGATAATCATGGGCATATTGATAGTCCTTGCCATGTTCCAATCGTTTGGCGCCCGGATAATGGGCATCGCGTAAATGGACGGGCACCGGTATGGTTTTACCGGATCGCACATCCGCCAGAGCTTTATCGATGGCGTTCATGGCGCTGTTGCTTTTATTGGCGGAGGCGATGTAGATCACCGCTTCCGCAATGGGGATGCGGGCTTCCGGCCATCCGATAATTCCCACTGTCTCGTGCGCGGCATGTGCCAGCACCAGAGCCATGGGATCGGCCAACCCCACATCTTCGGCGGCGCAGATCATCACGCGCCGAGTGATGAACCTTGGATCCTCACCCGCATGAATCATCTTGGCCAGCCAGTAAAGGGCGGCATCAGGGTCGCCCCCTCGCATGGATTTGATAAATGCCGAAATCGTGTCGTAATGAGCATCCCCATCGCCATCGTAAACCACCGCTTTCTTCTGAATGCACTCTTC
The DNA here is from genome assembly GCA_027619545.1 of Verrucomicrobiota bacterium. Classification (GTDB taxonomy): domain Bacteria; phylum Verrucomicrobiota; class Verrucomicrobiia; order Limisphaerales; family AAA164-E04; genus AAA164-E04. The sequence continues at coordinate 15,415 of JAQCFT010000002.1, read as the reverse complement.
AGCGGCAGCAAGATCGATTTGAACCATCCCGTCTTCACCGGCAGGCGTTGTGAGAGCGGCAATCTCCAAAGAATTCAGGGCCTTGCGGGCATCTCCATCAGCTAATTTGGCCAGATGATGCAAGGCTTCGTCATCCACTCGGAGCGGCATCTCCCCCAGTCCTCTTTCCTTATCGGCAAGGGCGTGCTGAAGCAACTGCAACACGGATGCTTCTGACAGCGGCTGAAGTTCAAATATCTGCGACCGGGACACAAGAGGGGAGTTGACAAAGAAAAAGGGATTGTGCGTGGTCGCTCCGATCAACTTGATGACCCCACTTTCCACATCCGGCAATAAAACGTCCTGTTGCGATTTGTTGAACCGGTGAATTTCATCCACAAACAAAAGAGTGGATCTGCCCGTGTTGGCCAATCGATTGGCCGCGCTGGCCAGGACGCGACGCATCTCGGCGACATTGGATTCGACCCCGCTGATCCGTTCGAAAAATGCCTGGGTTCGATGGGCGATGATTTGGGCCAGGGTCGTCTTCCCTGTGCCCGGAGGACCGTAGAGAATCAAGGATTGAATCCGATCCGCTTCAATCGCCCGACGCAGGAGTTTTCCTTCAGCAAGAATATGTTCCTGACCGGCGTATTCCTCCAGCGAACGCGGACGCATCCGCGCCGCCAATGGCGCGGATGCCGCGTCCATAGGACTTGTATCCGGAACGGCCGATTTCGATGATGAAACGGATTTCGGATCCGGACTGGATTGAAACAAATCCCCCTGACTCATGGGACGAGTATAGGGGGCAACCTTGGAGGAGCAATGCCGGAAGCGGGACTTACACCCAAAATCTTTCGGGAGCATCTTTTCACAGGGCCGGAATGGAGCGAGTGGATACTATCGTAAACCTTTTGCTGGTGATCTCGGTCATTTGAATTATGATCTCAGCATTCATGAATGCCAGAGTTGTATCCTTTTTTTTCTTGGTGCTGATCGGTCTTTGGATCGTTCAACTCAGGAGCCTCACTGCCGAAGTCCCCACACAACCTTTCGTGGAGCAAATCCGCCGACTGCAGGAAACGATGCAATTCCTGGGCATACCACTGGATACCGTCACAAATACCCGACTTGACGATGCTTTAAGCACCGGTGATGTGGAAGGGATCACTCAATCATTGGATGATCACACTCTGTTTGAAATCGACATCAACCCGGAGTCGCGCGTCAAAGTCCGCAAAGGCAGCGCCATTCCCAAACTGAATCAGGGAGGCTACACTCCGTTTCTCGTCAAGATCGTCAATCAGGGAGCGGTCACCGCACGCCTCAATGCCACCTCTCCTCAGGCCGGGCAGGTTTATGGAGGCATGACACCACTCTCGGCGCGTCGCATGCAGCGTGAATCACACGACGAACTCAGCGACCCCGTTGGCAATCCACGGCGATTCCTCGACCTCAGTTTTTACGAACTTCCTCCCCTTACTACCCATCTGAGTGGATTGGAACTGGAATACAAACTCCTCTGGATTTACGCCTCGGTTTCAGGAAAGATGGAAGCCACCATCGAATTCGATGTCGGTCAAGGCACACAGGATATTGGTTTCAGAAGCCGGGTCCCCGTACTGTTCAACATCGAACCCGCAACGCAAGTAACACTCGACATTCGCGATCATGACGGCAAACCCAACACCGCCCGACTGGTTTTTCGGGACGAAGCGGGACACGTCTTCCCCCCACAAGCGAAACGCTTGGCCCCGGATTTCTATTTTCAGGAACAAATCTACCGTCACTCCGGCCAAAGCATTCTTTTGCCCCCAGGCCGCTTCACTCTGGAAAGCTCCAGAGGCCCTGAATACCATCCAGTCCACCAGGATTTGGTGATCCCGGAAACACCACAACACACATTGGAAATTCGGCTCAAACGCTGGGTGAACCCTGCCGATTACGGTTTTTACAGCGGCGATCATCACATCCACGGAGCTGGTTGCGCCCACTACCAATCACCGACCTTGGGCGTCAGTCCCGAAGATATGTTCCTTCAAGTCAAAGGCGAAGGCCTGAACGTAGGTTGCGTACTCACCTGGGGACCCTGCTTTGAATTTCAACGCGGTTTCTTTTCTCCCGATCCTCATCAACTCAGCGATCCGATGACCCTCCTGAAATACGACCTGGAAATCAGCGGATTCGGTTCCCAATCCATGGGGCATGTTTGTCTGCTCAACCTGAAAGACCAAACGTACCCGGGGTCCGCCGGCACCAAAGAACAAGGCTGGCCCACCTGGACCACTCCAGTGATGCGTTGGGCGAGGGATCAGGGGGGAGTCGCGGGTTATGCCCACTCGGCCAGCGGCCTGCAGATCGACCCGGATACCGCTTCGGCACGGTTGCTCAAGCAATTGGACACCAACCAGGACCAGCTGTTGACCCGACCCGAAGCAGAAGCCGGACTGCTTCCGCTGTTATTTGACAACTTGGACGAAGATCGGGACAACACCCTGAGCCAAAGCGAATTGAGGCACATCATGAACCAGCAGGCCGATCAGCTGCCCAACTGGGTCATTCCTGAGATGAACAGCGTGGGCGCCATGGAGATTTGTGTGAGCACAGCGTTGGGAGCATGCGATTTTATCAGCGCGATGGACACGGCGCGCATCCCGGAATGGAACATGTGGTATCACCTGCTGAACTGCGGATTTCCTCTCAAAGTCAGCGGGGAAACAGATTTCCCATGCATGAGCGGCAGCCGCGTCGGTCAGGGACGGGTCTACGTGCATTTGGGAAAAGTGGATCGACTCGATTTTGGAGCCTGGTGCGATGGTCTGAAACGAGGTCGTTCCTATGTTTCGGATGGATTCGCTCATGCGCTCCATTTTGCTGTTGAGGGAATTGAACCAGGGTATGGGGACGTCGAATTGGATGAACCGGGCGATGTGCAGATGACGGCCACTGTCACATTTGCACCAACAACACCATCAACTGTCGCTCAAGGACTGATAACCCCACCTGGAGGAAAGCGGTTTACAGGTGACACGGTGACATTTCACGGACCACCGCCCGGGACGCATGCAACGGGAGGCTCTCGCAAAGTGGAGTTGGTCGTCAACGGAGTGGTCGCGCATACGTGGACCCTTCCGGCTGACGGTCGAAAACATCATCTTGAACATCAGGTCCGCATTGATCGCAGCAGTTGGGTGGCCCTTAGGCACTTCCCTCAGCTGCACACCAATCCGGTCAATGTCACCGTGAATCAACAACCCATTCGTATTTCGAGAGAAAGCGCACTTTGGTGCGCGGAGACCATCCACCAACTTTGGAGGAGCCGCGGTCATACGATTCACCCGGAGGAACGGGAAGCAGCAAGAAAAGGTTTCGACCGGGCATTGGAAATCTATGAAGAAATTGCATCTCAATCCCCATCCCTTCGAAGTAAAAAATGATCATTCAACGGTCCGTTTATCAACGGCCCTGAAACAGCTTTCCGGCCTTTGTTTGAAGGGGTTTCACCAAGATTTCGATTGACAGTTAGAGGCCTCCAAGGTCTTATTCCGCCTCTACCTTTATCAAAAGGCACGGTATTGTCGTGGACTGATGCCGTGCTTGAATGGGTGGATTTGACGGGGCAACCCTGAAACGATTGACTGGATTTTATGAGTAAAAAGAAAATCAACATTGCGATCATTGGTTTGGGATTTGGAGCCGAATTCATTCCTATCTATCAGAACCACCCGAACGCCAACATGTACGCCATCTGTCAGCGCAACAAAAAGAAGTTGAATGCAATTGGCGATGCATTTGGCATCGAGAAACGATACCAAAAGTATGAGGATGTCCTGAACGATCCCGACGTGGATGCCGTACACATCAACACCCCCATACCTGACCACGCAGCCCAGTCCATCGCAGCATTGAAAGCCGGCAAACACGTGGCCTGCACCGTCCCCATGGCAACGTCCATTGAAGATTGCAAAAAAATCGTCGATCTCTGCAAAAAAACAGGTCTCAAATACATGATGATGGAGACCGTGGTGTACGCCCGCGAATTCCTTTTCGTCAAAGAACTCTACGAAAAAGGCAAGCTCGGCAAAATCCAGTTCCTGCAGGCCAGCCACCAGCAGGACATGGATGGATGGCCCAACTACTGGCCCGGACTGCCTCCCATGCACTACGCCACCCACTGCGTTGGCCCCTGCATGGCGCTGACCAATGATTCCGCCGAGTATGTTTCCTGTTTCGGTTCCGGGACGATCCGTGAGGATTTGATCAAGCACTACAATTCCCCATTTGCGGTCGAAACCACGCATATCAAATTCAAGGATTCCGACCTCACCGCACGCATTTACCGCAGCTTGTTCGACACCGCTCGTCAGTATCGCGAAAGCTTCGATGTTTACGGTGACAAACAAGCCTTTGAATGGCCGTTGATCGAGGGAGAAGATCCTGTTCTGCACACAGCCAAGAAGCCCGAACCCAAGATTCCAAAACGGGTAAAAGTCAAAGATTACGCATCGCGCCTGCCAAAAGGCATTCGCCAATTCACCACCAAAGGTGTTTACGACCTCGGCAAGAAGACACACTTGAGCTTCACCCAGGGCGCTGGCCACGGTGGATCGCACCCTCACCTGGCGCACGAATTCGTCAGCGCCCTGATCGAAGACCGCGATCCGTTCCCAAATGCCAAGCAATCCGCCAACTGGACATGTGTCGGCATCTGCTCGCACGAATCAGCTCTGAAGGGCGGCAAGATTGTGAAACTGCCCGCCTTTACACATTAAGGATCCATTTCCGAAATAACATTCGTTTCTAAACAACCCAAACAACTGATTTATGAACATTAAACAAGATGGAATCGCGCCCAATTCAGCGCGTTTGTTATGGGCCGGATTTATGGCGATTCTCGCCGCCGGCATTGGTTTCGGTATCCGTGGTGGCATTTTGGCCAACTGGGGTGCCGAGTTCGGTTTCAATGCCGGACAGCTTGGAGCAATCAACGGAGCCGGATTTACCGGTTTCTGCTTTGGTATCATTATCGGTGGTGTCATCGTGGATAAAATCGGTTACGGAAAACTCGTTTTCGCAGCCTTTGCATTCCATGCACTATCCGCCTTTGTGACCTTTGCCGCATCCGAGGGGCAGGATTCGCAGACGGCTTACAACTTCCTCTACTGGGGAACGTTCATATTCGCCATCGCGAACGGAACTCTGGAGGCGGTCGCGAACCCTCTTGTGGCCACGCTGTTCCCCAAAAACAGAACCCATTACCTCAACATTCTCCATGCTTCATGGCCGGCTGGTTTGGTGATCGGCGGTCTGATCGGTTGGACCATGGGTGAATCTTTCCACTGGAAAGTTCAGCTGGCCTTGTTCCTGGTGCCGACTGCCATCTATGGTTTGATGTTCCTTGGACAACACATGCCCAAGTCTGAAGCCTCTCAGAAAGGCCTCAGCTTTGGTGACATGTTCAAGGATGTCGGTATCCTTGGAAGTATCGTTGTCTGCTTCCTTCTCTACCTGTTCTTCAGCAATGCACTCGGATTGAGCCCCATGGTATCCGGCGGTATCGCCGTCGTGTTGTTCTTCATTGCCAACACAACTACGAAATTCTCCATCGGAGCTTGGCTTATCTTCGTATTGTTCATTACGCATGCATTGGTTGGAGCGGTTGAGCTTGGAACCGATGGCTGGATTCAAAACATCACGGGTAACATTTTGACTCCTGCTGAAGGTAAGATCCTGTTTGTCTTCACTTCCTTCGTTATGTTCGCCTTGCGTTTCTGCGCAGACTTCATCGAGAAGAAATTGAAATTGTCTCCAATTGGCATCCTCCTGGTCTGCTCGATCCTGGGTGTGATTGGTTTGAACATGGTCAGCGGTATCACCACCTTCTCTGGCGCCATGCTGGCTCTCCTGGTTTATGCGTTGGGTAAAACCTTCTTCTGGCCAACCATGCTGGCTGTGATCGGTGACCGATTCCCCAAAACAGGTGCTGTTGCCATGAGTATCATGGGCGGTATCGGTATGATGAGCGCAGGTCTCCTTGGTTCTGCGGGTCTCGGCTATGCCAAGGACCGTTTCTCTGGGGAAGCTCTCGAAACTGCTGACGCAGCCGTTTATCAGGAATACAAATCACAAACTTCAAGTAAGTTCCTGATGTTCAAAGAAGTGAACGGTCTTGACGGAGCAAAGCTGGGTGAAGTGCAAGGCAAGCTTGCGGAGGCACGCACCGAACTGGCTGAAGCCGGAAATGCAGATCCTGCCGCTGCTCTTGAAAAACTGAGCGAAACGGAACGTAAGGTTCACTCCTCTTCCATCGCTGGTGACCGTAAAACGCTGGTGGCGGACGCAGCTATCCCGGCAACCATGGCCGTTATTTATCTGCTCTTGCTGCTCTACTTCAAGGCAATCGGCGGCTACAAACCGGTCCACATCGCCTCAGAGTTAACCGGAGGCACGGAAGGCCCCATGGAAGCTTAAAGCTCAGGCTTTTTAACACACAAAAAAAGGCGGTCTTCGGACCGCCTTTTTTTGTGTTTACAATGGATGAATGGAACTCACTTTTCCAGCACCCAACGGCTGACGCAACCGTCATTGGCCTGGGTCACCGTATGCGCGAAATCTGCCAGATAACCGCGTATATGACTGGTTTGAACTGGTTTGAGAGAGGCTCGACGTTCCGTCAACTCTGCTTCTGAAACGTCCATGTGGATGCGACCCTCCAACAAATCAAATTCAATCGTATCCCCATCCTGAACCAATCCGATCGGACCACCCACAGCAGCTTCCGGTGAACAATGCACGCCGATGGCCCCGTGTGACACTCCGGATACACGTGTGTCCGAGACGAGGGCGACCTTTCCATCCAACTCAGGAACGGACAACGCGGATGTCGCCACCAACACTTCCGGCATGCCACTGGCGACCGGTCCGAGGTTTCTGAGAACCACAACGGTTCCGGGCTTCATACGTTTTTCCTTTACGGCCGTGATGATGTCGCGCGGATCTTCAAAGCACATCGCTGTCCCCCGGAATGTGGGAGATTGCATGCTGGACACCTTGAACACCATGCCGTCCGGTGCAAGGTTGCCAAAGCAGATCTGCATGTCAGCATAAGGTTTGAATGGAACATCCAGGGGTGCGATCAAATCCTGCTCTTCGGGAATGGCCGCTTCATTGGCCAAGTTTTCTGCCAATGTTTTGCCGGTCACGGTCATGGGTGAACCATCCAGAATACCGGCATCCAAAAGATACTTGAGCAATATTGGCGTGCCCCCAAGTCGGTGAAGATCCACCATGGTGCGCTTGCCACGTGGCGCAAAACTGCAAAGAACGGGCGTTTTGCGTAGAATGGCTTGGATATCCTTCAAGGTAAACGCCACATCTGCTTCACGCGCCAAAGCAATCAGGTGAATCATACCATTGGTCGAACCACCAATCGCCGCAATCGTGGCGGCCGCGTTTTCAAAAGCCGTTCGTGTCAGGATATCTCTTGGTCGAATGTTCTTTTCCAACAGATTCCGCACCAAACTTCCCACCTCCAGGCATTCCTGTTTTTTTGCAGGATCAATCGCCGGAATGGATGAACTGTAAGGCGGCATCAAACCGATGGCTTCCATGGCGATGCCCCAGGTGTTGAACGAAGCAGCAATCCCACACCCCCCCGGCCCGGGGCACGCTGCGCGAATGATTTCATCGGCCTCTGATTCAGGGATCTCTCCCACATCGGCCGCCGCCTGAGCATCGTAGGAGTCAAGAATGGTCACGTCACGACCTTTGTAACAACCCGGCATGATACTACCGCCACTGAGCAAAAGGCCGGGATAATTCATGCGAGCCAAAGCCATGGCAAACCCTGGTCCATTTTTATCGCAGTGATGCGTGCCGATCATCGCATCATAACAATGAGCGCTGACAACGCATTCGGAAGCGTTGGCAATCAAATTACGCGATGGTAAGGATGCATTCCCACCTTCCATCCCTTGCGTGATGTTGTCACTGACTCCGGGGACCCCGTAAGGGAATCCCAGCAAGCCTGCGTTGCGACACCCTTCCGCAATGGCTTGAGCCAATTCGTGAGCGTGCACATTGCAAAGATTACCTTCAAGCAACGGGACACCAATCCCGACTTGGGGCTTGTCCAGGTCCGCTTCCGCGAACCCAAGCCCCCAGTAAAATGAAGTCACGCCTTTCTGCCAACCGCGTGTGAGTTGTTTGCTGTTCCAATTGAGTGGCTGCGTCATGGTGTGTTTATCTCACGCGGAGACGCAGGGGCGCAAAGGTTTTTTGTGGGGGGAGAACCACCAATGAAGGTCTGGGTAATCGGTCGGATCAGTCCGATCAGACGGATCAAACCGATCGCCACCAACGACCCGGGTTAAAGCTCAACGACCTTGCCCCCATGACGCGCAGACTCGAGGCAAGCGTCCATCACCTGCTGGGTTTTCAGAGCAATCTCGGGCCAATGCGGATCGATTTTGCCCGTGTTCACGCAGTCAGCAAAGGTGCGGAACAAGCTGGTTTCCTGAGCGGAAGGGTGGTTGTTGGAATACTCCACCACCGCGTGCCGTTGTGTGTGACGTTCCATGTTGAACTGGGAACCATTGATGGCAAAATGCGCATTCGTCACATCAAAAGCCACTTCCGCATCAAAATAGGGCAACACAAAATCATCCAGAGTCAATTGCCCTTTGTTACCGCTAACGCTGATCAACTGTTGGTTTTCGGTAAGGAACGAATTGTAGAAACCCGCCGAAACGCCCCCTTCAAAGAACAATTCACCGGAAAATTCGACCGGCACCTGACCATCACTGCCATCCCCAGCAGCGCCGGTCAGGATACGTCCCGTAACACTTTTAGGCATGACGTACTGCATGGTCCAAAGACTGAAACGGATGGTGTACCACCCAAGATCCCCCAAACAGCCCGCTGGTTCCAACCCGCTATGCATACGAATATTTCCCTTTAGAAAATCATCCGGCGCACAAAAACTGAACAATGCCGTGATGCGTTTGATGTCTCCCACGCTTTTCCCATCGTTGAGAACCTCGCGGATGGCCGGCAAGCGCTTGCTATGCATGAACATCACGCCATCCATGAACTGCACATTGTTGTCCTGGCAAGCCTGAATCATCTCCTCCACATCGGAAGCATGAATGCCACAAGGTTTCTCGCACATCACGTGCTTGCCAGCCTGAGCTGCCCGAATCACCCATTCTTTCCGCAAGCCAGTGGGTAGCGGGACATATACGGCATCGATATCCGGATCCGCCAATAAAGCTTCATATCCTTCCACCGCAGCGGGAGCCGGATCAAAGGGACTCTCCAACTGACATGCATCAATGAACTGTTGAGCTTTGGCCTTATCACGACTGGCCACCGCAGCGATCCTGCCATTTCCGGAATGGAATATGGCCTGATAGTTCTTACGCGCAATGGAAGCGGCGCTCAAAAACCCCCAACGACAAACAGATTTACTCATACCCAAACTATTACCGGACATCGTCACGATATTTCAATGATCGAAAGTGTAACTTTGACGTGAGGACCGTTGTCTGTTAATAAAAGAAGGACTGACAGAAGCGAAACCGAACGCTCCCATGAGGAATATCGATCCGGAAACAAAAACGTTGATCGACGGTGTCATCGAGCAGAACGAAGAAGCTGCCCAGATGCTGGTCGAACGTTTGTATCCTCTGGTGTTGAAAATTGCACGGAGCTATCGGCCGCGACGCATTCAGGAAGAAGATCTTACACAGATCATCTTCACGGTCATCTTCACGAAAATCCGTAAGTACAGTGGAAAAGCCCCTCTGGAACACTGGGTTTCGCGAGTGGCGGTGAATACGTGTCTGAACCAGCTGAAAGCTGAGAAAATCCGTCCGGAACTACGCCTTGCGGATCTGTCCGAAGAAGAATGCGCTGTCATCGAAACGCTGAATCGCACCGATGAAACGGAGCACCCGGCAAGCGACATGGCGGCAAGGGAAGTTTTGGACAAGTTGCTGAACCGATTGAAACCGAAAGACCGCATGTTGGTGCAACTCATGTATGTCGAAGAAAAATCGGCCAGGGAAATCGGGGACTTGACGGGATGGAGTGAGCCCGTCATCAAAGTCAGGGCCTTCAGAGCCCGGAAACGACTTCAAAAAATTTGGAAGGAAATGCAGTGGCAGGAAGATAATGAAGCCTACCGACCATCAATTGAATCGACTGTTAAAAGCGGCCTCGCGGGCGCCTGAGCCCAACAGCCAGCGTCCTTCCCAGGACTGGGTCAAGTCCGTGTTGTCAGCTTGCCAGGCCAACCGCCAGCGACTGGATGAAGAGCTGAGTGAGACCGTCCTCAAGTGGTCGCTGACCGTAGCTTGTATTATTGTGGCAGCGACGATGGCTTGGCATCATTCGACCACTGATTCGCAATTGCCCGAGGTAGTCTCCGTCGCCAACTCAGGCATTGCCGCCAGTCTGGCGCCTTGATCGGAATAAATGAAACCCTTGCATTACAAAACCATCGGATATTTGTCGGCAATGTTCCTGGCTGGAATCGTCACAGGAAATGTCTGGACTTCCACCAAGGTCAGCACCAAGCAGGCAGAGTCCCCCTGTTATTCCGAGCTTTCAAGCATGCTCAAGCAGAGGTTGTCTCAAGAGCTGGCTCTCACTCCTGATCAACTTGAGAAAATCAGTCCCGAAATCTGTCGTGCCTGCTCGGAGTTAACCAACATCCATCACCAGACCATCCTGGCAGGATGGGCCACTTTGAGCAATTGCTATCAAAATATCGAAGGTATCCTGACGACCGAGCAAAAAGCCAAACTCAATTCCTGCGAATCCAAACATCGGAATCAGCTCTTGGTTCAACAGGAAATGATGCGTGCCAGAGATAATCAATAATCACGCGATATGGTTCCGGATACAAATGTGGTCATTTATGATGGTGATTGCCCTCTTTGCACCTTTCAAATGAAGTTGCTCACCTGGATGGATTGGCTGAACATCACCACTCTGCTACCCATCTCTGATCCAAAAGTGCAGGCCCTCGCCCCACAACTCAAGCGGGAGGACTTAATGGCAGCCATCCACTGCCTGGACAAACAGGGGAACATCCACCGGGGAGCCCGGTGTATTCGCTTCGTTTCACTGCGCATGCCCCTGCTTGTTCCCTTGGCACTGATTTTGTGGATTCCGGGTGTCATCTGGATCGCCGAAAAAGTGTACCAGTGGGTCAGCAACAATCGATTGATCCTCAGCAAACTCTTCGGCTGCAAAGACGCCTGCTCCATCATGCCGCAACGCCAGCGTGATCAGGGAGATGTTTTTAAAAAATCTCAATAAAGAATCGACGATTTCTGGCTCAGCAAGCCACAGCGACGAACTTTTTCCAAATGTCATTAAACGTCGAGGCACCGGACTTTTTATTGGACTTTGACCAGGGTCGATTCAATCGATGCCACCGGAAAGTGGTAACCGATCTTCTTGCAGAGCGAACCCGGTCGGGGCATTGGGAAGGACACCTATCCAGCAGCGCTCTTTCCACTGCAACAGCCATCACCGCTCTGGCGCTTTTGGACAGGCACACGCCAGATCCCAAACTCCGTACAATCCGACTGCAACAGGCAGGACTCAAATGGCTGAACGATCACGTGAACGAAGACGGAGGCTGGGGCGACACAACGATCAGTTTCAGCAACATCAGCACCACTGCCTTGGTCTGGGCCGCTTTCGGAGCAGTGAAAGGCGCCCTGGAATCCTACCCGGATTTGATGCGCAATGCCGAAGCATGGTTGCGGGCCCATTCGGCTTCCTTATCGAGAGATGATTTGTCGGAAGCCATCACCAAACGCTATGGCAAAGACAAAACTTTTTCGGTGCCCATTCTCACCATGTGCGCTTTGTCCGGACGCTTTGGCAAAGGGAAATCTGCATGGCAAACTGTTGGACAACTTCCGTTCGAGCTCGCAGCTTTTCCGCCCAATTGGTATGCCGCAATGAAGTTGCCGGTGGTGAGTTACGCCCTTCCTGCCCTGATCGCCATCGGACAGGTCCGACACCATTTTAAACCAACATGGAATCCGATTACCCGACTCTTCCGCCGTTTGACCCGAAAGATTACTCTCACACGACTGCTTGAGATCCAACCCTCCAGCGGTGGCTTCCTGGAAGCGACCCCTCTGACGAGTTTCGTGGTCATGAGCCTTGCTGGCTGCAGACTCCATGATCATCCGGTAGCAAAGGCGGGCAAAGCTTTTCTGGAAATATCCATGCGCAAAGATGGCAGTTGGCCCATCGACACCAATTTAGCAACATGGGTCACCTCCCTATCCGTTCATGGACTGGGAAAACGAGGTCTGAAAACAGTGCCTGAGAAGGAGCAGAAAGCAATTGAATCATGGTTATTGAATCAACAATTCCAAATCCTTCACCCCTACACACAAGCCAGCCCCGGTGGTTGGGCATGGACCGACCTGCCCGGAGGAGTGCCGGATGCGGACGATACTCCGGGCGCACTGATCGCCCTGCATCGACTTAGCCAACATCCGGATTCCATTGCGGATCGGGCATGGATGGGAGTCCGATGGCTGATGGACTTACAAAATCGGGACGGGGGCATCCCCACTTTTTGCAAAGGCTGGGGAGCCTTACCCTTTGATCGCAGCAGCGCCGATCTGACGGCACATACCCTGAGAGCTTGGGTGATCTGGAAGCCCCACTTTGAAGATTCAAGACAACAAAGGGTGGAAAAAGCAACGGACAGAGCGGTTGCATATCTACTCGATCAACAATCTTCCGAAGGATCCTGGGTGCCACTGTGGTTTGGAAATCAGTATGTCCCGGATGATCAAAACCCGGTCTACGGAACCACCAAAGTAATGGAAGGACTGCTGGCATTGGATCGAAAACGTATTGATACATGCAACACCGCGATCGAAAATGCGCTGCAATGGCTCTTGAGCCAGCAGAACAAAGATGGAGGATGGGGCGGAGGGCTCAATACCCCCTCGAGTGTGGAAGAAACCGCACTTGGTATTTCCGTCGTCGCAAAATCACTGCGATGCGCTTGCAGGCTGAAGGACGATTTGAAGCTATCAAGTCAGGCTGCTTTACGTCGTTCCTGCGAATGGTTGTTTGAGAGAATCGCATCAGGTACCTACAAGAAAGTCTCACCCATCGGATTCTATTTTGCGAAACTATGGTATTGGGAATCCATGTATCCATTGGTCTACACGGGCGCCGCTTTGAATGAAATAGATCAGTGGGTTGAGCAACTCACCCTCACACATTCATCTGAACCCGGGTAAATCATACAAGAATCCAGCTGGCAAGGATCCCAATAGCGATCCCGACGCCCCCCAAGATGGATACCCATAATGGTTCCGTTTCCCCACACGAAGTTCGAGGACTGCCTGCCTCAGGCTTCCGGGACGGTCTCCGGGAACGATGAAATTCTCGCCGCCCAAAATCGACGCCTGAAATAATACGTCGATCGTCATGCCTTTGCCGGCCGTTCTGTTCTGAATGCAACGATAGTGATACGCGGCGTGGGTAAATCGTTGTCATTTTTACGTGCTGCCATGGAAACGTGGTTGTTTGGTCATTCATAACGCCCCCATCCTGCACCACACCCTTGGACATTTATGGTCCCATGGTCAAAAACAGGAGAAATATTTCTTCAGGGGACAATGACCGGCAGTTTAGTTTGCGAGACTTCGATTTGCGCGGGCAGGCATCCAACGACATCACCTTCCAACTCGAAGGGAATGGGTCTTGAAGCGGAAAGGTCAAAACGAGTGGATTGTAAGTAAGTCACATCATGTCTGAGATGTAACCGATTCAAGCACAGTGCCATTCCTAATGCGGGCAATCGACTCCAATGCAATCGGTGAAACACCAAGGCATGCAGCAACCCATCGGTTAAACTTGCATTGGGAAACACTCGAAAGCGCCCACCATAAAAAGAACCGTTTCCTATCAGCACCATGGTTCCATTCACCTGCCTTCCCTCTCCTGTTCGGCATTGAATAAATGGCAGCTCCCGGCAAATCACCTTTAACCCCGCCCAAACATAGGCAAGCGGCCCAAAAAGTTTCTTTAACTCCCAATCCACTGCCTGGATGGCAAGCGCATCCAAACCGGCTCCACCCAACTGGGCGAAATAGCGCCTGCTCTTACCTCTGTGTTCATGATCAAACCGGACAAAAGGCAAATCGAGCTCCTTGGTCTTGGATCGAATGAAAACCTCTCGACAAGATTCAAGGGAAACAGGCATCCGCAATTCTTTTGCAAACACATTGACCGTCCCCAAAGGAAGCACACCCAAACGAACTCTTTCCGGATAACTGGAGTCGCGCATTATTCCATTTAACACCTCCAAGACCGTCCCATCTCCACCGGCTGCGATGATTGTGGTATAACCATTCTGGACCGCTTGAGCGGCCAATCGCTCCCCATCCCCCGGTGCACGCGTTTCCAATATTTCGCCGATTGAATGCCATACCTGTCTGGATAACAAAAAGGAACGCGCCCGATCCCCTTTGGCAGAGGGATTCACAATGAAACAAGTTTTTGAAGAATGTGTCATGGATGGATCGGGATTAAATCTGGCCTTGGACGTTAAACGATTGAGCTTCGCATCAAGTTTGTTGATGATGAACCAATGTCATCCAGCACTCAAGATCCATCCGCAAGGTCGAAACAACCGGTTTCCAAAAAAACCAGTAAGTTGAACACTCGGGCAATTACCAACCTAATCATTCTTTCGCTCATGCTGGCGATTGCATGGGTAGCCAAATGCGATCGCCCCGCAAATTATATCCCAAAAAACGATTGGATGATTGAACCCGAAACATTCAAAACCACGTTTTCGGAGAATGCTGCAGATGCTACCATTCAACTTGAAAACGGTCTGATCCGCAGGGTATGGAAAATCGCACCGAATGCAGCCACCGTATCATTCGACAACCTCATGACAGGTGAAACGCTGCTTCGATCCGTTCGTCCGGAAGCAGAAATCACTTTCGATGAGATTCCCGTCGCCATCGGCGGCCTCTCCGGACAGCCAAACCATGCTTACTTAACCCCGGAATGGATCGATACCATGCGATCCTGGCCCGGCAGTTTTCAATTCACATATTTTGAACAGGGTATCCCCGAAGAAAGAATGGCATGGAAGCGCGTACGACACCACGCCCCCAACGCAACCTGGCCCCCCGAAGGTCGCTCATTGAAGATGCACTACAAAGCGCCTGATCAGCTGGAGGATGGAAACCCCACGCCAGACTGGATGAAAGAGCTTTCGGTCACCGTACACTACGAAATGTATGATGGCATTCCAGCCATGAGCAAATGGATTACGGTTAAGAACATCGGCAGCACACCCCGCGACGTGGATCGCTTTCAAGCAGAAATTCTTGCCATCGTGCCATACGAAGATCCCGTTGAATAT
>JAQCFT010000185.1 GCA_027619545.1 Verrucomicrobiota bacterium | reverse complement strand
CCGATCGTTTTCAGGAAGAAAAGGACGAAGCCCTGGATTTCCTCAAATCAGGCATCGCCACCCGCAACCAGTCCTACAACCGCTCGATAGAATCAATGGAAACAGTATCGGTTCGCTCGACGGCCCCCATGCTTTTGATGGGACCTACGGGAGCCGGTAAATCCCACCTTGCCCGTCGCATTTATGAACTCAAAAAGGCGCGGAGACAATTGACCGGACCGTTTGTGGAGGTCAACTGCGCCACCCTTCGAGGCGAATCCACCATGAGCAATCTGTTCGGCCACATACGAGGTGCCTTCACCGGAGCTCAGAACGCGCGCAAAGGATGCCTGTTATCCGCTCACGAGGGCATGCTGTTTCTCGACGAAATCGGTGAACTGGGGTTGGACGAACAAGCGATGCTTCTACGAGCCATTGAAGAGAAACGCTTTTTCCCGCTGGGATCGGACAGCGAGGTGAAAAGTGATTTCCAACTCATTGGCGGCACCAATCGAGATCTGTCGAACGCTGTACGAACAGGACAGTTTCGAGAAGATCTCTTCGCCCGCATTAATTTGTGGACTTTTCACTTACCCGGCCTGCGCGACCGGCGTGAAGACCTGGAACCCAATCTCGATTTTGAACTCACGCGTTATGCGAACAAAACCGGGCAACGCATCACCATGAACAAAGAAGCGCGAGACAGATTCCTGGAATTCGCGTTGAGCCCGGAGGCGGTTTGGAAAGGAAACTTCCGCGACCTCAACGCTGCCGTTTCCCGCATGGCCACCCTGGCCGGAGGCAAACGCATCACTTGTCAGGACGTGCAGGAAGAAACGGCACGACTGAAAACACTTTGGTCACACCACACTGTCCAGGCAGCGCCAACTCCTGACCAGACACACTTGTGCGTCCTTCCGGAACCCCTATCCAAAAACCTTGACCTGTTCGATCAAGCACAGCTCGCAGCCGTACTCAAAACATGCCACGAAGCCCCGACCATGGCCGAAGCCGGACGCCGCCTGTTCTCCGTCAGCCGCCAACAACTCAAATCCCCCAACGACTCAGATCGCCTGAGAAAATACCTCCTAAAGTTCGGACTCACCTGGCGAGACGTCAGAAAAACAAAACAGGTGAACCCGCCACCGAAAGAACAAGCTCCATCTTCCCCCCACTTCGAACCTCATACCTTTCAGCCTGCTATCAGGCCGTAATCGAAACGCCTCAACCCATCGGACGCCCAAGACTTCCCACGTGCCATCACATCTTGAAAATCATGTGAAAAAATCTGCGTGAATCTGTGACCATCTGCGGTTCAAAAATAGAAACCCTCCACCCGGCCTTTTTCTCAGAAATGAGCATGGCATACATCAAGCTTTATCAGTTTTGTTGCAAACAACAGAAATCAAACAACTATGAAGCACAACAAACTCACTCAACGGATCGCCGGACTTCTGCTGGCCATTATCACCATCACCCAAATCAACGCCGCCGCCTATGTCAAGTTCGACGGTATTGACGGCGAAGCCAAATCAGAAGGCCATGAGGGATGGATCGAAATCCTGTCCTTCAACCAGGGCATCCACAAACCCAAACAAGGCGCATCGGGTTCCACCCGCAGACGCTCCGCTGCCGTATTTGGCGATTTGACGGTAGCCAAGGAACTCGACAAATCTTCTCCCAAACTGGCCGAAGCCGTTGCCACTGGACGGGTCATACCCCGTGTGACACTGGATGTGACTGTCGCCACCGAACGTGGAGAAATGACTTATTACCGCTACGAGCTGACCAACGTCCTCGTCACCAGCTACCAAGTCAGCATGGACAATCCTGAATTGCTGCCCATGGACAGCTTCAGTCTGAATTTCGAAAAAATCAAAGTAACATACACCGGGTTGGAATTCGGAACCAAAGGGGAATCCGGGGATCTCGTCGAGTATTCCTGGAAAGTCGAAGAAGGAGAAAATTAATTTTTCAACGCTCATAACAAGTTCCTTTAAAACGGACGCAGGATTTTCCGGCGTCCGTTTTGTGTTTTCCCATTGCAATCATTCAAACATCCGGATTTCATAGATGCCATGCGCGAAGAGAATCCAGCTCCAAACAAGAAGCGGTACCGTCCCACCATGGGACCACGCCTGCATATATTACTGTATGTGGTCTTCGGCCTTTTTGCGGTTCTGGGAGCCAATTCCGCTTACCTGAGTGCCATCACCTTTCTCGAATGGTGGAACGAGGAACTCTATCAAAACTATTTTTACCAATACATGTTCCTGGCCCATTTGGTCCTTGGAATCATCCTGGTGCTGCCATTTCTTGCTTTCGCTTTTGCCCACCTGAAACTTGCCTACAACCGGAAAAATCGAAGGGCCGTCAAGGTAGGTTACGGATTGCTGGTTATTTCATTGATCCTCTTGATATCAGGGTTTGCATTGATGCGGGTGGAAGGGTTTGAAATTCGAAACCCAAACACTCGCCTCTGGCTTTACTGGGCACATGTCATCACGCCAGTCCTCGCCATCTGGCTCTACGTGTTGCATCGACTTGCCGGCCCGCGCATCCAGTGGAAAATCGGAGCCGGTTGGGCTGTCGCTGTCGGTGTGGCAGTCGTCGCCATGGCTGGTCTCCACCAACAAGACCCCCGTAATTGGAATGTCGAAGGGCCCAAGGAGGGAGAAAAATACTTTGAACCTTCTCTGGCTCGCACAGCCACAGGCAATTTCATCCCTGCCAAAACCCTGATGATGGATGAATACTGCAAGAGATGCCATGAACACGCCTACAACGACTGGTTCCACAGCTCCCATCATTTCAGCTCCTTCAACAACGAGCCCTACCTTTTCTCAATCAAGGAACTGAGAGACCTCCTGATGGAACGTGACGGCGATGTCAAAGCCTCACGCTGGTGTGCAGGCTGCCACGATGTCGTGCCATTCCTGAGCGGTGCATTCGATGATCCAAATTTTGACATGCGCAACCATCCAACGGTCAATGCCGGGGTGACCTGCACCGTCTGCCACTCCATCACCCACATCAACAGCACCAAAGGCAATGCGGCCTATACCATCGAAGAACCGATTCACTACCCGTTTGCTTTCAGCGACAATCCATTCCTACAGAAAGTCAACGAGCTGATGGTCAAAGCGAAACCCGCATTCCACAATAAAACATTCCTCAAACCATTACATAAAGAAGCCGAATACTGCTCGGTCTGCCACAAAGTCAGTCTCCCGGGCGAACTCACCGGATACAAAGACTGGCTGCGAGGACAAAACCACTACGACAACTTTCTGTTAAGCGGTGTCTCAGGCAGCAACGCACGGGCTTTTTACTACCCTCCCAAAGCTGAACCCAACTGCAACGACTGCCACATGAAACTGGAAACGTCAGCCGATTTCGGGGCCCGGTTCTTCGATGAATCCGGTGAACTGAAAATCCATGACCACCAATTTCCGTCTTCCAACACTGCGCTGCCTCACCTGAGAAAGGCTCCTGCGTGGGTCAATGAAGAACAGGAAAAGTTTCACAAGGGCAACCTGCGGGTAGACCTTTTTGGTGTGAAGGAAGGAGGAACAGTAGACTCACCTCTGACCGCCCCGATCAGGCCTGAAATTCCTACCTTGAAACCCGGGCAGACTTACCTGTTTGAAGTGGTGATCCGCACCCTGAAACTGGGACACATCTTCACTCAAGGAACCGTTGACTCCAATCAAGTCTGGTTGGAGGTCAAAGTGGAGGACGATGAAAAGGTTCTGGGCCATAGCGGAAGTGTGGACGAAGAACACCGAGTCGACCCCTGGTCCCACTTCGTGAACGTCTACATGCTGGACAAAAACGGCAACCGTATCGACCGTCGTAATGCCGCCGATATTTTCACGCCGCTGTACAACAATCAGATCCCTCCGGGAGCGGCCTCTGTCGTGCATTATCAGTTTAAAGTCCCGGAAAACCAGCAGCAATCCCTCAAGGTGCGGGTTCGGTTGAATTACCGCAAATTCGACACCACTTACATGCAGCATGTATATGGACAGGATTACTCAAATGACTTGCCTATAACTATCATGGCCGAGGACTTGGTCGAATTCCCCGTTCAAGGAGGAACGGCCGCCACGCAAAACGCCACCGTTCCAGTCCATCCCGAAAACTTTCCAATGTGGCAACGTTGGAATGACTACGGAATCGGTCTCCTCCTCAAAGGCTCGGCCGGCAGCGACAAAGGCGAACTCAAACAAGCCGCCGCCGCCTTCACACAGGTGGAAGCCCTCGCACGCCCGGAAGGTCCGGTCAATATGGCTCGAGTGTTCTTCAAAGAAGGCCGCGTCGACGATGCTGCCCGCGCTTTACAACGCGCCGCCACATTCGATCCCCCTGCCCCACGCTGGACCGTGGCCTGGTTCACCGGACAAGTCCACGCTCAAAACGGTGAACTCGACGAAGCCATCCAAAATTACCGAAGCATCCTCGAGGACCGCTACGTCGAACTGGATGAACGCGGGTTCGATTTCAGCAAGGATTACGTCGTGATCAACGAACTCGGACAAACCTACTACCTCCGATCCAAACTCGAACGCGGACAACCCGAACGCGAAAAGCAATTCCTGGAACTCGCCATCCAACAATTTGAAAACACTTTGAAACTGGATTCCGAAAACCAGACAGCCCACTACAACCTGTCCCTGATCCACGCCGAACTCGGCAACGAAGAAAAAGCCGCCATCCACCGCGACCTGCACGAAAAATACCGCTTCGACGACAATGCCCGCGACCGCGCCGTCGCCATTGCACGAGCCAAAGATCCGGCCGCTCGGCACGCCTCTCAGGGAATCGTCATCTATGATCTGCAAAGAACGGAGAAAGAATAGGAAGGGACCCTCTGCCGCGAGTCCGCGAACGTGCAAAAAGCATCACATCCCCCCACCAGGGCGCAGTTCAAAAATTAGAAATCCTTAACCGGAGGGGTAAGCTCCGTCTTACACCCACTTCAAACCTCAGTGCTTTGGAATCCTTTTCAAGCTGCAATGGAATCGCCACAGTCATTCGATGAACGATAGTCTCCCCGCGTTCCATTCCTTTTGCTCAGAAAAGTTTTCAAGGGGAAAGTTTGGGATGAGTTGAACTCTCCCCTCCATTGTCTAAAAAATGAACTACGCCCCCCCGTCATATTGAACGGGTAAGGATTGGACAAAATTAAATCCTTCAGATACAGAAAACTCATATGAAATCTGATTCCATTTTGTCGTCGCTTTCTTTCAAAAACCAGATCATCGCACTCTCTGCATTGTTCATCCTTTCCACCGCATTCGCCCAGGATCTCTCCAGCGAGAAAAGCGTCAAGCCCGGCGTCAACGACAACTTCCTGGCGGCCGACCTCGACGTCAGTCAATGGGTGGAACGTTTCGAAACCGAAGGTCGGGAAGTTTACGCCCTCCGCAACAAAGTCGTTGAAACCATCGACATCAAACCCGGCCAGAGTGTCGCCGACATCGGAGCCGGCACCGGCATCTACACCGGATTGTTCGCGGACGCGGTCGGCAAAGAAGGAACCGCCTATGCCGTGGACATCGTCCCCGTCTTCCTTTCCAACATCCTCAACCGCGCCAAGGAAACCGGACGCAACAATATCAAAACCGTCCTCGGCACCGCCAAATCCACCAACCTCCCGGAAAACTCCGTGGACAAGGTCTTCATCTGCGACACCTACCACCACTTTGAATTTCCCCGCAACACCCTGGCTTCCCTCCACAAAGCCCTGCGAAAAGGAGGCGAAATCATCCTGGTCGATTTCAAACGCGTCGAAGGAGAAAGCTCCGATTGGATCATGAACCACGTCCGTGCCGGTGAAGAAATCTTCTCAGCAGAAGTCGAATCCGCCCGCTTCGAAAAAGTCGCCTCCTACGACCTCCTCAAAGACAACTACATGATCCGATTCCGCAAAAAAGATTAAGGTGTTCAATCAGGATTTCCATGGGTTTAGGACATCCACACCATCAGGAAAATCAGATTCGTTTCTGGTGGCGATGACAAGCTGGTATTCGAGAGCTGTTGCCGCAATAAGACTGTCCATCAGGTTTAACTTTCGGCCTTTTTTTTGATGATAAGCGTAGAAAGCACCCCATCGGTTCATGACAGATCCCGACACAGGAAATAACCTTCCCTCAGTCCACGTTTCGATCCGTCTATACCAATTCTCAATCTGCGAACGGCGTTTTGAACGATTCAGCAACTGGATACCCTTGACGAGTTCCCCCATTGTGAGCACGCTCACACCTAGTTCTGAGTCATTCCGTCGAAACCATTCCATCACTCCCTGATGAGGATTTGGTCGACACAGTTCACTCAGCACATTGGTGTCCACGAGATATGTCATGCGCAGTCCTACTGGAGCAGGAAATCTCTTGCCGTATCTTCGCTTCGATCAACACCCCACCCTTTGACTGGACACTCCTGCAATATGTCAGCCAACGTTTCTCTTGGAGCCATCTGCTGAAATTTTTCCATGGAAAGAACTACAACAGTGGGTTGACCATGCCGGGTTATCATTTGAGGCCCATCCTCAAGGGCAGAATCCACCAACTTGCTCAATTTATTCTTAGCATCTTGAAGCGACCACGATGTCATGAGAACAACTTAGCTCACAATTCTGGCTAGTCTAGCTATTTTAACGCAAACCAGCGTTATGCCGAAATACCGCTGAAGTGAATTCACCGACGGGCCCAAAAAAATTCTCATTGACAAACCTACACCTGTAAGCAACGATACTCCTACACTTGTAGGACACCATATGACCGTACACTCAAAACCAAAGAAAACAGATCTTCCGGACCTCTCACCCAGCCAACTCGAGATCATGCAGGAAATCTGGGAACGTGGCGAAACCACCGTCAGCGAAGTGTGGGAAAGTCTTTTATCCCAACGTCAGGTGGCAAGGAACACGATTCTGACCCTCATGGACCGACTCACCCAAAAAGGGTGGCTGAAACGTCGCATAGATGCGGGTGTCCACTATTACTCCGCCACCACCGCACGCAAAAAGACCCTGGGCAACATGGTCAATCAATTGATCGAAAAAGCCTTTGCCGGTTCAAGCGAAGACCTGGTGCTCACACTGCTTGAAAGCCGAGGCCTGACCAAAGCCGAATCAGACCGCATTCAAACCCTCATCCAACAAGCAGCAAAGAAAGGAAACAAAAAATGAACGTTCCCGCCTTTTTCGACGGTTTTCTCATCTGGATGGCCCTGTCTTCGGTCATAATACTGGCTGCCGGAATCATCGCACTCCTGCTGTTTCGTAAAAGCGCCGCATGGCGGCACCAGATTTGGCTGAACATGTTGATCGGAATCTGGCTGCTCCCTACCGCCACCTGGATCGTTCAGGAAATGAACTGGAACTGGACGCCAAGCAACAAAAAACACAACACTGTTTTCGATTCCCGTGCTGCATCAACACCTGCTACTCCAACCATCGAACCTGCTCTGGACAAAAACGAAACATCCCAACCGGGTACCCATTTCTCAACAACGACTCAACTTTCAACTCCACCCACTGTCCCTATCCCGTCGAACCAGGACAAGAAAACCCTGAGAGAATGGATCCATCCGGCGAAAGCAGCGCTTTTCTGGACTTGGTTATCGGGAACCTTGTTCCTTTGCTCACGATGGATGATCGGCTGGTGGCGACTGAGACAGATCATCCGCCATTCCTCTCCCATCAACCAACGGACAACCACGGAAATCCTGAAACGTACGGTCGATAACCTCGACATGAAATGTTGTCTCCGAATTCATACATCCCATCGAATCACCACCCCCATGGTGATCGGGACATGGAATCCCTCCATTCTTTTGCCTTTTCCCCAACTGCAGGAAATCAGCCCCCCTGAACTTGAACAAATCCTGATCCACGAGTGCGCCCATATTCAACGCCGCGATCACTGGGTCTGGTTACTCCAACGCATCGGACGCACGATCTGTTGGATCAATCCCCTCTACCACTGGATGCACGCCGAACTGAGCCGTGCCCGCGAAGAACTCTGCGACAACCATGTTCTCCAACAATGGACCGGACTCGACTATGCCCAAACTCTGGCCAAAGTTTCAAACAAATGGCACCAACACGACCTCATGATTACCGGCCTCGCCATCGGCTTCCGAAAACACCAACTCGTCCACCGCGTCGAAACCCTACTCGACCAAACCGCCGATCATCGCAGCTCACTGAACCCGATTTCACAATCCACCTCCGGCATCCTATTCGCCGCCCTCATACTGAGCTGCGCCCTTGTCACAGCCGGACTCACTCAGGAACAAACAAATGATCCACTCGACGATACACCACCAAATTCAGCTATCGAGACAACCAAACTCCGGCCCTACCCAAATGACATCAAGGCGCAGAAGTATTTGATGTCCGAGGAAGATGGAGGGTTTGAAGTGGAGTATTATCCTTGGGTAGAGGATTCCGATTATCAACGTATCCCTGACTCACTGCTTGAGCTATACCCGGTAGAACAATTTACATGGTCTAGTTCATCTTCATCCCGACTGCGTATTAATGGAGCCTTTGCTCGTTTGTTGGGTATGACACACCAACAAGTGATCGATCTAAACAAAGACTTGGCTCAAGCGATTTATGACTACGATATGCTAAAAGCAAGTCTGATGCAGTTTTCTTACCATACCAAAGAAGAAAAGATTATTGGAGGTAGAACAACGATAGAATCAGTCGGATTCGATTGGCCCCCTGTTAATGACGATTTGATAAAACGATTCACCGAACTAAGGGCTAACCTTGAAAACAAGGTAAACAGAATACTTGATCCAACGCGGGCGGCCTACTTTTGGGCAGGTGATAACAACTCGTCTTTCTCGATGCTCTCTGGCATGACAGATGGGGCACTTTCTAAGAATCCGGAAGAGAATCTGCGGACAGAAAATTTAGTTTTTGTTCTGGAACGCTTTAAATCTGGACTGATCGTCAGCATGAAAGGTGGAAATATTGCCAAGAGCAGTGGACCTCTTAGGGAAGGATTAGATCAATATGTTCCAGAAGCTATGAAACCCATTTTGGCGAACTGGAGAGCAACCACCAAAAAATTCCCTCCAACCGAACCTATGAAATGGAGTGTCACAAAAAGCATCTCCACTGAAAACTATCCACAACCCGAAGAGGATGCCTTTACATTGTGGTATGCTGGCAAAGGCTACATTGATATCCCTAAATCTCAATTGTTTCAGTTGGGACTTCATGGACTACTGGCGGATGAGCGTATTTCAATGTTCGCGATCTCTCTACTAGGGCTAAACAAGGATGAAATGAATTTTACAAAACAGACATTTGATCACCACAAGGGTAAGTTTGAGGCTTTAGAAAAATCACACTTTCATCCCATAGAGCCTATTTCGATGAACGATCATACTTACACTCATTACTTAGATGCCTTTCCACAGGAGGCGGAAACACTCAAATCAGAGTGGCACGCAGCACTGGTGAAAAGGTTTGGCGAACTGAGAGCGAATCAACTCGATCCAATCCTTCGCACTCATGAATCACGTCACTTTTCATTACAGGTTGCGCGTCGGATGTTTAGAAAACGTAATCCGAATATGTTTGTAGGCTTCAATAGATTTTCGAGGAACAATTGGTTAAACAATGGTAATAAATCCTGGTACATCAAATTTTCAGGTTTTCCAACCTCCGGCGAAGACGGTCAATGCTATCAGCCCGTTTAATAAGTGCCAAT
>JAQCFT010000184.1 GCA_027619545.1 Verrucomicrobiota bacterium | reverse complement strand
CATGTCCAATCGAAACTGCGGAAGCGCGGCACGCCCCTCCAATGAAGAAGCCATTCCATAACCCAACATGACCACAGTGGGACGGAAGGTTTCCACTTCTTTCAAAACCGAGTCCTGCCAGGTATCCCTGGGTTTGCTCCAATCAAAACTCGCTCTCGATTGGCCGGCGGGATTGTCTCCGCTCCAGGACAGATTCCTGAACACAAGGTTCTGATGTGGATACCGGACAGTCAGGCGCGTTTCCAGCTGCCCCCAGATCTGCTCACGCTCCAACAACGTGTCTCCGATAAAGGCAATCCTGTCGTTCTCCTTCAAATGAAATGCATAAGGAGAAGGTGTCTGAGCCTGGATGGAGGCAAAAGCCATCATACCGGTCAGGACCACTACCAGAGTGGACGCCAGATGTATCATCGAATTCGTGCGATTGTTCATAGGAAACCTGAGATTCATGCTTAAAGACCCCGAAGACAACCTTCACGTCGATTGGGTTGTCGTCTGGATTACAACCATTCAAAGGTGTTTACAAAAAAAATACAAGCGCGACATCCAAACAAAAAGAAGCCGGCAGTGCATGACTGCCGGCTTCGTGTTAAGAGTGATGATTTAAAGACCTGTGATACCGATTAGTATTGGTGGGTCGATTCGGTTTCCTCAACAGGACGTTCCGTTTCGTCAGTGGTCATTCGAACACCAAATCGGATGTCACCAGCTTTCACAGCCTTCACAATCAGACGCCAGGTAGCTTTTTGTCCGGCACCCAATGTTGGCAGAGGAGCGAATTCGATCACCTGTCCATTCGCCGTTCCGGAAGTCGCGCCACCTGCGCTGACAAACTGTTGTGAGTCTTCCAGTGTGCAAACAATTTTGATATTGGTATCATTTGCGGATCCCTGGTTGGTGACAACAATTTCATAAGTTTCATTGGCTCCCACTTCGATAGGATCATCAATGTCGATGACTTCGAGCAACACGGCAGGAATACCTGAAACCTTGGAGGAGCATGAAGTTCTCACAGGATTGCTGCAATCTCCGGAAGCGGTAGCGGTAAAGGTTAGGTTACCCACTTCTGTTCCAACAAAATTGGCACAGACTTCCTTGTTCGCTTCGGCTGCGATGGAGCCCAGATCCCACACAACTTTATCACCCACCAGGCGACCACCTGAGCTGGCACCACGGAAACTGGAACCAGCAGGAATGGCCAATTCCACCATGGTGTTTTCGCTCGCTGAATCGCCATTGTTGGTGACGGTGAAGCAGGCTTGGATCGGACGGCCGACGAAACGTTCTTCGTCAGTTGTGCATGTGATCGACAGAGACGGTGCGGTCACCTTGGTGACTACCTGATCCTGGGCTTCGACACCTTGAGCGGTGACAACTTTAGCCACATTGGTGAACTCGCCGGTCCTGGAGGCCTTGGCTTCCACGTTGAACGTTCTCGTTTCACCCGGACGCAATGTCCCGATATCTGCAAAGGCACTGCGGCTGCCATTGGTGGTCAAGCCTTCTTCCAACTCATCCGTGATACGAACTCCGGTAAGAACACTGCTACCCGTGTTTGTGACACGAACTGTGTAGAGAATGGGGTCACACAGTGTCACATTTGCCGGACCTTCCTTGACCAGTTGCAGGTCAGCTTTGACAACTCGGATGGGTTCGCAGAGGATCGGACTGTAAGTCGCCCATCCACAGGTTGTGATCGTGCCTTCTTCTGGTGCTGTGCCGCTGACCTTGATGATCCTCGTTTCACGAGCGCCCATTTCACCCAGATTCCAGGGGCCACCCCATCGCTGAGATTGGCGGGATCAGGATCGGCGTCAGTCATCTTAAAATTGTCAGTAACTCTGTCCATCACCATGACTTGATGAATGGGGTAGGAAGTCAGATTAATGACTCGATACTCATAAGCAAAAGGATGACCAACCATGACTTCAGCAGGAACAACTTTCTCAAGCAAAAGGCCGTCATGTCCCTGCATCCCGGTTGGGAAAGACATCGACCCCTTAACAAAGTTTCGCCCATCTTCTTCATACGTGGTATAAGAGGGGCCTAAGCCTCTGACAGGTTGCGCAACAGGTGCTGGCTGGCGGGTCGGTTCGGGTTCGGGTTCCTAATCGGAACCTCCACCAAAGAGCCGTTTGATGAAAGGCGACCGGCCTTTGTAGTAGTCACCTTTTGCCTGATCGAACGAAGACGATTGATTGCGTCTTTCGTTTGTTACTGCCTGCCCGTTGGCAAGCCCAATGAATCCGGCAGTTGCCACCATCACTGCGAATGTGGCGAAGAACGCACGGAATTTGATTAGTTTCTTCATATTGTTCATATCTTGTCTAAGGTTAAAAAACTAGACGGGTCCTTATGTTATGTCTGAGTTAAACCATTCCTCCAATTGGCGCAGGAGATGATATAGTTTATCGATCTGTTGTGCCAGCTTCATTTTCCAAAATTAGAATAAATTGTTCTGTTTCCTCAATAGAGCGGTTCATTTCAGAGATAAGTTGGGTGATTTCGGCTTCTATTCGGAAGGTTTCGTCTTTCAGGGATCCTATGGCCTGAGCATTCAGATTGTGCTTCAAATACAAGACATAATCTTTCATTTGAATCAGAACAGGCTCCATGGCTTGTTCCGATTTCAAAAGGGACAGACGCATTTTCTCAAATCGGGCCTGGGTCTCGAGAAGCTTTGACCGACTCTTCTGCTTGAGAGTGCTGCTTTGAATTTCCCCCAACTCGGTTTCCCACTCATTGAACAAATCCCTGGCAACATGCTCCACTTCTAGAATATGCGCTGCAACACCTTCCGACTGAGTGCGGCTTTTCTCGTATTCCTTTGTGAAGGACTGATACCTTTCCTCCAGTTCTCCACCGGAGGCTCCTGTCAGTTCCTGCAATCTTGTCAGCGCGTCTTTGAACTGCTGCTCCACTTCACGCTGTTGCTCGCTGGCATCGGTCAGCGACTGTCTCAAAAGATCCCGTTTGTGCTTCCCAAATTTCTCCATGACAGCGTAGTAACCTGTGCGGCAACCAGTACCAACCAACAAAGTGGCGCCCAACAGGACCACGAGGCAAACGGGAATGACTTGTGTATAACGGACCTTTGTCATCAACAAATATAGGACAATGTAGAATGTCGGGGACTGAATCCCAAAGAAGACCTTTCCGGCTTTACATCAAAACTTGTAGCGCAAGCTTGAAACCACCTTGAGATCATTGCTTTTACGCCCTGCTGCAGGTTCATTATCGAACACATCCTGGAGGGTAAGACGCAAACCGAGTTTCTCGGTCAAATCAGAATCCACCCCAATTTC
The DNA here is from genome assembly GCA_027619545.1 of Verrucomicrobiota bacterium. Taxonomy (GTDB): domain Bacteria; phylum Verrucomicrobiota; class Verrucomicrobiia; order Limisphaerales; family AAA164-E04; genus AAA164-E04. The sequence goes on along the minus strand of JAQCFT010000184.1, from coordinate 6,524 downwards.
AGCAACAATCAAGTAGTTGGAAAACTGATCAACCTGGGGCACGTATTCGATCTTTTGCCACATTCTGGCTCGGTCGCTGATTTTATATTTGGCGGATTCGGCGAGACGCAGTGACATATACTGGTCGGTCACTCCGCCCACTTCTTCAGCAACAAAACCCGGACCAAGTTCCCCGCTGAGTTCAAATTTGTCACCCTTGAAGAAATAATGACCCAAACCAGGACTGTCCGTGAAACGGTAATCGACGTCTGCGATCGCATCGTGAAGGATGGACGTATTGATCAATGCATAGGTCCGATCGTTGGTGAACAAGCGGTTGTATTGGCAGAACCCGCGCAAGGTTTCGTTGTTCTTGACACCTTCGACTTCACCGATGCTGGCATCAGCCCCCAGACTCAGTTCGTTCATTTCCCACTTTTTCAACCCCAGAATACTCGCCGTGGCCAACAAGGTGTCATTGTTCCCCTGAGTCAGGGTAAAACCGACGGAAGCGTTGGTTTCCCACTTTGGTTTTTCGGCCGCTTCAGGCTCTTCCGCCGCACGCAGCGAAGAAGATTGCATACCGGTGATTAGAACAATGGCCGCAAGCCATTGAATGGCGCTTTTAAATGTATTTTTTGTATTCATATTCCTTGGTTTACATGCGGTAGAGACAGCCTGCCCGAAAGGAAACCGTCCGAAACTCACAAAAGTCCACCGGCTGCATCCGGTCAAGAGGCGAGGAGGAGATGTACTACACGAGACAAAGTGTCAAAAGCTTCTTTTACACAGTCAGAACCATTTCATACCCGGATAACCGGGTTTGAAAGTTCGCCCACACCGGAGACTTTGATCACAACCTGATCACCTTCCTCCAATGTAAAATCATCATCCGGCACCACGCCCGTTCCGGTCAACAAAACCGCACCGGACGTAAATGTTTGAGATCGATACAGGTAGTTCGCCAATTCATCAAATGAACGCTTGATCTGATTGATGGAGGTTTCCCCCTCAAAAACTATCTTGCCGCTTCTGTGAATGCTGACTCCTATCGTCCAGCCACGCACAGTCTCTTCATCCGGACCAAGCACCAACCATGGCCCGAGTGAACAGCTCCTGTCATACATCTTGGCCTGAGGAAGATAAAGCAGGTTTTCACCCTCGATATCCCGAGAACTCATGTCATTGCCAATCGAGTACCCCGCGATCCGTCCTTCAGAATCCAAGACCAACGCCAACTCAGGTTCGGGAACGTTCCACGAGGCATCCTTACGAATCCCTACGGGATCACCTGCAGCCACCACCTTCTCCGGCAATGATTTGAAGAAAATCTCTGGACGAGGCGCGTCGTAAACCTTGTCATAGGCCGTGGCACTGAAGTCAGACTCCTCCATTCTGGCGGTTTTGCTACGCAAATAAGTCACTCCAGCCGCCCATACCTCCTGTTTGTCCACAGGAGCCAAAAGACGCACATCCGCCAGCGAAAATCCACTCACCGAAGCCCGGTTCAATTCTTCCAATAAGGCAGCTCTTCTGGAACTGTCAAAAAGGACAGCCAGGTTTTCTATCCCATTGGAAGTCACATCAATGACCTGATTATTTTCATTCACCACCCCAATTCGAGGTGAATCATTGTCTCCGGTAACAAATCTGCAAACACGCATATTGAAACTATCCATAAAAGTGTTCGGAAGTTTTTGCCAGCTTATTCATTTTACCAGCCCGAACTTGCAGGCTTGGCTTCAAATCTCTAAAACAAATCCCATGCAAACCTATCAGGCATCATGCATTTTTGACGGCAAAGCCACCCTGGCCGAAGGCCCCGGTTGGGATGAAAACCTTCAGGCAATCGTTTGGGTTGATATCGAACAGGGAAAAATCTGCCGATTCTACCCAAAAGAACATCGCAACGAAACCTGGGCGCTGAGTCAACGGGTAGGCTGTGTGGTTCGAACTTCCAAAGGCCAGTTGCTGGCAGGAACCCAGTCGGGCCTCATGCGGCTGGACCCGGCCACAGGAAAGACCACTCCCCTGCAGAACCCTGAACCGGGACTGCCGGACAATCGATTCAACGATGGCAAATGTGATCCGCAGGGCCGACTCTGGGCGGGGACCATGTCCTGCAAGGAAGAGGAAGGCGCAGGCAGCCTTTACCGCATAACAAACGACGGCGAGATCAAAAAAACAGTCGAATCCGTTACCATTTCAAACGGCCTCGCTTGGTCTCAGGATCATCACACCATGTATTACATCGACACACCGACCCGTCATGTGGATGCGTTCGATTTTGACCCCGAAACAGGTGAAATCTGCAATCGCCGGCATGCCATCGAAATCCCAAAAGACATGGGGTATCCGGACGGCATGACCATTGATGCCAACGGAAACTTATGGGTCGCGCTCTGGGCGGGATGGGGTGTGGGATGTTGGAACCCGAGGACAGGCGAATTGCTCGGCAAAGTGGAATTACCGGTGGAATGCGTCACTGCATGCTGCTTTGGTGGCAACGATTATCGCACCCTGTACATCACCACCGCGAGTCGCGATCTGGACGAAAACGGACACCTGGAACAACCTCAAGCAGGAGGACTGTTTTCTGCGGATGTCGGCGTTTCCGGACTCCCAACTCCGGTCTTCCGGGAAGCATGAGGCCTCCCCGAAAAAAAGAAGCTGTTGATAGGTTAGGCAAGCCGTTTTTCATATGAATGAAGAAACTCCATCTCTGATCGATATCGGTCTGAATCTGACGCACGATTCTTTCGACAAAGACCGCCGTGATGTCATTCACCGAGCGGTCGAACAAGGCGTACGTCGCATGGTTCTCACCGGCGCCAGTGAAGAAGGCAGCCAAAAGGCTTTCGAACTGGCAAGAGACCATAACCAGTATTTTCATGCCACCGCAGGCATTCACCCACACCACGCGAAGGACGTGAATGGAGACACCTACACGATATTGAAAGAGCTTCACGAAAAAGAGGAAATCGTCGCAGTCGGAGAATGTGGATTGGATTTCTTTCGAAATTTCTCACCGAAATCCGTTCAGGAAAAAGTCTTCCTCGCCCATCTGGAAATGGCGATCGAGAATCGACTTCCCCTGTTCCTGCATCAACGAGACGCGGGGGATGCTTTCGTTTCCATCTTGAAAAATTTTCGGGAACAGATCAGCGGAGCCGTCGTCCACTGTTTTACTGATTCAAAAAAGGTACTTTTCCAACTTCTGGACCTGGACTGTCACATCGGGATCACTGGTTGGATTTGCGATGAACGCCGCGGGCAACACTTGAAGGAACTCATTCCAAGCATCCCTTCGAACAGACTCATGATCGAAACCGACGCGCCCTATCTGATGCCACGGGATCTCGATCCCAAACCCAAAACACAACGCAACGAACCCATGCACCTGCCACACATCGCAAGGGAAATCGCCCGTTGCGCCGATAAACCCTTTGAACAAGTGGCCAGGGAAACGACGGAAACAGCGGAAGCATTCTTTGGATTGCCGGCCACACCCGAATGCCAGGGAGAGGATCAAGATTCATGAAGATCATCTCCTGGAATGTAAACGGGGTAAGGGCTGTCATCGGCAAAGGCCTGCTTGATTTCATCCATTCAGCGGATGCCGACGTCATTTGCCTGCAGGAAACAAAGGCCCAGCCGGATCAGCTCACCCACATTGAGTGGCCTTCCGCTTATCAATGCTACTGGAATGCCGCCGTCAAAAAAGGCTACTCAGGCACAGGAATCCTCACACGACAGAAACCCGTGAAGGTTTGGGATGGTTTGGACATTCCCGAGCATGACCAGGAGGGGCGCGTGCAGAATGTGGAATTCGAATCCTTCATCCTCGTCAACGTTTACACTCCCAACGCCCAACATGCGTTGGCCAGACTGGATTACCGGCTCGCATGGGATGCCGCCTTTCGGCAACATGTTGTTAAATTGCAAAAAATTAAGCCGGTCATGTTTTGCGGTGACTTGAATGTGGCCCACAAGGAAATCGACTTGGCTCGCCCAAAAGAAAACGTCAAGAACCCGGGCTTCAGTCCGGAGGAACGCGCGTCCTTTTCCCAACTGGTGGACGCCGGATTCATCGACACCTTTCGCGAATTCGAATCCGGGGGAGGGCATTATTCATGGTGGAGTTATCGTGCCGGCGCCCGAGCACGGAACGTCGGGTGGCGCATCGATTATTGCTGCATTTCCCCCGACCTGAGGGCACGACTGCAATCGGCCTTCATCCTGCCCGAGGTGACGGGATCCGACCACTGTCCGGTCGGCGTAACCATCCAATAGAAGTCCAACTCACTAACGCCAGACGCGAAATGCCTGGAAAACCAGATTCAGAAAGCCTGCCATGACGGAATTCAATTTCCATTTTCGCCGAGCCACGCTGGAGGATCTGGATGTATTGCGCGGCCTCTGGCAAACAGCTCTGTATGCACCACTAGAACTTGAGAAACATCTGACCGAATTCCAGTTGGTGGAAGGAGATGACGGGCGTTTGTTGGGTGCGCTGGGCATTCGAATCAGCGGCGAGGAAGCTTGGATACACCACGAAGCTTTCACGCATCCAACCACCGAATCTGCCATGCGAGACGCTTTGTGGCATCGCCTGAAAATCATGTTTGGTAATCAGGGGGTGCATAGGGTCTGGACAAAGGAAAAAGCCGACTATTGGAATTCCATCGGATTTCGCATGCCCACCTCAGATGAAAGACCAAAGTTTCCATCAGAACTAGGAACGCCGGATCGTTCTCTCAAAGTGTTTCCTTTAAGGGATTTCAAGGCGGAAAAAATCATCGAAAAGAAAATGATCGAGCTTCAAGCATCCCGTTTTGAAGAGGAAGCCCAAAGCGAACGACGAACACGAATCGTACGCATCATCGCATGGTCACTGGCCGGATTTCTCATGGTCCTGCTGGCCTATTTCACGATTCGAGGTTTGATGATTCTGCCACAGATCCGCGATGCGCGTTAAAGGCATCGGCATGATAAGAACTGCGAACCATGGGACCGCTCGCCACATGAACAAATCCCTTCTCCCGGGCACGTTCACCCAGTTGATCAAATGTTTCAGGGGGGACGTATTCTTTGACCGGCAAATGCTTCAGGCTGGGCTGCAAGTACTGTCCAAGCGTGAGAATATCACAATCCACCTGCCGCAAATCATCCATCGTTTGAGTCAGTTCTTCTTCAGTTTCCCCCAGGCCGAGCATCAGTCCCGACTTGGTATACACACGATAATCGGCCCGTTCCCGAACCATTCCCAACAAAGCCAGCGAACGGTCGTACGTGGCGCGCGACCGCACTTCGGGAGTGAGACGACGAACCGTCTCCATGTTGTGATTAAAGATATGGGGTCGGGCTGAAAGCACCGCATCCACCGCTTCTTCTTTCAGCAAAAAGTCAGGCGTCAACACTTCGATCACCATGTCCGGACACCTCGAGCGGACCGCTTCGATGGTTTGCCGAAAATGTTCGGCGCCCCCGTCCGGCATATCATCCCGGGCAACGGCGGTGATCACCACATGCTTGAGCTTCATTCTCGCAGCGGCTTCGGCCACACGCTCCGGCTCTTCCTTGTCCAAAGGCAGTGGCTTCAATGTCGAAATGGCACAGAAACCACATGCACGGGTGCAACGATCTCCGGCGATCATGAAGGAGGCAGTTCCTTTGCTCCAGCATTCCCAATGATTGGGGCATTTCGCGCTTTCGCAAACGGTGTGCAGGTTCAGCTCATCCAGCAACCCCCTGGTCTGTGCGAAGGTATGCTCAGTCGGCAAAGCCCGCCTCAACCAGATCGGAAGGCGTGGCCGTGCTTGTTGCGTCGTGACAGTCTCCATTTGATGCAACCCTGAGCGGCTTAAGAAAGCTTGTCAAATCCTTTGGCCCGCCACCATTGCTCCAGTTCGTCCACATCAAAATCCGCCAACACTTCACCATTCACATCGATGGATGGCGTCATGGTACGACCGGTCAACTCCCGCAACTCTTTCATGGCGCATGGGTCGGAAATGACCTCCAGGGTTTCAAACGGGATATGGCGTGATTTAAGCCAATCAATGGCTTCGTGACACCAGCCACAGTATGATTTGATGAACAAACGTATATGAAGAGAGGATTCGGACATTTTCAATAAAAGATGATATAACTCAGGATTCGGTGATAATGGTATCCCGGTGTTCGTAACAAGGTGCACAAGAGCAGAGCAATCTTAGAGGCACGTCACCGGTATTCCAAAGCTTGTGTTTTTGTCCGGGCAAAATGGCGATGGCGTCCCCGACCCGCACTTCTTGTGATTCCCCTTCAATCCGCATTTTACCCCGGCCTTCCAATATGAAATAAATTTCCTCTGTGTCGGCGTGGTAATGCTCATCCGTGCTGCCACCGACCGGAACGGTCGCCTCGGCCAGACTTTGATTCCGGATACTCGAGTTCCGATAAGCCAACAGCTCACGAATCTGAGAGCCGTCTTTGGTCGTGAAAGGTTCTACCTGATCGAGATTAAAAATTTCCATATAAAGCAATCTGAGTAAACCAATAAA
>JAQCFT010000183.1 GCA_027619545.1 Verrucomicrobiota bacterium | reverse complement strand
CTCCGAACTCACCCCTGTTCCATCAGAACCTCGAAAGGCATTCCAGTCTTCACCGTTCAAACCACCAGTCAAACAAACGACTGTGGCCATCAACATGCAACGCAATTTCAGCATAGGATTTTTTCTATTATTAGGATGGGATCAAGTCCATCAAGGAATCCCCAACAAGGCAACAAGAAAGTAATCTACAAAGCCAGCAAGGACGCAGTTCATTTTCAGACAATGGAGGGGAGATCCCGCATGCGGGACTCGCCCCAAACTTTCCCCTTGAAAACGTTTCCGAGTAAAAGCAAAGGAACAGGGGGAGACGATCGTTCATCGAATGACCGTGACGTTTCCATTGCAGCTTGAAAAGGGTTCCAAAGCACTGAGGTTTGAAGGGGGTGCAAGACGGAGCTTACCCCTCCGGTTATGGATTTCTGGTTTTTGAACTGCGCCCAAACAATTGACCTTGATTTTAGAGAAGGTATGGAGAAATATCACACTCATCCACTAAAGCAATAATAGACAGCTGACAATGGACTGTGCATTCAACTCAAAAAACACCATCATGCAATCCACTGAACAAAACCCACCCAAACACCTCGCAGGATTCACTCTCATTGAACTCCTGGTCGTCATCGCCATTATTGCCATTCTGGCGGGCATGCTTTTACCGGCACTGTCCAAAGCCAAAGAGAAAGCGAAGCAAATCAGTTGCGTGAACAACCTCCGTCAGATGGGATTGGCTTCACGCATTTACTCCGACGACAATGAGGGACGCTATGTGTTCACCTTTGCTGTCCGGGGTTCAAATGTGGAACGTAAAGCCTGGTTCAACTTTCTCGCTTCCTACCAGCAAACCACCAATCTCCTGCTCTGCCCCACGCGCACCCGTAAATTCAACGAGCTGTTCAGCATTTACCCAAGTGATCAAGCCGACCGTGCGCTCTCCAATTACAGCGTCAATTTTCGACTCGGCGGGTGTGATTGGCCCAACGTGTGGGACAAGGAAACATGGCGTCAGTTGAGGGACACCGATGTGCGCAATCCCTCAAGCGTCGTTCACATGACCGATGGGGGCAGTCAACCTGTCAACACCACCGATCCCGAAAAATGCGTCACTGTCGATTCCGAAGAAAAAGCAGGCTGCTGGATCGTCCATGATCCCGGCGACAGCTCACCTTGCGGTGGATGCGTCACAGCAGCGGGTGATCCCAACTGGGGCGGCCCCCACCTGCGCCACAGCGGCGGCACCAGCAACGTCGCATTCACCGACAGCCACGTCGAATCCATGCAAGCCCGAAAATGGTACTGGTCAGGAACCCCATGGCTGAAGCCCACCGAGGGTGGGAATTAAATGGAGAATGGAGAATGGTGAATAGTGAATTGGAGGTATGGGGTGAATGGGATAGATATCGTCGGTCGGACTTTTGATTTTTCTGTACGAATTATTAACCTTTGTCAGGTATTGGATGAGAAACCTGGAGTATCGCGCATACTGGCGGGCCAAGTTCTTCGCTCTGGAACCTCTATCGGAGCCAACGTAGAAGAAGCGCAAGCAAGCCAGAGTCAGGCAGATTTTACATCCAAACTTTCTATAGCATGTAAAGAAGCCCGCGAAACCCACTACTGGCTTCGCCTCATTTCAACCACAAACGTAATTCCCAAATCAAAACTATCTCAACTCATAGATGAATCCAATCAGCTTATTGCCATCCTCACCACCATCATCAAAAAAACCCGCAAATAATTCACCATTCACCATTCACCATTCACCATTCGAAAGAAGGCCGTTTGATCAAGAGTAGCCGTGTCAACGGTCCATTGGGAATCCCCTGGCGGGATTTCCTTGCGTTCAAACTCCCGCCATTGAAACAGATTGTCAGAGACCAGGAGTTGCACATGGATGAGGGTTGGGAATGTGTTGGAGACACCCAGGTGAATGAGTCCATTTTCATACAGAATGCTTTTGATATGAATTTGACCTTGCTCAGGAGGGACGGCTGCTCCCCATTGAATCAAAGATGAATGAGATGGAGCGTAGGTATCATTGCCAATGAAGTTGGCAACGGCGGCATAGCCTGTGTCGCTTTCAGTAACCGCTCGAACAGAATACCGCCCACCAGCAGATGTCGTGGCAAGGATGGTTTGCTGAGTTCCATTCGAGCCGGTGATTTCAACCGCGATGACTCCATCCTTTAAGACAGGGTTTCCCTCTTTTCCAACAGTCAGCACACCCGTCAACAGTGTCTGATCTTCCTCTTGTTGCATTTCCAGCTAAATGTCTGTTGGCAGAGATAACACCACCTTCAAAGAAAGATCACCCGACGGCACAGCTCCATCGCCATAGTCCATCCAGGTATCCATGATGATCCGCTCGATGACTCCCAGTTGTGTCTCTGCTGGAGGTGGTGGTTGAATATTTAATTGAAACGATTCCGAACCTCCCGGCTGGAGTGGTGTCGACCATTTCAAATCGTCCGAATCCGGAACGGTTAATCTCTCCACCCACCCGGTGGGCAAAGCTGATACCTGAGCCACCAGATGGTGATGAAAGCTTGTCCCATTGTAAAATTGCACCGTTTGTTCAATCGTTGGATAAAAGGTGTTCAACGCAGCATATTCGGCCCAGAAAACGGAACGATGACGGTTATTGTGAGTGACCAGTTCGTTCGAAGCCGGATCAAGTATCAAAATGGCCTGAACCGGCCCGGATGGAAAAAACGTCACAGAAACCTCAGCATGCTCTTCCGCTTTCAAACGCTCAAGAAACACCTTTTCCCGAGATGAAGCCAAAGCGTTTAACACTTCCGGATCGAACATGCTATCCCCCACCGGCAAGGTGGACGCAGGCAAGACATAGACCGTGCCTTCAATATGAAACGCATCAGCCGTACCGACATTTTGAATGCGAAAGGTTGCACGATGTTCCAAAGCCCCAGAATGAAGCCGGACATCGGGAAGCGAACGGGTCCAACGAAACTCAGGCCGCTGCACCCAATGAACCGGGTCTCCCCCCAGGCGAGGATCGCCCGTAAGTTCATCCCGACCAAACGAAAAGGAACCGTATCCATTGGCGGCACTATCGAGCCAGGCACCGGTAATGGTCAGATCCGCAAAAGAAGGAAGAGGAGCAGATTTGATGGAAACTTCATAACTCCCCTCAAAGCGATCAAACTTACCGACCTGAATCTCCAGGCCATGGGCATCCCGAAAAACCTGTTGTTCCTGAATGGTGGCATCCTGTAGTGCGATTGGGACATCCTCATTTCCAGGACTTGAAACATCGCCTTCCTCATGCGGCATCACCCGAGCAACAGGCACACTATACTGTCCGGGATAGGGAAAGACTTGCCCTTCATAAGCCGGATCGATCTCTGAAACCAACACACCCGGTTGATAACTGGAAGGAAGTCCTGAAAAATCCCCCAAACCTGAAAAGCCATTCGCAAACCTGGAGGCATCCACACTGAATTTGGGGCGCGCCTCCAGCAACACATCGGGGAGTGAAGGCCTGCGAATACGAACGAGTTCAAACACGCCCGAAGGTAAAAACGAACCAATGAACTGAAACGAAGGTTCCACCAGATAAAACAGAGGTTCCTCCCATCCTCCCGGCTCCACGTCAATGACCAGTTCCCCGAGCCTGGTATCATACCACTGTGCATGTAACCGCGTAAACCCACTCAATCCCTGAGAATTATCCTGCGCCATGAGGCCCCAATAGCCGAAGGATGATTGGCGCACATAACGTTCGTCCTGATGCAACCCGGGAAGACCGATCTGATGGCCCACCAAATGAGCCACGGAGGAGATACTCTTGTCAGGAAGACTCACTTTTGAGATCGAATTCAAAGGATCACTGATCCCCAACGTGACCTCCGCCCAATCCGAATAACCATCTTCATCGCTGTCCGCCCGGTCCGGCGAGGTTCCCAGCAAGATCTCTTGTTCATCACTCAATCCGTCCCCATCCGTATCGACCACCTCAGCCCCGCCGTCCGAAGAAGAGAGGTCCGGCCTCAAATCGGCCAAAGGATCAGAGATCACCGAAATCGCGGCGTTTACTTTCACACCATCCTGAACTTCTGAGACCAGCGGAAATTCAAACAAACCACGCGCACGTCCTTCCTTGTGCCGGTTGACGACAGCAAGCAGATAAACAGGTTGTGCGAAGTACTCCGGCACCATTTCCCGTGCGTATTCCAATGCACGAACACCCTCCCGATCGATCACCCCCGGATCATCAACCAAAGTCGAAACATCATCTCCCATCGACACACTCGGCGAATAATCAACGTCCAACTCCAACACCCCGGGAACTGGAATAAACTCAAACTCAGGAGCCTGTTGATGTGTGGCGGTCGCATAAAGCGTATTGATCCCAAGATTCAACTCATCCGCCCACTGCCGACTCTTCAGCTCAGGAGTTTCCGTATCCGCATACTGACAAACCACCACCAAAATCTTGATATGCACCTGAGCAGGATGTGCCAATGCCGACCCCATTCCAACCAACAGACCGCATATCACCAGCACAACAGGAAACATCAAAAGGTGTCCCAATGTTCGTAAAGGAGTCGTCAACACATTTACCATGGAAATATAAAATTGAAAGAAGGGCAACGAGATGATGAAAAAAACAAAGTGTCCCTCATTTTATTTTGCATTTCTCACCATTTTTAACTGTTCTACGCCGATTCCTTCAACTCCTGAAATTTCATCAATCGTGACAAAATGTCGTTGAATTCGGTAAAAATACGGATATTGCAGTCAATTTGCTTGTCCAACACTATTCTAAAAATCGACTTTCCTCTGCGAATCTCCCCGAGCCATTCGACACCGGAATCCTTGTAGCGGTCGTATTTCGGGAACGTCGTCATGCCTCACCCCCTTGGTGGTTGTCCAATCGGGCGCGGGAGGTCTCGATGGCGGTGTGGAGTTTTTGGCGGAGGAGTTCGCGGGATGGGAGGGCCGTGAGGTATTCGGCGACGTGGATGCCGGATTGGCCGAGTTCGAGCAGTTCGATCTGCTCCTTCTTCTTACCGGCACAAAGGATGAGGCCGAGGGGCGGTTCTTCGCCGGGTTGTTGCTCGTGTTTCGCCAACCAGCGGAGGTAGAGTTCCATCTGGCCTTTGTGCTCGGGCTTGAAGTCACCGAGTTTTACCCCGTGAGATAGTCGTTGAGTCGACCTTTGATGTAACGCTTGCCCCACGCGGTTTTGAGATACTTCTCCCGTTTGGTGGCGTCTGCCTGAGAAAGACAAGCCTCGTAATACACAAGTTTCATGGGCAATCGGTGAGCTGTTGATTTTACCATTCCTTGTGCGTGCTGCTGAAACCTGGCTCTGAGGTCGTTTGTGTATCCGGTGTAAAATTGACCGTCTTTGCCGCTTTGAAGTACGTAAACATAGTGGAATTTCGTTTGATTCATATCTCATGGGGTGAAGCTCTATGGCGACCAAACGCCTTAATGCCCGGTGGTAGAAAAGGAGATCCAGGTGATAGTCATCGGAGTCGATGGAGATGCGGAATTGTCGCGCCTGAAAGGTGAATCCGGTGCCAAGTTCGAGGAGGAATTTCTCCAGTTCACGCAGGATGGCATCCTCCAGGTCTTTCTCCATGTATCGATCCTTGAGACCGAGAAAGTCGAGGACATAGGGATCGCGAAAAACAAGGTCGGGTGTAAGTTTGTCTTCGGCGCGTAGATTGGCCAGTTCGGCTTTGGCCACTTCTTCGGGCTTCTTCGAGATCGCGGTGCGTTCGAAAAGCATGGAACTGATCTTCTCGCGCAGCGTACGGACGCTCCAACGCTCCACTCGGCACATTTCGGCGTAAAACTCACGCTGGAGATCGTTTTTGAGGTAGATGATTTCCTTAAAATGGGACCATCCCAATTGTCGCGACAGTGTAGAGACAATTGATGATTCGGGGAATGATTGAGCAAATCTTAGCATGTGACGAAGGTTCTTTGCCGAAAATCCTGCGCCGAACTCATCCGCCAATTGTCTCGACAGCGTAGAGACAATCTCCTGACCATAGTCAGCACGTTGATTTCCTAAAACTTCCGTCAGAACACGCTTACCAATCCGCCAGTAGAGAAGGGTCATGCCGGTATTGACGATGCGGGCGACACCTTCCCGCGTCTGTTCAATCATTCGCCGAATGTCGGCGACAGGGCCTGCGTCACTTTGAATGATGTGGAGTTCCTGGTCCATATGAGACTAATTGGTAAAATCCAAGATGGATTCGAGCAGACCTTCGGTTTCTTTCTCCAACTCCCGGATTTCCCGCACGACTTCACCCAGGTCACGCAGGGGTTGGTGGACGTAAAAATATTTGTTGAACGAGATTTCGTAGCCAATCACGGTTTTGCTTTCGTCGATCCAGGCATCCGGCACATGCGGCAGCACTTCCTTCGCAAAGTAGGTATCCATGCCTCCCTCGCAGTTGAGCGGCACGTTTTCGGTGTCACGGAGTTCGCTGTCGGGTTCATACTTTGCACCATCGTTTCGGCTTCCGCTGGCAAGGATGGGCTCGGCATCCGGATCGCGCCAGGAGACGGCTTCCAGGATGGCTTTGAGTTCGCTTACCCCCAATTTGAGCTTCAGCTTTTTGAGTGCCGCTTTGACATCCTTTTGGAACAGGTTGAAGTCGTTCGAAACCCTTTCGCCGATGGATTGGTGGAGTTGTTCTGCCGCCTGAAGGATGCCGCGCTTGGTTTTCCAGTATTTACGATCCAGCAATTTCTTTTTGTCGGCGGCTTTTCGGTCGATGCCCTCCTTTTCCAACCAGTCGTCGAGGGAGTCCTTTTGTTCCTGTGCGTTCAGGAATCCGGTTGCATAGACCTGGTCTCCCCATTGCTGGTAGATCCACTGCATTTCTTCGGTCAGACGTTTGTCAAAACGAAGGGACGCCACGCGCTCGGTGGTGAATTGTGCGGATTTGCGCAGTGGGCGCTCGACGGTGATTTTCCAGCAACCGAAGTCACGGTTGTCAAAAACCCGGGCTTTGAGCCCATCGACCGCTTCCTTTCCGGTATCGCCCAGGTCGAGATAGGCGCGTGTGATCTGCTCGATGTGAGCGGGAGTGAATGCGCAGTTCTTTTCGCCGAGATTTTTGCGGAGTTTTTCGTAAAGCTGGGAAGGATTCCCCAGCAATGATTTCAGGGTGAAAGGAGACGTAATGTAAAAAACCTGACCGGCGGCATGCCTCAATCCATTGGGATCCAGCACCGCCATCCCTGCCTCTTCTTTCTGAATCTTGACCTCGGCCAGCACAGCCTCCTTGGAGTCCTCCAGCAGACAATCAATCCGCCGCAGCACAAACATCGGCAGAATAACATCCCGATATTTCCCTCGGACGAACCCGTCTCTCAAGCAATCATCGGCGATCGACCAAATAAACGAGACAATTTTATTATGTGTAGCGTGATCCATGTTGACCCCATATCCCATTCTTAAAACCGAGCAGCGGCAAGTCTGACGGGTTCTCGCACAATTTCAAAATAATTAACCACCTCAGCGTCACACGGATATTATCTCCAACCCCATACATTGAAAAGATCAAACAAGGATGATTTATTGAATACTGAGTGCTTTCTCCTTTCCTCAGATGATTCCATCTGAAAATGTGTTTGAATCATTTACGGAAAGTGGGAGAGTCTGTGAGTCGAATAGCAAAGGAGATTTCCATGAAAACCTACAATGCACTGTTTCCGTTCGTCCGTTGTCGGAAGCTTCCACCTGTAATGAGTCTTGCTCATTGGGGTATTTTCTCGGGAGTGTTTCTGGTCGCTTCAATGGCTTATGCTCTGGACCCGCTTCCAGCCGAAACCTATATGCTGGATTTGATCGAGGCACATGAGGGGCAATTGCGCTCGGAGTTTGTGCGGAATGATGTTTTGCTTTTTGCGGCTCGCAAAAAAGCCGAAGACATGGCTGCGCGTGAGTATTTCAGCCATCAGGACCCGGATGGGTTTGGCATGAATTTCACCATTTCCATGGCGGGATATGGGCACAACTACAGCAAGGCACGTTCGGCAAACAACATCGAATCGATCGGAGCCCGACATCAGAACGGATTATCCGGTAAAGTGGCAGCGGATATCGTATTCAACGCCTGGATGGAATCTCCCGGCCATCGCACCCATGTTTTGGGGACGCAAGATTTTTTCGCGAAACAAAACTATGTGGCGGTGGGTTATGCTTTCGATCCGCAAGGGCCACACGGTTGGAGCAGTCACTATTTCTCCTTCCTCAGCGCTCCGCCTGACGAGGATGCCGCCTTGAGTCCTGTCAGTGAGTGGTTGTTTACAACATTGACCCTCCCGCAAATGGAAAACGGAGATCCCGATGCAGATGGAGTCGGCAATCTACTGGAGTATGCCTTGAATACCGACCCCTTGAGCAAATCAACAGCGCCCAAACTACAGACCCGGTATCTTCCTGAAACACATTCGCTCCAACTGGACTACCCATTGAATGGGAATTTGCATCCCAGTTTGAAATGGGCGGTTTACAGCACTGTCTGGATTGATTTCCCGTTCTGGAATCAGGAATCCACTTTTGACATGGGAACCCCCATGATCTTCCCCGTCGATCGCATCCCTGCCAAATACTTCAAAATCGACCTGATCCGAGAAACCGACCCGGAGAAAAACCCGTTTTAAATGGTGAATGGTGGGTGCAGGTAGAACGTGCCGTCCCCGGTGCGTCCCATGTGGCATCCAATTCGCAATCAACTTTCGTTTTGGGAAGCCTGTGGTTCTCGAAAGCCAGTTGCTTCAAAGCCCGTCGATATGGCTTGCGCGATAACTCCACATCAGGGTTTCCTTTGCACGGCTTTCGTGAACATGCACGCCACAAGGGGGTGCAGGTTCAGAACATAGGTAACACAAAAGGTTCAAGACATAGGTAACACTTTCATAGGACATCGGGCTAGAATTACGGCACCGATGCCTTGGAAAGAATGTCATAAAATGGACCAAAAAATGGAATTTGCACTTAAATCAATAGGCACTGAGAACTTTGGTGAACTGTGCCGAGAATTTGGCATCAGTCGCAAGACTGGTTATAAGTGGAGAACTCGGTTTGTGAACCAGGGAAAAGAGGGATTGGTCGATCACTCTAAAAGACCCCGCTCCAATTGCTGCCAACTCAAGGAAGAGGTGGTTTGTGAACTGGTCTCCCTCAAGCAAGGACACTCCACCTGGGGCCCCGAAAAGATCCGAGAACTTTACCGGCGGCGATACCCTCAGAAGGTTCCCTCACTGAGCAGCGTTAAGCGTATTCTGGAAAAAGCAGGAATGGTTAAAAAGCGTAAGACTCGGAGAGTGAAAACCACTGAACGCATTCATAGCCAGCGCATCGCCGAGAAGCCCAATGACATTTGGACGATCGATTTCAAAGGATGGTCGAGAGATCCGACCGGTCGACGGGGTGAGCCTTTGACCCTGCGTGACGAATATTCGCGCTATGTTCTGTGTGTTGAACGAACAGTAGATGGTAGAAGCCAAACAGTCCAAAAAGCATTGGAAAGGGCCTTTGAACGCTATGGATTACCTTTGGCTATCCGCAGCGATAACGGATCACCATTTGCATGCACACGCGCACTGATGGGATTGAGCAGGCTGTCGGTCTGGTGGTTGGCTCTTGGGATAGAATTGGAACGCAGTCGTCCAGGATGTCCCCAAGATAACGGAGCCCATGAGAGGATGCATCGAGATATTGAGCGTGAACTTGCAGGTTTGGAATCAGATCAAAAGTCCTTTGATGTATGGCGCCAAACATTCAACGAGCAAAGGCCCCATCAAGCTCTAGGCAATCGGGCACCCTCCGAAGTCTACCAAGAGTCAGAACGTAAGTATACGGGATCTCCAGATGAT
>JAQCFT010000182.1 GCA_027619545.1 Verrucomicrobiota bacterium | reverse complement strand
ACCAACAACCATATGGGATTATCCCAAAAACTTCGCTATTTTTTTTTATTTTGATGAAATATTCGGGCTAAGTTGAAACGGTTCAGGTGAGAATCCGCAAGAGCAAATGCGGCATCCCTTTGTTGAAAAAGATGGAGGGGCAAGCTCCGTCTTGCGCCCACTTCAATCCTGGCGGCATTCAAGTGCTTATCAAACTGCAATGGAAACGCCACAGGTTGATGAACGCCCAGGACTGCCCGCGTTCCACGTTATTTGTTTGGGAAAGTTATCGAGGACAAAGAATGGGTTCGGGGTGGAACCCGACCCTCCCATGTTCATAAACTGAACTCCACAAAAAGAAAAACGGCGGACGCTTTTAACACGTCCGCCGTATCAAGTTGCTTTTCCAATCTCCAAGAATCAAACGATCATACCCGCTGCGACCGTCGCATTGGTGGAATCGTCGATGAGGACGAAGCTTCCGGTTTGACGGTTGCGTTTGTAGGGGTCGTGGAGCAAGGGAGTGGAGGTGCGCATGGAAATGCGGGCAATATCGTTCAAACCGACTTCCAAATCATCTTCGACCTTGTGAAGTGTGTTCACGTTGACTTTGTATTTGACCTCTTTGAGAATGCATTTTGCGTCACGTGTCGTGTGACGGATGCTGTATTTTTTCCCAAGCTGCAATTTGGCGCTATCTGAAAACCAACAGATCATGGCGTCAATATCCTGTTCCACTCTGGGCGGGTTGTTTTGTTTGACGATCATGTCACCCCGGCTGATATCGATCTCATCTTCCAGGGTGATGGTCACCGACATCGGGGCGAAGGCTTCATCCACTTCTCCTTCGAAGGTGTGGATGGCCTTGATTTTGGAGCGGAACCCGGATGGTTGTACGGTGATCTCGTCTCCCTTCTTGAACACCCCGCCGGCCACGCGACCGGAAAATCCTCTGAAGTCATGGTATTCCTTGCTTTGCGGCCGGATCACCCACTGAACAGGGAAGCGTGCATCGACATGGTTGAATTCGTTGCCGACAAACACATTTTCAAGTGTGTAGAGAAGGGTGCCTCCCTGATACCAGGGCATCGCCGTGGATTTGTCCACAACATTGTCACCATGAAGAGCACTGATGGGGATGAAATCGATGTGGGGGATGTCCAGGCGTGATGAAAAGTCTTTGTAATCTTTGACGATTGAACGAAAAATCTCTTCCTTGTAATCAACCAAATCCATTTTGTTCACCGCGACGATGACATGTTGAATCTGCAGCAGAGAAGCAATGAATGAATGTCGGCAGGTTTGTTCGATGACGCCTTTGCGGGCGTCCACCAGAATGATCGCAAGACTCGCGGTGGAAGCTCCCGTCACCATGTTGCGGGTGTACTGGATGTGTCCCGGGGTGTCGGCGATGATGAATTTGCGTTTCGGGGTGGCGAAGTAACGGTAGGCGACATCGATGGTGATGCCTTGTTCGCGTTCCGCGCGCAGACCATCGGTCAGCAGGGCCAGGTTCACTATTTCATCACCCCGTTTCTTGCTGGATGCTTCCACGGCTTCCAATTGATCTTCAAAGATGGATTTGCTGTCGTAGAGCAGTCGACCGATCAATGTGCTTTTGCCGTCGTCCACGCTTCCGGCTGTGGTGAAGCGCAGGAGGTCCATGTCGAGATAACCTTTTTCAGTAGTCATGTTAGAATCGAAATATTTTTGGGTTCAATGGCTGTGTGGATCGGCCTAGAAATATCCGTCTTTTTTGCGATCTTCCATGGCGGTTTCCGAACGTTTGTCATCGACGCGGCCTCCGCGTTCGGTGACACGGGCGGCGGCGACTTCGGCGATGATGTCATCCACGTTGCGGGCGGGTGATGCGACCACCCCCGTGCAGGTCATGTCTCCCACGGTGCGGCAACGCACGATCATTTTTTCAACCACTTCATCGGCCCCCAAGGTCAGGAACTCCGAGTTCGCCAGGTAGAGACCGTTGCGGTGAACGACTTCCCGTTCGTGGCTGAAGTAAATGGACGGTAACGCCAGCTCTTCCAGTTTGATGTATTGCCAGACATCCATTTCTGTCCAGTTGCTCAAAGGGAAAACGCGGAAGTGTTCCCCGATGTGCATCTTGCCGTTGAATAGATTCCAGAGTTCGGGGCGTTGGTTTTTGGGATCCCATTGGCCAAATTCATTTCGGTGTGAGAAGAAACGTTCCTTTGCCCGGGCCTTTTCCTCGTCGCGACGTGCTCCTCCCAGTGCGGCCGAGAATTGAAATTCTTCCAGCGCATCGAGCAGGGTGACGGTCTGCAGGGAATTGCGACTGGCGTTGGGGCCTTTTTCTTCGGTGGCACGTCCTTTGTCGATGGATTCCTGGACGGTGCGGACGATGAGGTTGGCTCCCAGTTCTGCCACCAGGCGATCCCGGAACTCCAGGGTCTCCGGAAAGTTGTGTCCCGTGTCAATGTGCATGAGCGGGAACGGGAGTTTGGCCGGATGAAACGCCTTCTGTGCCAGGCGAAGCATCACGATGGAATCTTTTCCTCCCGAGAAAAGGAGTACGGGTTTTTCAAACTGAGCCGCCACTTCTCGCATGATGAAAATGGCTTCGGCTTCCAGAGACTTTAAATGAGTGAGTCGGTAGCTTTGATGCATGTGGATGTGAGTGTTTTGGTGTGTTGTGAAAATAATGGATGTTAGCTGTTAGCTTTTAGTCGTTAGCTGTTAGCTGTTAGTCGTTAGCTGTTAGTCGTTAGCTTTTAGCTTTTGGTTTTTGGCTGTTGGCTTAATGCGTGCCATGGTAAATGCGTTCAGTTCCTTCAGGCATGCTTCCTCACTTTGTTTGTCCGTGTCCAGTACCAGAGCCGCCGGGTGTGCGTCGTCCGGTGGTTCAAAGGAAGAATCCCTTCCTGTGAAATGTTTGATGGTTCCGGCCTTGGCTTTTGCGTAGAGGCCTTTGACATCCCGTTTTTCGCAGGTTTCAAACGAACAGGTGACAAATATTTCATGGAAATCATCTTCTCCAATGATCTCTCGTGCCATGGCTCTCAAGGTTTGCTTTGGTGTGATGAAGGAAGTGATGGTCACGATGCCGGCATGCGCAAACAGTTTGGCAACTTCGGCAATGCGTCGAATGTTCTCCAGCCGGTCCTCATCCGAGAAACCCAGACCCTTGTTGAGTCCTGTCCGGATGTTATCGCCGTCCAGAAGTTGGGTCATGATCCCTTCTGAATGCAATTGCTTCTCCAATGCGGTCGCCAAAGTGCTTTTGCCGGCTCCTGACAATCCATACAACCACAACACACAGCCTTTCTGATTCAACAATTTCTCCTTGCTGGAGCGGTCGAGTACGTGATCGAAAATGGGATGAATGTTTTCCATTAATTTTCTTGGATGTGATGTGTGATATGTGGCGGATTCTCCGTGAAAATGCATGGAGTTCAGATACTGAAATCACTGGATGCGCTTTCATGCAAACCGCATTCGCGTTTCAATCCGAAAAACCTGGCTTCCTCTTCGGTCATGCCGGCGTCAACACGTTTGGTGGTGTGAGTGTCGCCGATGCTCAGGTAACCTTCATGCCAGAGCGGATGATACGGCAAGTCGTGCTTGACGAGATAATCATAAACATCCTTGCTGGACCAATCGACGATGGGATGAATCTTCAGGTAAACATCGTCCACAGCCAGAACATTCAGCTTTTTACGGCTTGAGCTTTGCTCACGCCGCAATCCAGCCAGCCATGCTTTGGGTTTTAATTCCTTGAGCGCCCGTCGCATGGGTTCCACCTTGTTCATGACGTTGTAAGCAGTGATTCCGTCCAGACCTTTTTCCCACAACTTTCCATACCGGGCCTCCTGCCAGGCTGGGCTCATTTCTGCTCGGAACACCTTCAAATTCAGTTTGAGACGTTCGGTCATTTCGTCGATGAACTTGTAGGTCTCCGGAAACAAATAACCTGTGTCCACCAGGATCACCCGGATGTCGGGGAACTGGCTGGTGGCCATGTGCAGTGAGACCGCTGCCTGTGCTCCAAAGCTGGAAGAAAGCACCAAATCGTTGGTGAAATATTTCACTGCCCAGGCGACGCGTTCCTCCGCGCTCAGTGCTTCCAGTCTGGCGTTCTCTTCTGCCAGATTCAGCCCGTGCAATTGCCCGTTCGTGTTGGTAGACATAAGGTGATGACGGATTTCTGCGGCCGAGTGGCCACCATCCGATTTATTCCTTTCCGGCGCTTTCCAGTTCAGGCCAGAGAACACGTGCGCTCCAGTCGCCAAAGCGTTCATCACCCTCGCGTTCCTGCTGGAAACGCTTGAGTATCTCGCCGAGAGTTTCGTCCATGTCCGCGTCCTTGACGCTTTCCAGGTAAACTTTGTTCAAGCGGGTTCCCGCTTCGTTTCCGCCCACATAAACGTTGTATTTGCCCGGAGCACGGCCGACAAATCCAAGTTCTGCCATGTAGGGGCGCGCACATCCGTTTGGGCAGCCTGTCATGCGAATGATGATTTCTTCCTGAGGAATGCCCGCTTCTCCGAGTTGATTTTCAATGCGGTCAATCAAACCAGGAAGATAACGTTCCGATTCTGCAAGTGCCAATCCACAGGTTGGGAGAGCAGGGCAGGCCATGGTGGCGCTACGGACGGGGGATTTTTCATGGGTGGTCGGCACACCATGATCCTTCATGATTTGGTTGATGGCATCGACCGCGTCTGAAGGGATGTTGACCAGCAACATGTTTTGGGACGGCGTCAATCGAACTTCCACTCCGTATGTGTCCACGACTTTGCGGACAGCTGTTTTCAGCTGTATGGATTCGGTGTCTTTGATGCGGCCTGTTTCGACAAACAATCCGAGGAAATGATTGCCATCCGCCTGCTGATGCCATCCGAAGCGATCGCCCTGACGGGAGAACTCAAACGGTTTGGCGTCTTCGAGATTGAAACCTAATCTGGATTCCAATTCTTTGCGGAACCAGGCCACGCCCTTTTCTTCGAGAACGTATTTCAGTCGGGCGTGCTTGCGGTCGGTGCGGTCACCAAAGTCACGATGGATGGTTAAAACACTTTTGGCGACGTCTTCCACTTGATCTCTGGTGAGGTAGCCGATGACATCCGCCTTGCGTGGAAAAGTGTTGGGATTGTTGTGGCTCATTCCCAATCCACCTCCAACAGTCAAATTGTAACCAGTCAACTTGTCACCTTCGGATATGGCGACAAACCCAAGGCAATTGGTGAACAGATCCACATCATTCAAGGGGGGCATGGCGAAGGCAGCCTTAAACTTGCGGGGCAAGTAAGTTTTGCCATAGAGCGGATCGTGATGATTTTTGTGCTCCTGAATATTCAATTGCACGCCTTCCACCCAGATGGCGTGGTAAGACGGCGTGGTGGGCAACAGGGCATTGGACAATAATTCCGAATCTTCATGGACTTGGTGCATCCAAGGTTCTGTGGCCGGGGTGGGTGGAGCCATCACGTTGCGGTTGACATCACCGCAGGCCGCCAGGGTGGTCATCAGAGCGTCATTGATGGATTTCATCAATGGTCCCAGCCCGGACTTCACCACGCCGTGGAATTGGATACTTTGGCGTGAAGTCAGTCGAAGCGTATTGTTTCCATATTTGGTGGCCAGGTCATCATACACCTTGTAATGATCGGCTTTCATGATCCCGCTTGGAATGCGGCCACGAATCATGAACATGTATTTTTTGCCGGTCTTGCGCAGGTCTCGATCGTCCTGCTGGTAAATGCCGTGAAACTTCAGGAATTGTCCATCATCATTGGAAAAACAATCCGCGTCCGGGTCATTCAGCGTTTCCGCCAGATTTCCAGCGAGGATGGGATCGTTTTCTTTCAGGACCTCGTTATGTGAAAGCTTTTTCTCTGGTGTTGAGTTAATCATAAGTAAATTACCTTTCTTAATTAGGTATACTTGAGTGTAAATGTCAATCTAAAGCTGCAAGTTTTTTTTAAAAAGAGAGCTTGCCAATCCAACTTGGCATGCATACTTTCTTCGTTCCTCTTTTGCGGGGGACAAAATTAAACAAGACCCGTTCGCCTTTGCGAGGCGAAAATGAAACAGTTGTTATTTAATATGGTAAAGATCCGTTTAAAGCGCATGGGCGCAAAAAATCATCCGGTTTACCGCGTTGTTGCGGCCGACAGCCGCAGTCCCAGAGATGGCAAATGCATTGAGGAGTTGGGTACATACCACCCTTCTCGTGCCGGACAAAAATTCAGTTTGAAGATGGATCGCGTGGACCACTGGTTGGCATGCGGGGCTCAGCCTTCCGATACTGTCGCCAGTTTTATCCGTAAAACGCGCAAAGCAGCCAAGGAAGCCGAGACCGCCGAGGCAACCGCTACGGCGTAAGGGCAAATCCACAGGTTTCCCATCAGGTTTATTTATGTTGAAATATGTGCAGTTTGTGTTGAACGGATTGGTTGAAAATCCGGAAGCAATGCAGATCGAAACAGAGGAAAAGGAAGGACTTACCGTCTACAAGGTGAAACTCCATTCCGAAGACATGGGGAAAGTGATTGGCAAGCAAGGCAACACGATCAATGCTATTCGTGGTCTTTTGCAAGCCGGAAGCGCCAAAGCCAGCACGCGTTGCGTTCTGGAGGTTTCGGAATTGGAAGCCTGACCTGTGATCGGGGAAGGGGGTAAGCCCTCTTTCGTGGTTAGAATAAATCCACGGTGGTTCTGGAAGACTCATGAGGGTAGACATCATTACGCTGTTTCCCGAAATGTTCGTGGGACCACTGAATGAAAGCATCCTTAAGCGGGCCCAGAACAAGGGGCTGGTGGATCTGAGGATCCACTGTCTGAGAGATTTTACAAAGGATCGCCACCGTACGGTGGACGATCGACCGTTTGGGGGCGGGCCAGGTATGGTCCTGAAGCCTGAACCGGTGTTTGACGCAGTCGAAAGCCTCCGTCAACCGGAGACAAGGGTGCTGATGATGGCTCCTTCGGGGAGGCCGTTCAAACAGGCCGATGCGTTTGAGTTGGCGAAATGCCCGCACTTGGTCTTGTTGTGCGGCAGCTATGAGGGTTTTGACGAGCGCATAAGGGAGGCGATTGTAGACGATGCCTTCTCCATTGGGGACTATGTTCTCACCAACGGAGCTTTGCCGGCCATGGTCATCGTCGATTGTATTTGCCGGTTGGTGCCCGGAGTGCTGGGGGATGCGGAAAGTGCCGGAGAGGAGTCTTTCAGTCATGGAATGCTGGAATACCCCCATTACACGCGTCCTTATTCCTTCAGGGGAATGAAAGTGCCCGACGTTTTAATGTCGGGAAATCATGCCGCCATCGCCAAATGGCGTCATGAGAAGGCGGTGGAGCGAACCAAAGCGCTTCGACCGGATTTGGTAGAAAAATTTGAAATGAACGGGGACTGAGATCCCTGTAATGAAAAAGCACACTGTTGTATGAATCAGGAACTGTTAAAAAAAGTTGAAGCGAGCAGTCTTCGCAAGGAGCCTCTGAATTTTTCCGTTGGCGACACAGTCAAGGTCCACGTGAAAGTGGTGGAAGGCGACAAGGAGCGTATTCAGGTTTTTGCGGGTATCGTCATCGGTCGCCGTGGTACGGGCGTGAATGAATCCTTCACGGTTCGCCGTATCAGCTACGGAGAAGGCGTGGAACGTGTGTTTCCCGTTCACTCTCCTCGCGTAGACAAAGTTGAAGTGGAACGCTATGGCGCGGTGCGTCGAGCCAAGCTGAACTACCTGCGGGATCGAATTGGTAAAGCCGCTATGCTTGTCAAAGAAAAAGACATGCGTCAGCGTAAGAAAAAGTGATCCATTGATCAGGAAGCCGGGAGGGATTCATGGGGCCGTCTGAAGAGTGTGTTTTTACATCTTCCGACGACCGGTCATAAAAAGATGATGAATCCCCTAAAAAAAGGTGGTAATTCCAAAATGCTTTGTTAGATTCCACCGCTCCAACGGAACCTTTGCCTTCGGATTAGAGGCGGCAGGATCTTTGGAAAAGGTTGAATAACATCGACTAGACCTGTGACTACCAATAAAAAAACAGTCAAGAAAACGACCCGTAAGAATGCGTCATCCGGTACTGTGGCTGCAGCGACAACTGCCGCCATCCTTGGAATTCCCATCGCAGACGACGAGTCAGATGCATCCGCGAAATCCAAGGTGAAAACCTGGAGTTCGACCAAAGTCAAACCTCAATGGGCCAAATATTACAAAACGCTCCTTGAGCTACATGAACGTTTGATGATGCAGATGGATGGATTGGCCAAGGAATCCGCTGAAGAAATGCAAAGCTACAGCTTGCACATGGCAGATTCCGGAACGGATAATTTTGACAGAGACTTTGCTCTCAGCCTCCTGTCGTCTGACCAGGACGCGATATATGAAATTGAGGAAGCATTGCGTCGAATCGAAAAGGAGACATACGGTGTTTGCGAGTTGACCGGAAAATCCATTCCCAAGGCGCGACTGGAAGCGATTCCCTGGACGCGTTTTACCGTGGAAGCTCAAATGCAAATGGAAAAGGATGGAATTGCCCGTCAACGCCGACTCGGAACACTTGGCTCGGTGGACTCCACCGGAGCCACCTCAGTCTTGGATTCCTCCTCGGATGACCTCGATTCTTCTGACAACAAATCTAATAGTAGAGATAAGGACTAAACATCATGCCACGCGAAATCGTCACCATTGAATGTACTGAAGCACGCAAGGAAGGTAAACCGCCCTCCCGATACATGACCACCCGTAACAAAAAACTGCAAACCGAAAAAGTGGAGAAGAAGAAATACAATCCATTCCTCCGCCGCCACACCGTTCACCGGGAGATTAAGTAGGATCGCAGCGTAAATACCTGATTTAAACATTATGCCACGTAAGAATAACAAGGACAAAGGACGCCGCAACGAACCCGGACGTTATCCTGCACGTACACCACGTCCAAAACCCGTTGTGGACTTTACCATTGATCAGTTGGTCCCTAGCAATGTCGATTTGCTGCGCCGTTATGTGACCGAACAGGGCAAGATTTTGCCTCGCAAATACACCGGTCTTCCTGCTCCATTTCAGCGTCGACTCAGCCGCACCATCAAGCAGGCTCGTCAGATGCTGTTAATGAAGTAGTAGGTTAGGTCCCCAAAGGATTTTCACCACAGCGCCACGGTTTACACCGTGGCGTTTTTGCGCGTACAAATCTGGAAAGGTCGCCCGGACCAGCCTTTCCCGCGATTGCGTGAATACTGGTCCGTCCACCGGCGATGGCGATGTGGATAAGGGGTGCTCGAATACAGCAGGCTTTCCGAACCGCGGACGTGTTGGATTCCAGGTGCCACAAGGATTACTCGTCAGGCAAGGCACGCGCTACCCGGTGGCTGCGTCAGGTTGACCGGATCGGCTGTCCGTCCACGGGCGATGGCGATGTTGGTGAAAAAAGCTGAATCAATCAGATTGACTTAAGCGTTTTACGGGCTTCTCGTACATCAACCGATGCGCTTCTTCCAGTATGCTTGGGATTCGATCCTTAAAGGGACTTTTTTCCAGTAGGTGTGCCCATTCGGATGCCTGTTTTGGTAAATGGGAAACGTTTTGTCCCGGGAACCAGTGCTCGGCGTTGCCCAACAGGTTGTAGCGCATTTTACCCCACCCGACGATGTCCAGAGACTTGGCATAAGTCCATAAACGAAGGATTTCTACCAAGTTGACCTCGCCCGGCATATCCACATATTCAGGCAAACCTTGCGACCAGGTTTTGCACCAATCCTCTCCCAGCACTCGATTCATTTCAAGCCGTAGCGCTTTTTCTATGGGGGCCATCGTTTCCTTGGCGTTGTCGTAATGTTCCAGTGATCGAATATGTTCATCAAAATCACTTGGACGCGCAGCCCCAATACTGAGTGTGTGAACCTGAGGTCG
>JAQCFT010000181.1 GCA_027619545.1 Verrucomicrobiota bacterium | reverse complement strand
TCATTCCAATCTGATGGCCATTCATCCGTTTGGTCAACTGACGATTGAAGACGGTCCGGAGGCCCAACACGTCATTGATGCCACCTTGGATCAGGTTGAACATTTGGGAACTGACGCTTGGGTGGGATACAGTTTCAGTTGGTTCGCCTGTATTGCCGCAAGGGCCGGGAGAGCGGATACGGCGCTGAAGTATTTGAAGTGGTATGAGTGGTGCACCCTCCGCAACGGATTTCATGCCAATGGGCAGCAGCGGGGGGATCAAAAAATTGTCAGCGCCACTTACCGCCCGTTCACTATGGAAGGCAATTTTCTGGCAATGGAAGCCGTGCATCAAATGGTGTTGCAGAGTTGGGGTGAAAAAGTGAGGGTCTTCCCGGCTGTGCCTTCCGTTTGGCAGGATGTGAGTTTTCGCGACCTGCGCGCCGAAGGGGGATTCAAAGTCAGTGCCATCCGCAAGGGCGGTGTGACCCGTCAGGTGGAGGTAATGGCCACTGTGGATCGGGATTTGCGCCTGCGCGATCCTTTCAAAGGATCAGCCATCGAAGCGCGCTGGAGTGTGCCGGTCTCACGCGACGGGGAATGGTTGAATGTCTCATTGAGGGCGGGACAGAAGGTGATTGGTTCCATCAATAGATAGGAGCTTTGAAAAAGCGGGTGATGGGGTTTGACTGGTGCCGTCCGCAAATGAAGAACGTTTTGCTTATGTTGAGAATGCTGTACAGATCACGTTGTGCTCGAACCTCTGCTTATTCCTGTTGCCGGAGGGGGACACTGAATGGAGCTGATTATTGCTCGTTATCTCCACTACTTTTTTCAGTGGCAGCTGGTTTCAGTCCCTTGCTCGTGAGACTTCCGTTGGAATTGGGTTCAAGTGGCGTGGGATCGGCAAAGTAAGAATAATCCCGGAGTGGTTCTTTGCTGAGCCATCGTTGGGATTCAAAGTGGCTTTTGGTTAATCCAAAGGAGATGTCCGCTTTTTGTTTCGGGTATTTGGGCAGGTATTCGTGGGCGATGGTTTTGCCGTTGGGGCGTACAAGGGCCAGGTATTCGCCCTCTGATGATAGTTTGAAATTGGTGTGTAAATCGTCCACCCAATTGGTCCGGTTCTTGCCTGAAGCCCAAACCAACAGAAATTGCCCCGGTTCAAGTTCCGCTATTGGGAACATCCATTGTTTGAAGTTCCGGAAATCATCGGTGAGATACCAGCCTTTCAGGGAAATGGTTTCATCCGATGCATTGTAGATTTCAATCCAATCGGAATGATCCCCGTCGGCATCGATTCGGTTTGTCTGGTTGTCCGCGAGAAATTCTGAAATCAATAGATCCGGCTTCCCTGCATAGAACTTGAGCAGGTCCGGATTAAGCAAAATCCCGATGCAAACCAAAAGCGCCAGGATGGCAATGAATTGCCATGGTGCCAGGATGCCTTGATGTCGGTCTGGTCTCATCTGGGAAAAGGGGGGATCAGCTATTTAACAGTTCGATACCAGTGACGTATTTCGACATGCGAGTGACTCGGAAAGGAAAAAAATTAACAAGCCGCTCATCGAGTGTCGAAATGTCGCCAGCGTATTTAAGTTCCATGACAACGCTGTGATCCATCATTCGGCGCCGGTGAAATTGGCTGTCAAACCGGTCGATGGCGATAAATTCCAGGCGGGTGTCGATGGTGATGCGATACATGCCGTCTGCTGAAAGGTAGTATTTGCGGTGATACCGGTTACACATGGTGGGGATCACTCCTTTCAGATCCATCCGGACTGTGTCGGGCAAATCGCCTTTTGACCAGTAGGCATCAAGGTTGTCGTGGCCAAAGCCGGGCGCAAGGTTCAGCGGGGGGAGTTTAAAGCTGTTTTTCGTACCGACCATGCCGCTTTTAATTTTGTATTCAAGGGTGGGGTTGGCAGGACTGTGAAGGAAGTCCCCGTACCACCTGAGCCGGATTTTAGTGCGTGCCGCTTGTCCGCTGAGGTTCTCGTGGTAATTCTCCAGGCTGGGGGTGTCGAAATAGATATTGTTGATGTATCGCGGCGGGAAACATTCGAAAAACAACGCGGGAGATCGTTTGACCCACATCGCCACTTCCTCCGGCGGGAAGTCTTCAATGTGGTATTTCCGTTCGAACCGGTAACCCTGGCGTGGTTCGTGGGCAATCGATTCTGAGGCCGCTACATCCGAAACACTCATCTGATTGTCATCCTCCTATGCCACGATCATCGATCAGGCTGATTTTAAGTCCGGGATGAACCCGGTGCAATGCCGTTCGACAGGATTGTATGTGATCGATGTTTCTGAATTGAATCTGGAAGGACACTTCGAACAACTGGTCGGTTTCATCGATGCGTCGCAGGCGAAAATCACATGCCTCATCCGTCAGAACCTTTGTGATTTGCGTCAGGCAATCTTCCTCATCTTTTTTACCGGACAGTGTCAGGTACAAGTTGGGTTTTGTGTCACCGGATCGCGTATAATGCCGGAGGGCCAGGATCGCAACAACCACCAGAAAGGCGACCACAGTGATGAGGGCCTGCTGAGAGCCCATTCCCAGGCCGATGGCAATGGCGAAGAACAGGTAACTGAGTTCTTCAGGCTCCTTGATAGCCGCCCGGAAGCGTATGATCGAAAGGGCTCCAACCAGGCCCAATGAAAGTGCCACCGATGATTTTACGATGGTGATAATGAGCATGGTGGTCATGCTCAGCAGGATGAAGTTGCGTCCGAACAGTTCTCTGTTTGAAAGCGCATTGCCGAAATGAACGTAAACTTGCTTGAGCAGGAAGCTCAATAACGCCGCCAACAGAAAATGAACGATGAACCATACGATATCGATCTCGGCATTCTGGGCCGCAAAAAAATTCAACAATGACTTCGGATCCGCATTCATGGAAAATACTTAGACCAAATTGTGGCAATCAGGTTACAAATACCAAGGAAATAAATATGAAGGTACCTGTTTTTGTGTGTGTTTCTTATGGGGAGCTCCGTGGGGATGGCTCCATAAAGCTCCAAACTTTTTGTGGTTTATTCCAAGGTGATCCCAAGGAGCAGTGGAGCTGAATCTTTTCGATTGGATTGCACTGCAATATGTTCAATGGTTAGCTCTGGGTTTGGATTGTTCCAGGTGAAATGGTAACTGTAATTTGCAGTTGAACCTTTTCGCTCCTCCTTTACTGGAAGTTTTACCAGTGTCGCCTGTTCGATTTCCGAAACGGTCGTCTCGCCGGGTTGATCCCAGACATTGGCGATGTTTTTGTCATATATCAGTGGGATCGTATAAGTCGTCCCATTGGTGTAATGAACCTGGTAGTTCCCAATCTCCTGTCCTTCATGACCTGGCCACAGGCATCCATGAAGAAAGTGGACTTTCGAAGCTTTGGATGAGATGGGGATGCTCTCGATTTTTTCTGGATACTGTAAATAGAAATTGTAAAGGCACTTGCCGGTCATGAGCACAGCTCCCCGTAAATCCCAATCCTGGCCGTTGATGCGATGAACTCCAGTCTCCACACTGTAGTAGTTGAACGAGGCCCCGTAGGAACGTGTTCCGATGCGCCCAATAAGGTGTGCATGTTGGTCGAGCCTCTGGGTATAGTAATCCGACAGATCCACTGCCCTGGGCGGTACGTCGTTGGGTCTCGCAGGAATTTTCTCGGCTTTGGTAAACTGGTGAACCGGAGGCGTGATGGATGGCTCAACAATAAAACTTTTTTGAAAAACAGGTTGGACAATGACTTTAAGGTCTACACTGGACTCAGTAGGCTCGGCTTGGAGCGACATAAAGTGATGGTGTTGGGAGCGGCTGTTGGAAGAAAGGCGGACGTAGTCCCCGTTTTTATTCTTTGCCAGCAGTTGTATTCGGTATTTGTGATAATCCTCTGGAAAGTGGACTCCCAAATAGGAGGCTTCGGACGTATAAGTCACGGTGCTGACAAATTTCCCGCCAACATAGGTGCTGCTGGAGGAAAGACTGGCTCCGTTTGCTCCTTGGGCCGGTTCGGCACTTTCCAGTTCGCCATCTTTAAAGACAGCTTTGGTTTTGGGGCCGGTGATATTCAATATTTTGACAGGCACTCCCATCAGTTGCTTTTCAAGCTCCAGAGTTTTGGATTTTCCTTCTTCAGGCATTTCCAGTGTCAATTCCCATACCTGATCCGGCGGGAACGGAGACTCAGCCTGTCTGTAGAAATCGTATGTGATTTTCCATGTTTTGGATCTGAGACTCAAGTTGCCCGCATCACTTCCCGATAAGGACACTGCATTTCCGAAAGTGTCCATAGCGCTTCCTGAGTCGGATAGCCAGTAAGGAGCGGTTTTATTGTCCCGGGTCAGGTATTCGAAGTGAGGTTTGAACTGAGGGATTTCCCCATAATCCTGTCCAATATGACGGATGGCCCAGGTGTTTGTTAAGGCGGTAAATCGGATGATCAAATCATCATGCGTGATTTCGACCGGCAGAGGAGACCATTCCCATTCGCTGGGTTGGGTGATGTTGGGATTCTGGATCTCCATGGTTTGCACGACATTTTCATAGGGATCCAGTAAATCCACTTCAAAGGAATCTTCTCCTTTGGGATATTGCTGGAGTGTGACCGTGGAAATGAACCATTTGGAAGTTGGCGGGGGCGTCTGAGTTCCACCCCACGAAGGTCGGGTGCGCCAGTGTTTTTCATCCCGTGTCTCGATTTCGCTGCTGATGTAGCGGCTGCCGTTGCCGTCTCTTGCAACTACTTTGACAACGTTTGTCAACGGGATCATGAATCCTTGTTCCGTGTCTTCGAGTGTTAACCAAAGCACCAGTGAATCGGATGTGGCATAATGCTCGATGGATGGCAGAATCGGCAATGAGCTAAGCACCTTCTTGAGGCCTCCGATAAAAGGAGGTGGCCCAAATCGATGAATGGACCCGTGGGTTACCTGTTCAATGCTCAGTAATTCTCCCCCTGGCCATCTAAACGTCCTCAGATCGGAACTTGACCGTGATAACAGGAATACCAGCAACAGCGGCAATCCAATCAATAATGACAACACCAAAAGCAGTCCTTTGATCCATTTCATAAAAGTTCTATACCTGATGCCGGGTTTAGTGGCGCAAACCTACATCCACACGGGGCCTGATTGAATTGTTTCCTGTTTTCCTCCGTGAAATGCTACATCCCCTGAGCTGGAAAAGGCTCTTCGGGTTCTTCCAGTTGGTTTTCACTGGCTGCAATGATCGTGGCAACCGTTGCGTCTCCGGTGACATTGGTGACGGTTCGCAGCATGTCCAGAATACGGTCGACACCCAGAATCAAAGCGATCCCTTCACTGGGGACATTGATGGCTTCGAGGATAATCACCAACATGATGATTCCCGCTCCCGGTACGGCAGCGGTGCCGATGGAGGCCAGAACTGCGGTCAGTACAATAGTTGCCTGTGCGGCGATGGTGAGGTCCATGCCGATTGCCTGTGCGATAAAGACGGAAGCAACCGCCTGGTAGAGTGCGGTGCCGTCCATATTGATCGTGGCACCCAACGGCAATACAAACGAAGCCACTTCTTCGGAAACCCCGAGACGCTTTTGACATCGGTCCATGGTGACTGGCAGGGTGGCGCCGCTGGAGCTGGTTGAAAAGGCCAGCAGCTGAGCGGAACTGATTCCCGAAAAGAATTTTCTAACGGGGATGGGAGTGAAAAATTTGAGTAGGATGGGATAAATCACAAAACAGTGAACCGCCAAACCGCCCACGACCACCAGACAATAGGATCCCAAGGCACTCAACAATTCCCTGACCTGCCCAAGGTCATCCTGCGCCAGTGTAACAATTGTGTTGACCATTAGGCCAAAGACGCCGATGGGCGCCAGTATCATGATGAGGTGAACAATCTGGATCACCGCTTCCATGAGTCCGTCAAAGATTTTCAGGACCGGTTTGCTTTTTTCGTC
The DNA here is from genome assembly GCA_027619545.1 of Verrucomicrobiota bacterium. Taxonomy (GTDB): domain Bacteria; phylum Verrucomicrobiota; class Verrucomicrobiia; order Limisphaerales; family AAA164-E04; genus AAA164-E04. The sequence goes on along the minus strand of JAQCFT010000181.1, from coordinate 3,970 downwards.
CGGAGTCAGAGTGAGACCTATGCCCAGCAGCAGGGACACAAAGACCACCTGCAGCATGCTACTGTTGTTGGAGGAGGCAGCCAGGACGTTGTCCGGGACGATATCCACCAGGAAATCCAGAGGCCCTCGTTGTTTGACTTCATCAGCCGCGGATTGGCGGTTGGTGGCATCGGATTGGTGGGCTGCCTGGAGTTGGGTTCTGGTGTCCGCTGGCAGGTTTTTACCCGGTTTGAACAGGTTGACCATGGCCAGGCCGATCAGGACAGCAACCGCGGTGGTGCCGATATAAAGGCCAATGGTCTTCCCTCCCATACGGCTCAATTTCTTCACATCCGACAGGGAAGCCACACCGGATACCAGGGAGGTCAATACCAACGGAACTGCGATCAGTTTCAGCAGGGTGATGAACAGGGTGCCGAAAGGACTGATCCAGTTTCGGGTCCATGCACTCCAACCCTTGGAGGCGGCCATCACGCCGAAGAGGACGCCAAGGATCAGTCCGATGATAATTTGCCAGTGCAATTGGCGGTACCAGGGCTTTTTCATGGATCCGAGCATAAAAGAATCGGATCAAAGGCATAGCAAAAAAAGCGGGACCGAAGGAACCGTTCTGCGTTGGCAATGGATGGACTCAAAACGCGGCGGATCAGATTACTGATTGTGCAGAACAAACCCATCAATTGAGTTTCCACGCTGGCGCTCCTGACCAAGGAAACGGCAGACAGTGTGTCCAGCGTTTCCGTAGCATGCGAGGAACTGACCAGCAGCACCAACGTGGTTTCCGAGAGGCTCTTGTTATTATTGGAGTTTAGTTTAATTCTTCAACCGTCACTTCAAAACGATTGCCTTGCACCGTCATGGCATATTGACGTGCCTGCTGCCTTTCATTTTTAGAAATAGTCGCTGCTTTTGGCGCTGCGGGAGCTGCAACTGGTTTGCCCTTGTTCTCCACATGCTTTTTCAATTCCTGCGGGAACATGGCGTGTAAGACTGCCATGTCGTCATTGACCGGCAGGTTGGCTTCCGCGAGTTGCTTCTTCAGGTCATCCATCCGGGGCTCAAGCAAGTCGGCAGGCCGGCAATCAATGGATTCCTGCTTCGCCTGGGCTTCCGCCTTCTTACGCAGTTCGGGATCCACCGGGCCGGGTGTTTTTCCATATTTACCCAACAAAATGTCAACCACTGGTTGTGAAAGCATTTTCCATCGTCCGAATTTGACATTGAGCATCGACTGTGTGCCGACGATCTGCGAGGTGGGGGTCACCAGCGGAATCCAGCCAAGCCGTTCACGTACGTAGGGGATTTCCTTCATGACTTCGGTCAATTTGTCCGCCATGCCCTGTTCCTTGAGTTGATTGCGGAAGTTGCTCATCATGCCTCCTGGCACCTGGTAGACCAAAATATCCGCATCGACTTTTTCGTTTTTGGGGCTGGTGAAGGCGTCCAGCTCCAAATAGACCTGCTTAAAATATTCCCCCAACTCCGACAATATTTTGGTGTCGTATTCCGGCTTTCTCGGGCTGGTTTCCAACATGGATTGCATTAGCAGGGTGTCTGGTTGCCCCGTGCCATTGGCAAAGGGTGCAATGGAGGTGTCGACGGTGTTCACTCCGGCATTAATGGCTGCATAATAGGCGGCTGCCGCCATGCCGGCCGTGCTGTGACTGTGCAATACGATGGGTATCCTGACTTTCTCCCTCAACCCCTTGACCAGATCGGAAGCGACAGAGGGAGAGATCAGTCCTGCCATGTCTTTGATGCAGATTGAGTCACATTCCATGGCCTCCAGGTCTTGCCCCAATTTCAGAAAGCTTTCGATCGTGTGAACCGGACTGGTAGTGTAGCAAATCACTCCTTGGGCGTGCTTGCCTGCCTTCTTCACCGCGTGCACCGCCGTCCTGATGTTGCGTACATCATTCAAGGCATCAAACACACGAAAGATGTCCATGCCATGATTTGCCGAGCATTGGATGAATGTTTCCACCACATCGTCCGGGAAACTGGTGTATTGAACGATGTTCTGCCCACGCAACAACATCATGTGCGGGGTGTTGGGTGAAAGCTTTTTGAGAGTGTCAAGACGGTCAAACGGGTTCTCGTTCAAAAAGCGCAGGCAGGAGTCAATGGTGGCCCCTCCCCATGTTTCCAAGGCGCCAAACCCGAGGCCGTCCAGTTTTTCGACAACTGGAACCATTTGCTCGGTGCGCATGCGAGTAGCTGCCAATGATTGGTGTCCGTCCCGAAGGACTGTGTTGTTGAAGACGACAGGTGTGCAGTTTGACATGATTCGATTTTGCTCCTCGCCATAGGCTGATTCAAGCGCAATATGGCTATTTACTTTGTGTTCTGAGACTTTTCAAGGGTGGTAATGCCCTCTATGATGTTCATCTTATCGCAATTGAAATCCGCTGCAAACACATGAACAATATTGAGCATAACAAAGGCAAAAATCGAGTATTGAGGCAACGATTGGGCCGACCTGGTATGATTGTCAGTCTGGGAGTCCATGATGCCTTTTCAGCACTATTGGCTGAGAAGGCCGGGTTTGAAGTGATCTTTCTGGGGGGATTTGGCATCAGCGCTTCCAGGCTTGGATTGCCTGACTTGAATTTTCTAAACCTTTCCGATATGGAAACCGCAGTGAGGCACATCTCGGGTGTCTTGTCGATCCCCTTGATTGCTGATGGCGATACCGGCCACGGAGGACTTCCGCAGGTCCGGCAAACCGTTGAACGTCTCTCTGCGGCGGGAGCTTCCGGAGTGTTGCTGGAAGATCAGGTGTTCCCCAAACGGTGCGGACATTTTCGTTCAAAAGAAGTCATCTCCAGGGAAGAAATGGTTGCCAAGATTCGAACTGCCGTCGCCGCCAAGCCGGATCCTGATTTTGTGGTGATTGCACGTACCGACGCCCGGGCAGTCCACGGATTGCAGGATGCGATGGATCGAGTGGATGCCTGTTGCCAGGCGGGAGCGGATATTGCTTTCATAGAAGCTCCAGAGAGTCAGGGTGAATTGGAGGAAATTGCCAGAAATGTCAAACACCCTCTCTTTGCCAATATGCTGGTGGGAGGCAAAACCCCGATTCTTTCAGTCACCGAATTGGAAAACCTCGGTTACAAATTTGCCGTCAGTCCCATCGAAACCTTGCTGGTTTGCGGGACGGCCTTGCAGTCCATGATGACCGCTTTGCTGAAGGATGGGAGGTTGGATGGATACTTGTCCGATAAAATGGGATTTGACGAGGTCAAAGAAATCCTGCGGTTGGAATCATTTCTCAACATAAAAGCCTGAATTGTTTTAATCAGGTGGTTCGTTTAGCCCGGATTTTTCACAAAAAAACTTGTACAACGGCCGGAAAAGCTTTAACTTGTTTTCGTGCAAGAAAATAAAGCAAAAACCAATCCGACCGTTGCGAAAACACAGTGTAATGACCAACCCTTGCTATTTCAAGATCTGGGAGCGCGAAAAGTCGTCGCTGATTTTAGCGGAGGACAGCTCAGTTGTGATGGCGGGGCGTTGTTGCTACGGCAAGTGGACTTGAGTCTGCAGCTTAGTAGTCGGGTGGCCAAATGTTTTACCGATAATCGGGATGCCCGCTTTGTTGAACACTCGGTCAGGGAGCTGGTGGCCCAACGCATCCAAGCATTGGCATTGGGGTATGAGGATCTCAATGATCATAACCACTTGCGCCTGGATCCGGTGTTGGCGGCTGCGGTGGGCAAAGTAGATCCGTTAGGGCTTAATCGCCGCCATGAGCAGGATCGGGGTAAAGCCTTGGCCGGGGCGGCGACTTTGAATCGCATGGAACTATCCTCGCAAGTGCAAAGCGCTAAACATAAATTGCCTTGCCAGGCCGATCGCCTCGAAGATCTCATTCTGAAGATGGGCGTAGAGTCGCTCGATCGGCATGCCAGCGAGTTGGTGTTGGATATGGACGCCACTGATGATCCCTTGCATGGGCGTCAGGAAG
>JAQCFT010000180.1 GCA_027619545.1 Verrucomicrobiota bacterium | reverse complement strand
GCCTTGCCGCCGTAGCACCCCATTTCGGGCCGCATATCATCAACAGCGATGAACAGTACATTGAAGGGCTTTTTATCAGCCGCCAACTGCAGCACACCCATTCCCAGCATCAAGACGGATAAAACCATTCTCCGGCAAAGAGGAATCATGACGAAAAACTAGTCAAAGGCGGTCCAATGGTCAATGACTCCTTCGAGTGATCCAAAATCAAGTACACTCCGGCAGTTCCCTTTTTGCAAGGCCTTGCAACCACCCCAAAGGGAGAATTCGACAGGTAATTTCATTTGGTCACAACGCGGATAGATGTTATATAAACCCCAAGGATTCTTGTAATGGCGGAAAACTTTAAGGCACCTATACTGCTAACGGTTTGCCACAATACGATTCGCAAAATAACAACAAAACAACTCCCAGAATGAAATCTTCGGAATTACGGTATTCAAACCATCGAACCAACCTGTTTTTCATGTGCCTGGCCACCATGATGGCTTGCCTCATCGGTTACCAATCTCTTCACGGACAGGGAGCCGACTTCAAAGCTGCAGTTGGCAACCCACAGATTGGTTCGGTCAACTCATCCGGTTCGCTGCAACTCCCCTACATCACCTGGGGCGGCGATGTGGCCACCTTTCACGCCAACGGAGGACTTCAAACCGCCACTGGTTCCATTTTCGACAAGCAGGGATTGAAGTTCAACATGAAAGCTGGTGACGATTTCGCCCAGCAGGTCAATGATTACATGACGGGCAAATCCCCCTTCCTGCGAGGCACGTTCCGCATGATGGGGATGGCTTCCGAGATCATTGGCTCGGATCCAAGGACCAAAGGGGTTGTCATACTGCAAATGACCTGGTCTGCCGGAGATCACATGGTAGCGCGGGAAGGATTGAAAACAATATCAGACCTGAAGGGCAAAAGCATCGCTATCCAGCAAGGCGGACCTCACGTGGGCATGCTGGACGACATCCTAAAAACCGCCCAGCTCTCCTGGTCGGATGTCAACATTGTCTGGGCCAAGGATTTGACCGGCACTCCGGATTCACCCGCGGAAATGATGCGTAAAAACCCGCAGATCAGCGCTTGCTTCGCCATCACACCGGACATGTTGGGTTTGTGTGGCGGACTGGAAAGCACCGGATCAGGCGCAGAAGGCACGATCAAAGGGGCTCATGTACTGGTCTCGACCGCGGAACTCTCCCGGTCCATCGCAGATGTTTATGTGTGCCGTAAAGATTTCTACGACGCTCATCGTGACAAGGTCACAAAGTTTGTGACAGGTTACTTGAGAGGATGTGAAGAACTGGTGGACATGAAACGCCAATACGAAGCCGGCGGATCAGCCAATTACGAAAAAGTGCTGAAAATGACCCAGCAGATTTACGGCACTGATGTTGTTCCTGTTCCAGAGGAAGCACACGGACTGATATCGGATTGCACCTTTGTTTTGTATCCGGGCAACGTGACCTTCTTCACGCAAAACAATAATCTGACCAGTTTCAATAAGTTCCAGCAGTCGGCACTGGACCTGGCAGTCAGTCAGGGATATGCCAAAGAAAAAATGGGGCTCTTTCCATCTGGTTTAAATTATCAATCCGATGACTTCCTGAAGTATCTCTCCAAAACCACCATGGAACAGGGCGGACGATTCAGAGCCGAGGCCGTTCGGGAGGAAATCGAGCTATTGAGCCAGGGGGGCGAGTTGGACGACAAGACCATCATGAGCTTCACCATCCAGTTCGAACCCAATCAGACTGAATTCAGCGCGGTTCAATATGGAGCCGAATTTCAGAGAGTGGTGGAATCTTCCCAACGCTTCGGCAACGCTGTCATTGCCATTCGCGGGCACGCGGATCCCACCAAGACATTGCTGGATCTGGTGAAAGCAGGCATGCAGAAAGGTGTACTCAAACGCTCCGGAGCCAGCGGCAATTATAACTACTCGCTGCAAGGCCGCCCTCTGGATCTGGAAGCAACCAAAGATCTGGTCCAATTGATCGAGTCAGGATCCTTTGACGGGGCACAGACATTCAATCCCCGCGAAACCATGCAAGCCGCCCTCAATCTCTCCAGACTAAGGGCAGAGCAGGTACTCGACGCGATCAGCCAATACGCGAGTTCCAAGGGCGTCACCATCGACACCAGCCAGATTCAGCCGGTGGGAGTGGGCATTCGTGAACCATTCATTGCCAAACCAAGTGATTTGAACGAGGCCAAGCAAAACATGCGGGTTGAATTCCGCATCGTACGCGTTCCGGCTGAGGCAACCACCTCATCCGATTTTGATTTCTGATCCGACGAATACGCACCATACAAGGGAAACCCCAATACACAACCCTCGACGACACGACCAGGCAGGTGACACTCGGGTTGCCCCCTTCGTATCCATCCATTGAAGATATAGACAACCGATGAAACGAATATTCATGAGACCGCTGTTGGCAGGCACGGCCCTGACCTTTCTCCTGAGCGCTTTTTCCAGCCTGATGGGACAATCCTCCATCGATCATGTGGTCATTGTCCTGGATGCTTCCGGATCCATGAAACAAAAGATGCCGAGTTCGAATCAGCCCAAAATGGAGGCCGCGAAGGAGGCTTTGATCGAAGTTCTGAGCAACATACCTCAAACTACGCACATCGGGCTGCTGGTATTCAGCGCGGCAGATGTCAAGGATCACTGGGTGTATCCCCTCGCCTCCCGCAAGGATGACGAACTTCTCCCCGCCATTCGAAACATTCGCCCCAACCGCGGAACACCATTGGGCCGATACATTAAAATCGGCGCTGATCGGTTACTCGAAGAACGCGCCAAACAATTTGGCTACGGCACCTATCGACTGTTGATCGTCACGGATGGAGAAGCAAACGATCGCAACCTGGTCGAACAATATACTCCCGAGGTGCTGTCCCGTGGTTTGCGAATGGATGTGATCGGTGTAGCCATGGATAGAGATCACACACTTGCCACCAAAGTGCACACCTATCGCCGCGCCAACGACGCCAACACTCTCAAACAAGCCATCGCGGAAGTCTTCGCGGAAGTCGGAGGCAATCAGGCCGGGAATGTGGCTGACAACGACGCTTTCGAACTGTTGGCCCCCATTCCTGTCGAAGTAGCTTCTGCCGCAATCAATGCCCTTTCCCAATCTGGAAACAACCCCATTGGCGAAAGCCGAACCAACAGCCCAGATGTCGAGCAAGCCGCTTCAAACACCACGGCACAGCATACCATCACACACACGCGAACAGTTCAACCCGAGGGGATGGGAAGTGTTTTGAAACTGGTCATTTTGGGAGGTCTTGTGCTACTGGTCCTCCTGAAAGCAATCACGAAAAGATAATGAGCGAACGTAAGGCGAAGGGATGTTTGGTTGCCACGATGGCGTGGTGTATCATTTTTCTATTGTTGGCAGTGGCGTACAAATACCTGGTGCACCCATATTTCAGCCAACGCCTGACAGAGGAAACAGGAACCGTCAGCCGTTACGATCACGAAATCACCATTGCGACCGATTCCTTCAGCGGCTATGCCATTCTTCGTTCTGATGCCATGAAACAATGGATGTCGGAACATCAGATCAAACTGAATGTGATCGACGACGGAGCCAATTACTCGGAACGACTCGACAATCTCCGGCGCGGCACAACCCAGTTGGCTGTGTTCACCGTTGATTCCTACTTGAAAGCAGGAGCCAAAGCCGGGGCATTTCCCGGTTCGATCGTTCTGGTCATGGACGAAACACAGGGTGGAGACGCACTGGTGGCACATGAGTCATCCTTCAAATCCATCCAGGAACTCAATGCGCCATCCACTCGGATCGTTTTGACACCTGATTCTCCGAGTGAATTTCTTGCACGTGTCATCCTTGCCCACTTTAGCCTGCCGAAAATATCGCCGGACTGGATGACAGGTGAAGACGGCTCGGACAAAGTCCTGAACCATCTCAGGCAATCAAGTCCCGGAAGCAACAAAGCATTCGTTCTTTGGCAACCCTATGTGGCCCAAGCCCTCAAACTTCCGGGTTACAAGGTGTTGCTGGACAGTTCCCAACTCAAGGGCTACATCGTGGATGTACTGGTGGCCGAGCGAACGTTTTTGAAAAACAATCAGGAACTCATTCAAACTTTTGCCGAAGGTTACTTCCGCGCTCTGTATCAGTATCAAAACAAGGAAAACGGACTTCAAAATCTGGTCATCACGGACGCCAACCGGCTCAACGCAGAGAAATTGGACACGGATCTGGCAGATGCCGTGGTGAAAGGGATTCATTGGAAAAACACCATGGACAACTATGCCCACTTTGGAATTGCCCGGGAAACTCGCCCGGATTCCCACCCCCACCTTGAAGACATGATCGGAAACATCGTCGAAGTGTTGCTAAAAACGAAGAGCATTGGCACCGATCCATTAAACGGACAGTACAACACGCTCTTTTACGACCAAATCATGGCTGCCCTGAAGACTAACAACTTTCACCCGGGCCAGGAGCTCCATTTGATATCGGACCTGAGCTCCGAACAACGACCAAGCGCGCCCCCAGACCAACCCCAACCCTTGACCGAAACGGAGTGGAGTCGATTGATACCCGTCGGGGTGCTTCAAGCCGATGCCATTGGGTTCGTAAGAGGGTCTTCCAGTGTGAGTCGTTCCAGCGAACGGGCCCTTCAGGTCCTTTCCAAAAAGCTGCAGTCCTTTCCAAATTTCTATCTAAAAGTGATCGGGCAAACCCGGGCTGAAGGCGATGCGGCAGCCAACCAGCGATTAGCTGCGGCCCGGGCCGAGGCGGTGGCGCAGATGTTGAAACAACATGGAGTGCCCGATTGGCGGATCCGAACCGAAGCATCTCCTTCCACCAGCGAAAACGGTCAATTTCAATCGGTTGTTTTTGAATTGGGACAGCGTCCTTATTGAACATGTATTCATCCTGCGCCCATTTTAGGACCGACCAAGTTCACCTGCTGAATGTGCTGATCCAAGCCTTTGCAGGGGTAACTGTTTGTGATACATTTGGAATCTCGATGATTCAGGAACCATCCCAGGCATCGCCAAGCTCGGCGAAAGAAGTCGGCAAGGAAGACATCCGCAAACGGGTGTTGCTTCGCCTGACATCCAGTCCCTTGGTTCTCGGTCCGGTCATGCTCGGGTTTACCAGCATGGTTTCCGCATGGGCTTTTGCCCCGCGTCAGGCGGGATTGCTCCTGTTTGGAGGCATCGCGGGATTGCTCATTGGGACAGGCTGCTTTGTTTCCAAATTATTGCTTTCAGGCAACAAGGTGGCTCACAAGGTGCTGTCTGAAATCGAAGAACAACAATTCAATGCCCGACAAAAGGCACTGGACGATCTAAGGAAAGCTCTGGAACGTTCAGACAACGATCCCCGTCCGGAAGAAGCCCTGGGGGATCTGAGAGCATTGGTGGACACTTTCCGTTCCATTGAGACGTCTGAGGCATCGGCACAATGGGCCATCATGGTGGATGTCCGACTCCAGGTGGAATCTCTCTTTGCCCACTGCCTACGCCTGATCGAACAAACCCATCACCTCCGGCTCACAGCAGACAAACTCAACACGGAAGCCGCTCGCCACCCCGTTTTGGAGCAACGTGAAGGCATCATTCATGAAATACAGGCTTGCGTGAAACAATTGAGTCATTCGCTTGTTTCACTTCAGAAGTTGGGGCATGTCCAATCAGGCACCCATGATCTTCAGCAGATGCGTAAAGAACTCGATGCCAGCCTGGAAGTCGCTCGCAAAGTGGAAGAAAGAATGCAGGAATGGTCTCTGGGATCCCATGTTCGATCAGTTGATAACATTTGATTTGTAAAGCACAGCAACTAAAACAAATATCATGTTCAAAGCAATCACAAGATGGTTTAAAGCGGTGGGATATCTCCTAACCGGGCAAATTGATTCGGCACGTAAAGTGATCGACACCAATCCACATGTCATCAAAGCCAAATACGATGAAATTGTCCGGGACAAGATATCCCGCATTCATCAATACAAGCAGGCGGTCGCCGGCCTGATCGCTCAGGAGGAGAAAAAAATCGCAAAGGTCAAGACCCTCTCCGAGGACGTGGCCAATCTGGAACGACTCAAAGCCGGAGCCCTGGCCAAGGCAAAACAAACCGTTGAGTCATTAAAAAACTCCGGAAAAACACAAGAGCAGATCCATGCGGACGAGGATTACAAACGCTGTCTGGCTGCTTTCAACGACTTTTCCTCGACGTTGGCTGAAAAACAGGATCGCATCACGGAATTGGAACAGGACATTGCCGATTACCGCAAGAACATCAGTGACCACAAGGTTCAGTTGCAGCAGTTGCTGAGAGATGTCGAAAAAGTCAAATCCGAAGCCGCCGACACAGTGGCGGATGTCATCACCTCCAAACAGGAAAAAGAATTGGCCGAAACATTGGCGGGCATCGCTCAGGATGGGACAGCTGAGGAATTGCAGAACCTGCGAGACATGCGCCAGGAGTTGAAAGCCGAAGCCAAAGTCACCCGTGAACTGGCAGGTACCGACACAAAGGCACAGGAAGCCGAATTTCTGGAATACGCCCGACAAAGTCAATCCACCTCCGAATTCGATGCCCTCATCGGCCTGGCGTCCGAAACGGAAGAAAAATCAAAACCCTCCGGCGAGACCGGGAAAAAGGACACTTCGCTGCCGGAATGACGTCCGAGGCAGCGTCACACCATTTATTTTGATCTGTAAAACCAATCATGAAAGAAAACAAATTCCGATACACACAGTCACTCGCAGCCCTATGCCTTGCCATGGGACTGACCGCCTGCGGTCCACAAAGTGCCACCACCGACTCAGAAACATCCAATGGGAACGCATCCGGTGGAGTCAGCAACATGGAAGCAACCAACCCCTCACCGGCTGAGGAAAAAAAGGATTCGGGATTACCCACCTTCTCGCTGGCTTGGAGCGAATACCCCTCATGGAGCACATTCGGTGTGGCGCATGTCGACAAATTCATCAACGGAAAAAAAGGCGAGCTGGGTTCGCTGGAAGAAAAATGGCAGGTCGATATTGTCCTGCACGAGGCAGAATATGACGCCTGCATTACCATGTATGGCGCCGGCACCGTCGATGCAGCCTGTCTCACCAACATGGACGCATTGAACCCGGCCATCGCACGTCCTTCCACCATGATTCTCCCTACCTCCACAAGCCATGGAGCGGACGCCTGCATCGTGGTGGATTCCATCAATTCCATTCAGGATCTCAAAGGCAAAAAAGTCTACGGTCTCGAAAAAACGGTTTCTGAATATTGTTTTGTTCGAAACCTGGAAATGGCCGGGGAAAAAGAAAAGGACTATCAGTTCAGCAACATGGACCCCGCCGCAGCCGCCGCAGCCATGCAACAAAAGCAGGACGGTGTGGATGGCATCATGGTCTGGAATCCATTCGTCATGGAAACCCTCTCAAAACGTGACGACGTGAAAATACTCTTTGATTCCACCAAAACCCCAGGCGAAATCATCGATTCGGTAATCATGGCCCAGGATTCCCTGGCCAAAGAAGGCGGCGAAGCCTTTGCCTGTGCGATCATCGACGCCTTTTACACTATCGCAAACCGCATGAACCAACCCGAAACCCGCAACGACACATTGATCGCCCTTGGTGAGAAATTTTCCAACCTCGGACTGGAAGCCATGAACACTGTCGTGCGTCAAACCAAATTCATCAGCACGCCAGGGGAAGCCATCACCTTGTTCAACTCACAGGAACTCCCGCAAATCATGATGCGGGTCATCGACTTCTGTGTCGACCACGAAATCACCGGACGCTCCCCTGCTCTCAGCTATGGGACCCCCAAAGACGGGGACAAGGCCGAACTTCGTTTCGACCCCAGTTACATCCAAAAAGTCACTATGAAACAGTAGCCTTGAATGAGGCGACTTCATTTCAGTTCCAACGAGAACGAATACAACGGGCACACGTCAACCAGTGTGCCCGTTTATTTTTATCCCATTCATGATTCCCGTTAAAAACAATCAACTTCGAGTCAGGGATACAGGAACAATAGCTACCATTTCATACAAACCATGCTTAATATGGACGCTGGTTCCGGTTGGTCGGCATGGCCGTAACAATCAAAAGTCCCGTCAACTTCGTAGCATCAATCCCTGCCCCCCATTTGGTGAGCATCCGAAAAGCATAGATTAAGCTGGCGATTTTTTAATTTTCCCTATTGAATCTCTTCATTATTCGATGCTCAGGATTGTTTTCACAGGAATATTTTGCGCTGGGCTGATCCCTTTTTTGACAAAGGGTGAAGACGCTTCGTTGTATTTCGAACAAATCAAACCCGTCCTACAGGAGCGTTGCTACGCATGTCATGGCGCATTGAAGCAAAAGGCCGACCTGCGCCTGGATACAGCGTCACTGATTCAAAAGGGCGGTGAGAGCGGAAAAGTAATCCTTGTTTCATCGCCTGATGAAAGCGAACTGATCAAACGGTTGACCACCATGGAGGCATCCGACCGCATGCCTCCCGAAGGAAAACCTGTCGATGCACATACCATTCAGGCGATTCGCAAATGGATCGCGGCAGGTGCGCCCACGCCCGAACATGAATTACCAGAACAAGATCCCCTGGACCACTGGGCTTTCAAACTTCCTACCCCTGCAAAACCAGGCATTCAACACTCCGCAGATCATCCCATCGATGCCATGCTTTCGGAGGCTCTGGAAAGGATGAACCTCATCCCACAACATGAAGCGGAACCGACTTTATTGATGCGCCGCCTTTTTCTCGACCTGACAGGACTCCCTCCAAGTCCGGAACAAATTGAGCACTATATCCAAAACCCATCGGATACCGAATACGAAAAAATTGTCGATCAACTGCTTGCTTCACCACAGTATGGCGAGCGTTGGGGAAGACATTGGATGGATGTATGGCGCTACTCGGACTGGTTCGGTCTGGGCGCTCAACTGCGTTACAGCGCAAAACACATTTGGCATTGGCGCGATTGGATCATTGAATCATTGAACGAGGACAAGGGTTACAATCAGATGATCCGTGAAATGCTGGCAGCGGATGAACTTTATCCAACGGATAATAACCGACTCAGGGCAACCGGGTTCCTTGTTCGCAATTATTTTCTGTTCAACCGCACCACCTGGTTGGACAAAACAATCGAGCATACATCCAAGGCATTTCTGGGACTGACCATGCAGTGCGGGAAATGTCATGATCATAAATATGACCCGATCACAGCCCAGGATTATTACCGATTCCGAGCCATCCTCGAGCCACATCAGATTCGCACCGATGCGCTCCCCGGAAAATCCGATCTGGAAAAGAATGGGCTACCAAGAGCATTTGACATGCACCCGGATGAACTCACTTATGTGCATGTGCGAGGCGACGAGAAGAATCCGGACAAAAACAATCCTATGGTACCGTCGCCTCCGGCATTCCTGAAGGATATTCCTTTCAACATCACTCCCGTTTTGCTTCCCCACGAAGCGTCCAGTCCCGCATTGAGGCCTTATGTATTGAACACGCTTCTCGAAGAAGCGAATGACCAGATCCGTTCACTGTCAACCAATCCCCCGTCTGAAGTTTCCGAAGCTGGCAACCAGGCATCGCCGTCCTCAAAACCATCTCTTTTGGAACTCGAATTAAGATCAGCCAGAATGCAACCGGCCGCACTCGTCACAGCGCACCGCGCTATGCGCGCCAAGGTGTATCAACCGGATTCTCCAGATCTGGAAAGCCTGGAACTTCAAGCTGGTCAAGCAGCTTTCGAACATGAAAAGGCAAAGCTGGAAGTGGAGTTGGCAAGAGCTCGGCAAGCCCTTCAGGATGGAAAGGAAGAGAAAAAGGATGCTTTGCGCAAGGAGCTGGAAAAAGTGCAGGACCGGTTGGAGAAGCGCATCCGGTCGTTTCA
>JAQCFT010000179.1 GCA_027619545.1 Verrucomicrobiota bacterium | reverse complement strand
AAACTTTGGCGTAGATCCACTTTGCTGTGACTACGAAAAGTGTGTTTTGTAACTTGTTGAAAAAGAAAATGGTCGGAGCGACAGGATTCGAACCTGCGACATCCAGCTCCCAAAGCTGGCGCTCTAGCCAAGCTGAGCTACGCTCCGAACCAGAGCAGGTGGCTATATGAGGGCAAAACCGGTCGCTTGCAAAGGTTTTTTTTACTTTTTCTTTCTCTTTTTTTATTCGACTCGAAATTTGGCTTTTTTAAGGTCCTGGTGTATGGTGGTCGAGTTCAACTTCTCATGATGCGTTGGTTTCCATTACTGGTATTGTTGGTCCTGGTCGGAATGATGGGGTATTTCGTGATCCCGTTCCGTCCCGAGGCCCTGGATACGCATCGTTATGACTCTCTTTTCGCCGAGGCCGGCAAGAAGTATGAGGTGGATCCCGCCCTGGTCAAGGCGGTCGCCTGGCAGGAGAGTCATCTGAATCCAGATGCCAAGGGCGGTGTGGGGGAGTTGGGACTGATGCAACTCACCGATATGGCTTCTTTCGAGTGGGCCGATTCCGAGGGCATCAAGACCTTTACTCCGGCTCATTTGACCCATCCGCGCACAAATGCCCTTGCGGGCGCTTTTTATCTCTCCAAGATGCTGAAGAGATACCAGGACAAGGATCGTCCTGTGGTTTATGCTTTAGCGGATTATAATGCCGGTCGTAAGGCGGTGCTGGGTTGGATGGAGGAGGCCGGCGCCACCAATAGTGTTGTCTTTCTCGAACAGATGGATTACCCCGGCACGAAGGCTTACATCCGGTCCATTCTCGAATATCACCACGATTTTCATAGTGATTTCAATGAGGGGCCTCCCCGTCCGCTTGAACAAAGTGTTTCATCCGATTCGCTGGCTTCTCTGGACGGCCAAGTGAATCGGCCCAATGCTGCTGTGGTTTCTGCTGAGTAGATCGGGGTTCAAAGCGGAACCCGGTCTTGAAGGGGGGGCTTCCATCAATTTAAAATGCGCCAAGCGCAAATGACGTATCAGCCGACCATGCCGACATCGGAATTAAGCTCTCTTCATTGATGTTGAAACGCATCTTATCCCATTCAAATTCAAGTTCATATTGATCGTGGAATATGAAACAGCCCGCTTCCCGTTGAACACGCTGGCCGATCTTGATTTTTCCGTGAAAGGGACACGGTCTCGTATCCACGAATGCCAAAGTGTTATCGTTCCTTGACAGGCCAATGTTCCGATGGGGTGCGTTCGTGGTCCAGGAAGCGGGTTAGTTTGGCGGCTACTTCCGGGTATTGTTTGGCTAGGTTATACTGTTCTCCGGAGTCTCCTGTGAGATGAAAGAGTTGAAGGGGATCTTTCGTGCCAAGTCGAACACCTTTCCAGTTGCCCCAGCGCACGGCTTGTTTGAAACCGCGTTCGTGGAATTCCCAGTAGAGCATGCGATCGGATAGGTCTTGCGTCTGTCCCATGAGCGTGGGCTTTATGCTGATTCCATCCAGTGCGGCGGGTGCGTCGATGCCTGCCAGGTCTGCGGCGGTTGGGAGGAAGTCTGCGAAATACCATGCCGTGTCGTTGACCGTGCCGGCACGGATCTGATGCGGCCATCGAACGATCATGGGAACTCGTATGCCGCCGTCGTGCATGGAGCGTTTGATGCCCTGCAAGGGGCCGTTCGAATCGTTGAAGTCAGGATCGTTGCCGCCTTCCCGATGTGGACCATTGTCCGAGGTGAAGAAGACGATGGTGTGGTCGTCGATGTTTAGCTCCTCCAAAAGAGCAAATATGCGACCAATGTCTCCGTCCATGCGACTGATCATTGCCCCGTGGCCTTTCTGTGGTTCGGGCCAGTCGAGATCGCTGTAATCACCCATGTCAGGCACTTCCATACCTCTGTTCCTGGCTTCGTTGTTGGCGTGTGGAATGGTGAATGCGAGATAGAGGAAGAAGGGGTGATCCGCATTGTTACGTATGTAGGCCAAGGCTTCTTCCGCCATCAGGTCATGGCTGTAATCCACTTTATTGTCTGAGACACCGCCGCCGACCTCGTCCTCATTCGGGACGGTATTGCGGAGCAAAACTTTTTTTTCATTTCGCCATAGGTGTGTCGGGTAATAATTGTGAGCGTGACGTTGATTGAGGTAACCAAAGAAGTAATCGAATCCTTGTTGATTGGGATGCCCGGTTGTCTCCGGCTCGCCCAGGCCCCATTTTCCAATGAGAGCATTGCGGTAGTCCTTTTATTTCAAAACTTCGGCAACGGTCACATCCTCAGGGAGCAGCGGAACCCTGGCATTGCCTCGTACACGGGTGTGTCCCGTGTGGAGTCCGGTCATCAGCACCGACCGCGATGGGGCGCAGACGGTTGATCCGGCGTACACCTGCGTGAAGCGCATGCCCTCTGAGGCCATGGTGTCCAGATTGGGGGTTTGAATGCGCTTCTGACCGTAACAGCCCAGATCGCCCCAGCCCAGATCATCCGCCATGATGTAGATAATATTGGGGCGGTCGCTGACGGTTGCGGCCTTGGATGGGTACACGCTGGCAACCGTCAAAAAGATAGCTGCCAATGCATACGATTGCCTGATCAATTTAGCGGAGAACATGAGATCAGTGTAATGACTGCTTCAGCCAAAAACAACCCAAGACTGGGGGGCGACCGGAGGGACGAGTGGCATCTCGTTCCCTCAATGTCTCCTTCTGGTCTGCTGTGAAGAGGGGATGGACCGCGGGACGCCAAAGTGATATGGCAGGCTGGGCATCTCCAGGACAGCAGGTTTTTAAAAACCAATCCTTTTTGATTGGAGCGGGGATCGCTCCCGAATTTTCGCTATTTACCGGCGCTCCATCCACCGTCGATGAGGAAAGGTGTGCCGGTGACAAACGATGATTCATCGCACGCCAGGTAAAGCGCTGCGGATGCGATTTCTTCCGGTTTGGCCATTCTTCCGAGTGCCTGGGTGGATGCCATTTCCTTGTACGCTTTTTCCGGATCAGGGTATTCTTTCAGCCTGGCGGATACGAAGGGAGTTTCCACGCGACCAGGGCAGATGCAGTTGCAGCGGATGCCTTCGGCTGCGTGATCCAGGGCAATGCACTTGGTGAACCCCACAACCGCAAATTTGGTGGTGCAGTAGGCAAGGCGATCTTTGACTGCCACCACTCCGCCGATGGAGGCCAGATTGATGATGTTGCCCTTTCCGCTGCCGATCATGTCTGTCAGGACCGCTTTGGTCATGTTGAACACACCCCGCACATTGACCGAATACATGCGGTCCAGATCTTCACCTTCAGTTTCCAGGAGGGTGCCCACGTGACCGATGCCGGCGTTGTTGACCAGCACGTCGATGTGACCGAATTCCTCTTGAACAGATTCGGAGACCTCGATGCATCCGTCTTCATCGGTGACATCCAGATGAATGGCCTTGGACTGTCCCCCATTTTCGATGATGGTCCCGGCTGTTTTTTGAGCCGCCGCCTCGTCCCGGTCGATGACACCCACAAAAGCACCCGCTTTGGCAAACAGAATGGCAATGGCTTCGCCTATACCGGATCCGGCTCCGGTGACCAATGTGATCTTGTTGTCCAGACGAAACATATCAGTTGAACTTTAGGAGTTCCTCTACGGTCCACATGTCTTCACGACCGGGGTATTGATCCCGGATGGCTTTGATTTCCTCTGGTTCAACCGGACTGGCAGTGTGTCCCCATTCACGGCGGACGTAAGTCATGATGGAAGCCAGTTGTTCGTCATCAAAAACAGCCAATCCTGGCATCACGAGTTCCCATTGTTTTCCTTGTATTTCGATGGGGCCTTGCAAACCGTGAAGCACGATGCGGATCATGCGTTCTTTGGATCCGGTTGACCAATCGGAGTCCTTCAGCGGCGGGGCCAACCCTTCCTGTCCCATGCCATGAGGTTGGTGGCAAGCGCCGCAACTGATCAGGAACAGATCACGCCCGGTATCAAAGCGCTTTTGTTGTTCCGCCGTAAGTGGTGCCACTACTGCGGTGTTGATGACCAGGTCCGCTTTGCCTGGCCAGCTGAACGCATCATAGAGCGCTTTGGCCAGTTCGGAAAGTTTCGCATCGGGCGAAGATGCCAAGGTGGTGAGAGAGTGAAGCGGGGAGTCCAAACGAATGGGGGCACCCGCGGGAACCCACTCACCTTGGGAACGTTTGAAGGCTGCATCACGGAATCCGGTCAACAGGCTGGTGGCTTCATGTGTTTTCAACTCAGTAGCGGTTTCAAAGGTGGATTTGATGGATGAAACGTCGCGGGACCGCATGATGCAGCTGGCCAATTCCGTCAGGATGGTGGCGGCTGCTTCCGGATTTTTCTGACTCCACCAGGGTGACTGGGCAAGCACACAGTTCAGTAATGCCGCTTCTTTACCTTCGACTCCGGAGAGAACGGCGCTTCGGATGTATTCATTGGTGGCGTTGCGTGTCAAGATCGACGCCAGGGCTTCCAATGCATCTTTGCTGTCGGTCTCGCCAAGGGTCAATGCCAACTGCATTTGAACTTCCGGCACGTCAAACTGGTGACTCAGCAATTGTTCGATGACCACCGGTTGTTGGGAGCTGGTAAGGTGTTTTTCGGACAAACGAATCGCGGCCGAACGGACCTTTGGGTGACTTGATTGAAGGGCATCCTTCAACACAACCCAGTCAAGGCCGCCCATGCCATCCAGTGTCCACAGAGCATGCAGTTGAGCCAGCGGATTGCGGCTTGATTTCGCCATTTCCGACAGGAGAGGGATGAGGTTGGCGTCGCTTTTCTCGACCAGCAATCGTTGAGCCGTGCTGCGGGTCCATCCGTTGGGGTGATTGAATTGTTGTGCCAGATCGGAGGCGGACATTTTGGATAATTTCGCGCCTGGAGCGACATCCTTGCCTTTGTAGACCACCTTGTAGATGCGTCCCAGTCCGATGGGTTCATAAAGCCCTCGATCTTCAATCTGCTGGCGCAGGAAAGAGGTGAGGTAAATACGGTGTTGGATCAGCCCGCGATAAAAGTCCACAATATAGAGTGCTCCATCGGGTCCGTTGTAGGCATTGACCGGTCGAAAACGTTCGTCGGTGGAGGTTAAAAACTCCATTTCATGGTAAGCATTGTCGGCGTCCAGAATGCCGTTGGATTCGGTCAGGATATTGCGCCGTACGAAATTCCCGGTCGGTTCACAGACAAAAGCATTGCCTACGTATTCGGAAGGAAACTGGCTGCCTCGGTAAATGACCGGGCCACAGGCTCCGGTGTATCGGGCGAGCGTGCCATCTTCGCGCAAGGTTCCACGGCGATAGCCGCGGTTGACTCCCGGGTTGATGCGTGAGGGCCAGACGGTCTGGTCTTTTGCGATCCGAACGCTCGCTCCTTTTGCGCCCCGGTAATTGCTGTTTCTACCGAGATAAGCTGCGGGCAGGAGATCTCCCCGGAGTTGATCGCTGTTGGAGTTGTAAATGATGCGGCCGAAATTGTCCTGACTGATGCCCCATTGTCCGCGTGAGTGTGTTTCTTCACGCAGCCATTCACCGTCCTTGTAACGGAACCGAGTGGTGTGATTTGCGCTGTATATCCAATTGTCCAAAGCCCACATCAGACCGTTGGATGCGTGTTCGGGATTGGAACGCATACCGTGTTTGGGGTCGTTTTGTGTGGCATAATCGTTGGCGATTTCGGTGCGTTTATCGCACTTCAGGTCGCCGTCCAAGTCTTTGCAATACCAGAGGCGGGGAGGTTCGGCCACCACAAGGCCTCCGTCGATCAGTGCTATGGCGCGCGGCATGACCAAACCATCCAGAAAGACGGTTGATTTGTCCATTTTACCGTCCTGATCGGTGTCTTCCAGTACAACGATGCGTCCGACCGGTTCGGACTCGTTTGTGCCTTCGATATTCGGCATGTATCCGCGCATCTCCACCACCCAGATGCGTCCGTCCTGGTCGAATTCCATGGCGACAGGATCGCCAACAAGAGGTTCGGAAGCAACTAATTGTATATCGAATTCCGGTGGGAGCTTGAATGAGGCAAGAGCATCCTCCGGTGTCAGGGGAGGGGACGGCGGCAATTTGAGGTGATCCGGCAGTGGAGCCTGGTTTTCACCGGCTTTGTCTCCGTTCTGGGCCATGGCGATCCATGGCAACGCGCTGATCAAAGTGATGGCAATAAACTTCATGATGAACTAAGATTGGACGTAACCTAACGGTCTCCATTCACCATGGCAATCCTAAGGAACGAACAAATTGTGTCCACGGCCCATTTGCTTAAAAAAAAACGGGAATATTTGGGCCATCAGGAATCTCTGGTTCTGTGTTGTCAGGTGTAAAGAGGCTTGATGAGGGGCGATCTTACACAACATGGGCCATGAACCCCAAATAAATCACTAGGAATGACTGCAGCAATCAAATCGGAAAAGACATTTGAAGAGATTGTGCAACAACACTATGAGGCCTTGTATCGATTTGCCCACAGTTTGTCGCGTAATGCAAACGATGCGTGTGATTTAACGCAGCAGACCTTCTTCCTGTGGGCGAGCAAGGGACATCAGTTGCGGGACAAAAGCAAGGTGAAATCCTGGCTTTTTACCACACTTTACCGTGAATTTCTCGGTATCCGGCGCAAGCAAACGCGGTTTCCCCAGGTCGAAGTGGAGCAGGTGGAGCACGTGATGCCGAGCATTTCACCGAACATGGTGAACGAACTGGATGGGGACACGATTGTTGATTTGCTTCACAGTATTGAGGAGACCTACCGGGTGCCTCTCACGTTGTTTTACTTGCAGCAGCATTCCTATCTTGAGATTGCCGAAATCCTGAACATACCGATTGGAACGGTGATGTCTCGACTTTCCAGAGGTAAATCCCAGTTGCGCACACTCATACGATCCCATGACTCAGGGGGGATTAAAAAAAAGATTGTTCCCATGAATCCTGAAGCCCCGGGAAATATGAAAACGGGGAACGGACATTAACTTTACCAGATCACGAAGATGACACGCGAAGAAGCCAAGTTTCTTTTAAGGGCGTACCGCCCAGACGGACAAGATGCCGGACTTCCGGAATTTGCCAGGGCGCTGGAATGGGTGGATCAGGATCCTGAACTCAAACAGTGGTTCGAATCGGAAAACGCGTTTGACCGGGCCATGGTGACAAAGGTGAATCAGGAGAAGGTTCCCGAGGATCTGTTGGCCAGCATTCTTGTAGCCAACAAAGTGGCCCGACCGCCCCGCACTGCCTGGACCCTGGGGGGGGTGAAGTGGGCTGTAGCTGTGGTGTTTGCCGGTGCCATTCTCATGACCGCTCTCAAAGGGCGTGGGAATGATGATCTGGCGCCTTTTCGCAGTGATGTGATGGCGCACCTCAAGGTTCCCGGGCATCAGTTTGATTTTGAAGCAAAGAATTTTTCAGAACTGAAATCCTGGATGGATGCCCGGGACGTTAAAATGGATGTGGGGCCCATTGATCATCTGACCTCTCTTCCGACACATGGCTGCAAGATCATGGACTGGGGGGGGCAGATCGTCACGTTGATCTGTTTTGAACTGCCTGATCGCCGAAACGTCCATCTTTTTGTGTTCCATGAAATGCAGATGGCCGATCCCAAAGGCCTGGAGGAACCGCTGTGGCGGGAAGAAGAAGGTTGGACAACCGTGGGTTGGACGACAGGTTCTGATCTCTTCATGTTGGCTGGACAGATTCCAAAGCAGGATTTGCGGCAATACCTTTGACGTTTTCGCTGTGTTGACGGTTGGGGGTGGGGTGGCATAGGTTGCTTGCATGTTTGATTTGGAGGCACCTTTTCCACCTGCGGGTGATCAGCCGGAAGCGATTCGGAAGCTGAGCGGAGGATTGCGGAGCGGTAACCGGCATCAGGTGCTCCTGGGAGTGACCGGTTCGGGCAAGACCTATACCATTGCCAATGTCATCGCCGAAATACAGCGTCCGACCCTGATCATTTCTCATAACAAAACACTGGCAGCCCAATTGTATTCCGAATTCAAAGGATTCTTCCCCCGGAATGCCGTTGAGTATTTTGTCAGTTACTTTGATTACTACCAGCCCGAGGCATACCTGCCTCAGACCGACACGTTCATCGAGAAAGATTCAAGCATCAATGACGAGATCGAGAGGCTGCGTTTGTCGACCACCAGTTCGCTTGTCTCCCGACGTGACGTCATTGTGGTGGCGAGTGTGTCCTGCATCTACGGATTGGGAAGCAAGGAGGATTACGAGGCCATGATGATTCCCTTGAAGGTGGGTGATGATCTGACGCGGGAACAGTTTCTCCACCGACTGGTGGATCTCCAATACGAACGGAATGACGTGGCTCTGACGCCCGGCAAGTTTCGTGTCAGAGGTGACACGGTCGAAGTCGCACCGGCCTATATGGAAGAGGGGATTCGACTGGAATTTTTCGGTGATGAATTGGATCGGATGACGCAATTCGAAGTTCTGACCGGCCATCGCATTGATTCTCTGGAATACGTCACCATTTATCCGAGTAAGCAGTTCGTCACACCACGCGAAAAAATGAAGCGCGCCATTTTGTCCATTCGGGAAGAATTGACGGGGCGTATCGCCGAGTTTGAAAAGGACGGGAAGTTGCTGGAAGCGCAGCGCATCAAGATGCGCACCGAGTATGACCTGGAGATGATGGAGGAGATGGGATTCTGCTCCGGAATTGAGAACTATTCCAGACACATATCCGGGCGTCCTCCTGGATCCAAACCTTATACGTTGCTGGATTTCTTTCCCGAAGATTACCTGTTGGTCATTGATGAATCACATGCAACGGTTCCGCAGATCGGTGGTATGTATGCGGGGGACCGTTCGCGTAAAACAGTGTTGGTGGAACATGGGTTTCGGCTGCCCAGCGCTTTGGACAACCGGCCTTTGAATTTTGACGAATTCCAGCATCATCAACATCAGACCATTTATGTCAGCGCCACTCCAGCCGGTCGTGAATTGGAATGGGCCAGGAACCAGGTGGTCGAACAAATCGTTCGACCGACCGGCCTCGTGGACCCGGAGATCGTTGTTCGCCCGCTGCAAGGGCAGATTGATGACCTGATCGAGGAGGCTCGCAAGCGGGTGGAACTCAAGGAGCGTGTGCTGGTGACCACCCTGACCAAACGGACGGCTGAGGAACTGACCGATTATCTGAATGAAATCGGTATTGAAGTACGCTATCTCCACAGCGAAATCGACGCTATTGAGCGAGTGGAAATTCTCAGGGCGTTACGAAGGGGAGAGTTTGATGTATTGGTGGGGATCAATCTTTTGAGGGAGGGGTTGGATCTGCCGGAGGTTTCCATGGTAGCCATTCTGGATGCAGACAAAGAGGGATACCTGCGTTCAACGACCAGTCTGGTTCAGACAGCAGGACGAGCCGCACGTCATCTGAATGGCAAGGTGTATCTTTATGCCGACGTGATGACCAAAAGCATTCGCGAATTCCTTGCGATCTCGAAATATCGCCGGGAAAAGCAACTGGAACACAATCAAAAGCACGGCATTACTCCCAAGAGTGTTTCCCGCGCGGTGGAAGATGGCTTGTCCTATCAACTGCGAGGGCGCAAAGAGGCGGATATGGTTCTTCGGGAGACGGCTGAAAACCAGGATGTCACCGACACCATCAAGGAACTCGAATCCGAAATGCAGGAGGCTTCATCCCGACTGGAGTTTGAAAAAGCCGCTTTGATACGGGATCAGATTCGAGAATTGAAACGGAGCGCGGGCATGGAAGTTGCCCCGCGCAAGAAGGCCGCTCCAACCAAAGTCAGCTACCAGACAAAAAACAAAAAGCGGCGATCCGTTCAGCTCAAGAAAACCACTCGAAATACCGAAAAATGACTGGTTATAACGTTTGCCAAAAGTAATTTCAGAAAAAACTCTGCGTCACTGCGTCACTGCGTCACTGCGTCCCTAGCGCAGCGGGCGTGAGAATAAGAAGCATC
>JAQCFT010000178.1 GCA_027619545.1 Verrucomicrobiota bacterium | reverse complement strand
CCCGCTCCCCTCCGAAGGTTGCATTGTTGAGAGAACGCCTTCCGATCGATCTTTTTTGGAGGTGAGGATTGGGTGCGGGAGACTGTTTGCGGGACAAAACGATGGATAAATCGATTTTTTGGTGTAATTTGCTCCTTCTGGCGCGGTTTTAAGTTTGCACGATAATTGCTGCGTCAGCGCAGGGATCAATGATGACATGGTGATTGGCATGGAAAAACAACGAGCACAATTTTATTTCAGGATGCAAACAGCCTCCTGCCTGGCCTTTTGGGTGATGCAGATCAGCATCCCCACGAGCGCGCTGGCACAAAACGTATGGGATTCATTTGAGCTAAATACACCTGAACCAACCATTTATTGGGTGGATGCAAGCGCCGGGCTTCTGACGCCTTCCTTGAGGAAAGAATCGGATACTTTGCAGATAAGGCGTCACCCGGAGCAGCTTTCGAGCATCGAAATGGATCGAAGATTGATTCTTCACTTGCAGGGTGAGGCTTCACTGGAAGGGGTGGTGGAGCGTTATGGGTTGGATGTTCTTCAACCCACACGGCATCAAGGGGTTTTTGTTTTGCAAGCTGACACTCCCATTCAGGCCCTGGCTGCGGCATCCAATATGCGTCATGACCCGGATGTTCTGGCATGTTACCCGGTTGAGAAAAAACCGTTTCAGACACGCTCCCAGTTTGCTGCAAAGCCGGATGATCCATATTACGAACGTCAATGGCATTTGGAGCAAAGAGATTCGGTAACGTTACAGCTTTCCGGAGTGGATTTGAATGTGCGTGGTGCCTGGCCGATGAGTCGGGGCGAAGGTGTCCGGCTGGCGGTGGTGGACACCGGAGTTGATTTGAACCATCCTGATCTTTCCGGTCAGATCAACGCTGATTTCAATCATAACTTCATCAATGGCAGCCGCGACGGCAATCCAATGACCGGATCCTTGTTTCACGGAACCGCCGTGGCAGGTCTGATCGGTGCTGCTGCTGGCAATCAGGTAGGTATTACAGGTGTGGCTCCCGGAGCTGAACTTTCCAGTTGGGTCATCTTTGGATTAGGCGGGAGTATTGCTGATTCGCTGCAGCTTTCCGAAATGTATGAAACAGATAACGAAGCTGTGCCAGTGCAGAACCATAGTTGGGGCAATGCGTTTCCCGAGCAGGAAGGCCCTTCGTTTTTGGAACGGTTATCCATCTCCAACGCTTTTCATCATGGACGTTCCGGAAAGGGAATCGTGATGGTCCGCGCCGGGGGGAATGATCGCAACAGCGGCAGTCTTCACCCGGGGTTGGGCGATGTCAACGATGACGGATACACCTCCATGCACACCGCGATTGCTGTTGCCGCCGTTGATCGCACCGGGCGGGCCACCACTTATTCAAACTGGGGTGCCGCCCTGCTTGTGGCCGCACCGGGCGGCGAGCTGGATGATGGATTGTTCACGACAGATGTTTTGGGCAGCCGAGGGTTTAATCAGGATGAGGGAGCGTTTGGGGGGGATTACATTCCGAACGAACGGGGTTTCATTGGCACGAGTGCGGCGGCTCCGCTGATTTCGGGGTTGGCAGGGTTGGCATTGTCAGTCAATCCGGACCTGTCTGCCCGTGATGTGCAGCAGATCCTTTTGGCATCTGCACGTCATGTGTTTGAAGAGGATCCGGATTTGATGACAAATGCGGCAGGGTTTCGGCACAGCCATAACGTTGGTTTTGGCATACCCGACGCCGCTGAAGTCGTGAGATTGGCCCGGACATGGGTGCCCAGAGGGCCATTGGAAATTTCGAGCATCACCACGCAGCTAAGGAAGGATATACCCAATCACGGACTACGCCTCAAGGTGATCGGTGATACTGTTCCGGATGATCTCAAAGACGTTCCAGCGTCCACCACCATGGGGATTCAGCCGGATGTTCCGACAGGTTTCCTTGAGATGAGCTTTCAAAACAGAGCGATCGATCCCATTGCCGATGATTTGACCGGAAAAGGGGCTCTTGTTCGACGAGGCACCACAACGTTTGATGAAAAAATTCGCAACGCGGCCAATGCCGGCGCTCAGTTTGTCGTGATATACAACCATCAACTCGAGGATGAACTCATTCGCATGGCCGGGACTGATTACACCCCTTTGCCGGCTTTTTTCATCTCTCGTGAACACGGAGAACCCCTTTCTGAACTGGTGGAGAACGATCCAAGCGTGCGCATGCAGTTGGAAATGAATTTCGCGCTCTATGAAATTGAGGTGAAGGACACTTTTAGTTGTGAACATGTGGAATTGATAGTGGATTCTGATCATACCAGCAGAGGTCAGTTGCGTATTGTGCTGGAATCGCCCAGTGGAACGCGGAGCGTGCTGCAGCGTTTGAATTTCGATCAATCCAGCGGTCCTCTGCGATGGGCATATCGCACCACGCGGCATTTTTACGAACCGACTGCCGGAATCTGGAAGGTTTACATTACTGATCAGGATGAACCCGACACAGGTGCCATCCGTTCTATGAGACTGACCATTTTGGGGACTGAGATCAATGACAGTGATGATGATGGATTGGATGACGGATGGGAGCAATCCCACTTTGGTAATCTGGATGCCACCGCGTTGGATGATCCGGATGAAGATGGTTCACAAAACGCGCGCGAGCAGTTGTTGGGAACCCATCCTCTTGAATCGGATTTTCATCTCGAAGTGGCCTTGGATTATCTGGACGAAGAACATTTGCGCCTGAGTTGGCCGTCCAGGCCAGGCAAACAGTATGAAGTGCGCACAGTTGCCACCAGCACGGCAACGCTCCAGCCATTAACCGTCATCACCAGTCACTCCACCAATTCCGAATGGATCCTCAAGGTGGATGCCTTCAAAGAACAGTTCTTTCAGGTAACGGAACTCGCGGAAGACGACCGCTAGGATCCTACCGGTAGGGCCCCGCTGCCGCGGGGCCGCGATCGCGTTGGAAGTGTAAGCATACCTGATGCGTCATGCGGACGCGCCACCGGACGCGCAGTCCCGATGTATCGCGGACATCCCTGCCGACGCAACGCGTCTCAACTCATCCCTACCACCCGATCGCTCTCCAATCGAATGGTCGCCCACCAGTCAAAGCCATTCTCCATGCCCAGACGAGCAGAAAGGTTAGCAACAAGCTGCAAAGCATGTTCAATCTCCAGGCTTGGAGTTGCTTTTCCGGTATGAGTCCCAGGAGTGCTCCCATGCCGAGCCCGCTGATGAATCCGCCCAGATGAGCGGCCACGTCACTGGTTGGTGACAAACCCCAAAGTGAAAAAAGCATGGTGACCGCAAGGATGCCTCCCACAATGATGCGTCCTGCTTGTGGATGCTTTTTGAGGAGCTGAATGGAATGGGGACCGAGCATTCCCAAGGCGCCCATCATCATGCCGGAAGCTCCCAGCCCTCGGTAAGGTGTTTCATGGATCCATAAACCGAAAAAATTACCCCAGACGCCACATAAGAAGGCTGCCAGAAGTGCGGGACCTGCACCAAAACGTCCCATGGCCAAACCCAGAAGAAGGAATCCGGACGAAACATTTGATGCCAGGTGACCGATATCAGCGTGTAACATGACCGCAGTGACCGTCTGCCACCAGGCGTTGCCTTCGATGACTTCCCTGCTTTTCATGATGCCGGCCAGTTGAATCTCGGGACGGGCGGTCCATCCCAGCCATGCGAAGATGCAGAGCACGAGACACCAGAGTAAGCATGCCCAATTGAAACTGAATCCGCTTGCGGGCAATTGTTTGTGCCAGGGGGAGGAGACGTTTTCGTGCTGGAAGCGCCGGATGGCGTCCTGAGCCCGGACCAGGTCCGAGTGCTGAACCTTCAGGCCGTAAGGGGCCTTCCCCTCCGGAAATGCCAGGATTTCCGTCGCAATTTTCTGGCTGGTCAGCACCAAACTCCAGTCCATCGCCTGATTACGATGTTTCGTGGGGATGATGCACCACTGTGCATTGGGTTGTTCTTCTTCCACAAAAGCCACCTTATCCTGTTTTCACGTTGATTCCTTGCGGTGAATTCCTTTTAGTGGAAGCACTTTGAATGTTAAATGACACATTGATGCCAAACATGTATTCGAACTAAGCGTATGTCCACAAGAATTCGATGGGGAATCCTGGGAACCGGCCGTATCGCCGGTGAGTTTGCCGAAGGTCTGCGACACCTGCAAGATGCCAATTTGACGGTAGTCGCTTCCAGAAACCAAACCACAGCGGATGCTTTTGCCTCCAAATATGGTGTTGGGAAAGCACTCGGAACCTATGAAGCCCTTGCCTCCGATCCGGATGTGGATGCGGTTTACATTGCCACGCCACACACCTCGCATTGCGATAATACTTTGCTTTGTCTGGAGGGCGGTAAACATGTCCTTTGTGAAAAACCCTTTGCGGTCAATGAAACTCAAGTGCGGACGATGATCGCAAAAGCCCAGGAAAAAGGACTGTTCCTGATGGAAGCCATGTGGATGCGCTTCATTCCATTGATCCGTGAATTGAGGAAGCGACTCGCCGAAGGCGTCATTGGTGAGGTTCGCATGATCCAGGCAGATTTCGGGTTTCGAGTGGATATTGATCCGAAAAAAAGACTCTTCAGTCCTGATCTGGCGGGAGGAGCTTTGCTGGATGTCGGTATTTATCCGATTGAATTCAGTGGCATGATTCTTGGCGCACCCACCGAAATTGTGAGTTTGCCCACTCTTGGAGAGACTGGAGTGGACGAACAATCGGCTTACATTTTGAAACATGCCAAAGGTCAGTTGAGTGTTTTGTCCTCTGCGGTCCGAACGCAAACTTCCCAATCGGCCTGGATATACGGAGAAAAGGGGCGGATTCACCTTTCCCGGCAATTCTGGAAAGCCAGTCACATGGATGTCTTTTTGGATGGTAAAGAGCCCGAGTCTGTTCAATGCCCCTACGAAGGCAACGGATACCAGTTCGAAGCCAGGGAAGTGGGCGAATGTTTGCTGGCTGGAAAGTTGGAAAGTTCCGTGATGCCTCACTTGGAGAGCATCCGATTGATTCAAACCATGGATCGCATCCGCCAGCAGTGGGGTTTGAAGTATCCGATGGAATGATATGTGCCCCTTGGGGGCAGGGGATCATGAATTGAGTGTCCGCAGATAGCGTCTTTCCCAATCTGATATATTTGCTCTTTAACATTCCTCAACAATGATTCGAAATCATGAATCAGGAGTGTTTCTTTTTCGTTTCTTGTGGGGCTTGGTGCGTTCGAACAACTCCAATTGGAGCGGCCGGACCAGTCCGTAGTTCTTCAGAAGTCGCAGGGTTTGCAGTAGATCAGATCGCTGATAATTGCGATTACGCTCCACTTGGTCCAGTAACTTGGAAAGGATCTGATTGAAAGTCAGCACCACATCGAAGCCCTTTTCCTTGATCAATGCCATCGATTTTTCACGGGCGGCATTGGCCTTGGGAAGGTTGGAGACAATCAGGATTTTGTGTGGATCATGCTGGAGCCAGGATTTCGTTTCCGCATCATTTGCTTCCAAAGTGCTGGATAATCGTTTGGTCAGGTCTTCGTCATTTTCGATGACGCCCGTCGTAAATGTTTCGGTATGCCACGGCTTGACGAAAACAAAGGCACTGGTGATGGCATCGAGCGGTTGGCTGAGCCCGCTTTTGGCGGTTCTTTGACCGTCTGATGCATGCCCCGGATGCCAGATCCAGAAATCAGATTCCTCGACCTCATCCGGCATGGGGGAAACATGCTTGCGGATCTGGCGGACCAGAAAGCCCTGGATTTCGAAAAATTCGCGGACGATCTGGTCATTGACGGATGACATGATTGCTGAATGGAAAAGGGTTTATTTTGAAACATGATCCAACGCCGCATGGATCAAGTCGGGAGTAACCCGGTGTCCGGGAGTAGCGTGTCCGATCTGGTGGGCCAACACGAATTTGACCTCGCCTGCGCTTACTTTTTTGTCCAGTTGCATGGCCTGGATGAGTCGGGTGCGCTGGGGTTTCGAAAGCTTGATGGTGGTGGGCAGTCCTGCGTGTTCAAACAAACACCGGGCCCGGTCGGCATGCGGAATTGAAAAATCCGTCAGTTGTTGAGATAGATAGCCAGCGGCTACCTGGCCAATCGAAATGGCCTCTCCATGCAAATAAGTTCCGTACCGAGTGATGGCTTCGATGGCGTGACCGATGGTGTGCCCGTAGTTCAGGATGGCCCTCAAGCCACTTTCCTTTTCGTCTTCTCCCACAACCTTCGCCTTGATCTGGCAACAGCGCGCGATGACACCTTCCAGGCAATGAGTGTCCAGTTGGAGCAGTCGGTCGATCTCCTTCTCGAGCTGCTTGAAAAGTCTGGCGTCGTCGATGATGCCATACTTGATGACCTCGGCCAGTCCGGCTCGGAACTCCCGCTCAGGCAAAGTTTTCAGGCTATCCAGATCGCATAACACGAGCTTTGGTTGGTAAAAGGCTCCGACCAGGTTCTTGCCGGCTTTCAGGTTGACACCCACTTTGCCGCCCACTGAACTGTCCACTTGCGAAAGCAGTGTGGTCGGGATCTGTACGAAATCCACGCCTCGCAAGTAGGTGGCCGCGACGAAACCAGCCAGATCTCCCACGACCCCGCCGCCTAGTGCCACAACGAACGATTTGCGCTCCAGACGGGCTTCGGCCAATCGGTCATAGCATTGATGGACCAGCCTGAGATTCTTGGATTGTTCGCCGTTGGGGATGGTGATGAGCGTCGTGCGGATGCCGGCATCCTCGAACGATTTGACCACGGTATCCGCAAAAAGCGGCCCGACCTTGTCATCCGTCACGATGGCACAGGACGTCCCTAGCTTCAGCTTTTGACATTGTTTGCCAATCTGCTGCATCAAATCCGGTCCAATCAAAATCCGATAAGACCGGTCACCCAAAGGCACTTTCACGGTTTTCATGCCGCAAGCCTAGAGGATCGCCCATCAAAGGTCAAAAGTTGGTTCTGGGTAGAGATGGGGGCAGCCCAAAAGTTAGAAACCCAAATTCGGAGGGGCAAATTCTCCCAACCTTTCGCATTCGCGTCAGGTTAATGAAATTTTAATAGAATCTTTCAGGATGCCTATAAGCAGTCAGTGTTCATGTTTCATTACCTTCAGCCATTCTTTGTTACCCACCGTTTCGCGTCTTTGCGCCTCCGCGCCTTTGCGATAAAAACAGGCAAGCATTGAAAACTTCGTGGCCTATTAAAAAAGGTTACGTGGAAGATTCGCTGACGTACAAAAGGGCAGTATTGAATTTGATTCCCAAATGATGAATCTGTCCCCTTCAATCCAGATGAGCGCTAAGGCGCAAAAATTTTTGTGAATCACGCTCTTCAGGAATACACTTAATCATAAGTGTGTCTACAGCTGATAAAATAGTCATTCTAACCCTAACTTCGTATCCTTCACCGATTCGTGGTAAAAATGAAAACCTACCTTTTAGGGCCAAAACGGGTTGTGCAACTGCGTGGCGTTCTCCGGACGTGAATGTGACTTGTCGGGACTCCTGCTTAAAACCTCAGGGCGTTTGCTGGCCCACACGGAGTCGGTGGAAACACCTGAAATGAACGATCACCTAAGACTTCCCGCGTTCCACGTCTTTTGATCAGGAATGTTTTTAGGGGGAAATTTGGGAACCGGGTGGAACCGGTCCCTCCATTTTAAGAAACGAACTGCGTGGGGGCAGGGGGTGGTAAAGCCAGAAAAGGGGTGGAAATGAGTTGGGTTTCATGTCATGTAAGGGGCATGAGTTTTGGAAATTCAAATCGATCCATTGTTTTTATTTTAAGCGGTTTATTTGTGTGCCTTTTCTGGATGGCGCTCGGCGTTTATGACGAAGCCCGCATTGAACAGTCCACAGAGCAGATCACATCTACGGAAGCGGCTGAACCTTCCGAAACCGTATCTGAGGTCGAAAACGTCCCAACGGTGTCACAAGATGGAGATCCAGTAGAAAGCCGTATTGAGGATCTTAAATTGTTTTCGGTCAATGGTGTCGTAAGGTCCATTGAATCGGATCTCTCCAGAGCCCGGATCGAGCACGAGGAGATTCCCGGTTATATGAAGGCGATGACCATGCCGTTTAATATTGGTGACACCAATGAATGGTCCAATATTCATACCAACGATTCCATCATGTTCCTCCTGCACGTCACCGAAGAGCGCAGCTGGATCGATGGGGTCGAGAAAAAGTCCGATGATGTGCCTTCTTTGGATGAATTATCCGAAACCGCGCCCTGGCGTCTGGTGCGGGAAGTGCAGCCCTTGAAAGTGGGGGATATGCTGCCGAACTATGGATTGACCAATCAATTTGCCAAGCCCATCACTCTGGACCAGTTTCGAGGAAAGGCATTGGCCATGACCTTCATCTACACAAGGTGCCCCATTCCGGATTTTTGCCCGAAGATGAACCGTCAGTTTCTTGAGGCGCAACAAAAACTTCAGCTCATGGATAACCCGCCCGACAATGTCCACTTTCTATCCATCAGCTTTGATCCGGTGAACGACACCCCCGAACGCTTGAAACTGTATGCCAGCGCCTATCAACATGACCCTGACACCTGGACCTTTGCGACCGGCAAGATGATCGATATTGACGCCTTGACCGAACAATTCGGCCTCTTGTTCTATCGAAGTGAAGGAACTTTGCTGGAATGGGACCACAATCTGCGCACCGTGCTGATCGATCCGGAAGGAAAAATTCAGGACATCATTGTCGGCAACCTTTGGCAAACTGATGAATTGGTCGAAAAGATTCTTAAATTAGCTCAAGGAAAAGATCTTGTGGATGAGAATGGTGTTCCATTCGAGTGATGTAAAGCAGCCCCATTTCAAAGTGGAAATAAAAAAAGGCCCCTCGGATTTTCCGAGGGGCCTTCGTGCATCTGTGACTCAAGCAACCAAGTTTTGAGTCTGAAGGAGTTTATCGCACAGCGCGATAGAACTTCTGCGGAGCGTCGGCCGTTACGCTGAACGGGCTGCTTGCCCCGTCGACGTTTTTGTAAGGACCTGTCGCACTGTCTGCTGATTGAAGCGTTCCATCGAATTCAATCGTGATGTTGGCTCCGTCGCGTGCGATCGCGATAGTCGCCGGGTTCATGGCTTCAGCCACCACGAGGTTGTCAATGGCCCACCAGTCGTTGCCAGCGTCAAAATAGCCGAAGGTCAACGTCAGGTTCTTAGCGCCTGCAGGATTATCCAGCGGCAGGATCACAGCTTCGTTCGGAGTGTGGTCCTTATAATTAGGGCTATCGGAATTCGATTCCCACAACATCACTTGAACAGCCTCGCCACCGTCATAAGAAGCGGTGATGTTGGCGGTTTGATGATAGTTGCTGTCGTATTCTGGACGCCAGGAGGAATCGAATGACAGTTCCAATCCCCCTGCGGTCGCACCGGTGATGTCCACATCCCAGGAAAGGAATGTGTTCACGTAGCCTTCAGCGTGCGGTTGGTCATCCCATTCGTCGCCGTCAGCAATGGCCACTGTTCCGATGCCGTTCACGAACTCACTGCGTCGTTGATCGCCGGCAGTCTGAGTCCACCATTCTTTGTTGGCGAAGCTCCAACCAGCCCATTCGGTGACGCCGTCCGTTTCATCATTCCCGACTCCAGCCACACCGGAATCATCGATGGACATGTTTCGAGGAGTCTCCTTGGTCCAGACGTTCTCTCCGGCCAATTCTTCATTCACGTTCGGTCCCAATGGGAGGCTTTCGAAGTCCTCCATGGCAAAAACACCTTCAGGCAGCATGGAAGGAATCGTTCCTTCATCATTGGTGATGTAACCACCGGAAGCCAATGCGGACCAACCTGCCAACCAGTTCCAGGTGCTGAAAGCGCCCTGATGGTTTGCCGGCATGAAGAAGCTGTCTCCGGGCAATGCATTCAAGGCATTGCTCAAAGCAGGGCTTCCTGCGGTTGGACGAGGATCGAGCATGGCATCGAAGTCGCGGCTGATACCGGTCAGCATCGGATCTTCAATCGTGTTCATGCGATCGGCTTCAGCGAACAGGTATTGGGC
>JAQCFT010000177.1 GCA_027619545.1 Verrucomicrobiota bacterium | reverse complement strand
TTTGAAGTTTGCCCCCAAAGTATTCGCCTGCCATTACGGTGGCGATGAGTAGACCTCGGGCAATGGAATGCCGATGGCTTCGCGCGTTCCTTCTCATTTGTTCAGGAATATTTTCAGGAGCATATTTGGGAACCGGGTGGCACCGGTCCCTCCGTTTTAAGGGGAGCGGTTGATGGTCAGGAGGGCGCTGTCGATCAGGTTGAGGGCGGTGGTGATGGTTTCGTTCACGTAGTAGAGGGACCAGGTCTCCTGGTTTAATGGGTCGTTTTCTTCTCTTTCGGGGTAGCCCATGAGTTCGAGAAGTTGGTAGGTGCGGGGATCTGCATTGTCGATGGTCACGGTGTATATCAGGGAAGGTTGAGTGTCTTCGGGTTGGTTGATTTCTATCAGGAGTCGATAGGGCATGGGTTTGCCCGGATCTGACGGGAGGATGTAGTCGGCGGGATCAAAGGAGCTGTTTTGGGTGGCTCCGGTAATGGCATCGACTTCGAGTTCCCTGCTTGGTTTATTCTCGGAATCGTCGGCCTCCTGTTTGGCTTTCTCCCAACCGCGCATTTTGAAGTCCCAATAGGGTAATGTCATGTTGCTTGAGGCTGTGTCTTCGGGTTGGTGCAAGGTTTTGATGTGATAGAACGAGGCGTTTTCAAGCCAAATGGCGACATGGGGCGGGGTGTCGGCTTTGAATGCTTTGCCTGCCCGAATGTTCAGGGTCATTCGGTAGTCGGGTGCAGGGTTGTAGTGATAGGTCATTCCTTCGTTTGTTACTTCAAATCGATCCATTGCGGGACCCCGATTCTGGCTCCATCCAAGTACGCGCTGGATGGGGGCCGGTTGCCACAGGAAGAGAAAACTTAAGCTCAGGGTGATGAAGCTTGTTTTCCAGATGGTGTTGCTTTTGATGTATCGGTTGAGGTGAGTGTGGTTGTTGATGAGATGCAGCGCGATGAGGCCTATGAAGATGAAACCCGTCAGGGTATGAAGTCCTGTGGTACGTATTGAGAACGGTCGGGCGAAAGCCAGAATGCCGGATGCGGCAAGCACCATGAAGCTCAGTGCGGTGAGAAGTGAGACGAAGCTGCGTTTTGGGGGCTTCATGAATGAGCGACAGTTCTGCAGGGGATTACCGGGAGATGGATCCGTTCGTTTTCAATCAGATACTCAGGTGGGGCACTGATTCGGTTTTAGCTTTGTGTTGGGACGATTTGTCCATGTTGGCGCAGCAGTGCTTGAATGTCGCCCAAAGGGACGCTCAGGGGTGTTGTGCCGGTTCGGGCGGCCAGTGCGGCAGCTGCACCGGCGGCCTGACCCATGCCCATGCAGGATGCCTGGACGCGCAGCCCGGAATTGGCAAGTCGATCACTGCTGACACAGCGGCCGGCAACGATGAGGTTCCGACTGTCCTTGGGAATCAGGGCTCGCAGCGGAATCGTGGGCACTTTGCCCCGTTTCAGTGGCTTGGGTTTGACTCCGGTCTTGGTGTGGAGATCGACCGGATAGAAGGCGTGGCTGATTGCGTCCTCGAACACGCGACCATCGGTGTAGTCGTTCACAGTGATCATTGTTTCACCCAGGATGCGATAGGTCTCGCGGACTCCGGTTTCGGGTTGTAGATGCATCAGGCGTTTATTCTCCCTGCGCACTTTTTCAAGAATGGTTCTGCGTCCGGTCAGGTTGGCTTCTGTTGCGGTGCGCGAATTGCTTGAATCAGCTCCGTGCACGTAGAGACGGTGGATCTGGTTTCTGCCGGGTTCGTGATGTTCACCCATCATGTAGAGGTAGGAGCCTGGTTGACGTTCCTCTTCGCGTAGTCGCTCGAAACCGAGCATGCCCACCACTTCGGCGCCACCAGTACAATCGATGATTTGTTTGCAGAGCACCCGGCGTCGGGTGCCGAAACCCACACAGTCAACCTGCCAACTGTTTCCGGTATGCGTTACAGTCTGGGGAAATTCGTAATACGCAATTTCGACGCCTGCCTGGGCGCATTTTTCTTCGGCCAGGACTGCGTATAGAAACTGGTTGGTGTAGATTTGGTTTTGCCAGTGGTGTTGCGGGACTTTGGCGAAATTTGGAAATGCGCCTCCATCGAGTTCCACACTTTCCTTTACCAATTCCCAACCGATGCCGGCGATGATTTGTTTGCCCCACGCATCGAAGAGACCGGGGAATGCCACACCGCCGGTTGTGGTCGTGCCGCCGAGTTGGCTGTTGCGCTCAAGGATCATGGTTTTGGCTCCTGCGCGCCCCGCCTGAATTGCGGCGACATGTCCCGCTGTGCCCCCTCCGACCACCAGGACGTCGATGTTGTTGGTAATGTCTACCTTGGCCGATTCAGCGACGGGCTGCGCGGTGACGTGCGAGGTGGTGGCAATCGTCAGTCCCGCCGCGGCTCCCATGACTGATTGCTGCAGGAATTCGCGGCGGTCTTGTTGAAATGGTTTCATGAGTCGTCGTTATGGATGAGAGTGGGTCTGGATGTTATGGGCTTATTGTATTTGGTTCGTGTCTGGATGCAATCAATCCTTGCGGTGATGGAGGATTGAAACGGAAGGGAATGAGGGGGGCGAGATCCGTGACGGATTGCTGGTGAAACTTTATTTCAGGATGTTTGTCAAATAGGTTTAAGGACCATGTGAAACCCCACGATGTTGAGCACTTTAATGTTTCTTATTCATTTCTCACTTCACCCTGCTCGTCTGATAACCGATAACCAAATCAGATGAACCCAAGCATGGCTGGATGTCGAGGTGGATGCTTCCGAAGCGGTAAAAACTTTATCCACATATTATCTCGAAATTGAATTAAAGCCGACACCATCAATTTATTAGAACAAACCCGACAGCAAGGATACAGCGGTGCTTGTGATGCACGGGCAAATGTTGCAGCAAAATTTGCTCTTGATTGCCGTTCAAAGTATTACCGTGGCACTTCAGCGGTCCGACAAAGCCATTTCCCATGCTCATTTGGGGGCTGTCATATCGAGCTTGAAATGTCTGTCCAGGCCTTTTGAGTCGATGAAAACAGGTTCCCGGTATGGACCAAAACCCGAGTAAATACCTTTGATTCGTCTTTGGGCTGCCATTATAGTGCGCCGTCTATGGCGCAGTGTCATCTTATCAAAAAGTTGAGTGGGATCGGTCTTTCGGCCGCTCTTGTGGGTTCGGTGTTTGGTGCTGAATTGGGTTCGCCCGTTTCCGATCCGGAACGGGTCAAAAGCGCGTCGGATGAAGGCCGAATGGCCATGCGTGGGTTTTCCATTCCCGAAGGGTTCGAGATCGAACTGACTGCCGCTGAACCTCATCTGGCCAACCCGGTCGCCTTTCACATTGATGAGCGCGGTCGATTCTATGTCGTGGAAACCTTTCGGCATGGCGCCGGTGTTCTGGACATTCGGGGACGTCGTGGATGGCCCAATCAGGCTTTCATTGATAGTTTGTCCGAAGAACGACTGGCTCATTTATCGGACGAACTGCTGGACGCAGACCTTGCTTCCAGAACCGTGGATGATCGCATCGCCATGTTGCGCTACTACATGGGAGATAAAGCCGAACAAACCCTTGCGGTCGAAACAGATCAAATTCGTTTGATCGAAGATCGCGATGGGGATGGCGTGGCCGATCATTCTTCCATTTTTGCCGATGGATTCGATCAGATCGCCGACGGCCTTGCTTCGGGTGTGCTGGCCCGTAACGGAAAAGTGTATTTCACCAACATCCCCGACCTTTGGTTGTTGGAGGATCAGGATGGCGACGGGATCGCGGAGAAACGGGAGTCTCTCCATTACGGTTTCGGGGTGCGTGTCGGGTTTCTGGGGCATGATTTGCATGGGTTGAGGTTTGGTCCGGACGGCAAACTGTATTTTTCCATTGGCGATCGAGGTTCCCACATCAGGACCAAGGATGGTCGCGTCGTTGGCTTTGCCGATACGGGTTGTGTGTTCAGGTGTAATGCGGACGGAACCGAGCTGGAGGTATTTGCCCATGGTTTACGCAATCCGCAGGAATTGACCTTTGACGCCTACGGCAACCTGTTCACCGGAGATAACAATTCCGATGGCGGAGATCAGGCTCGTTGGGTTTACCTGGTCGAAGGAGGCGACAGTGGATGGAGAATTGGGTATCAGTTCCTGAACAATCCCATGCCCAGGGGGCCTTGGAATGCGGAAAAACTTTGGCATCCCCAATGGGAAGGTCAGGCGGCTTACCTGGTGCCGCCTATTGCAAACATAGGCAACGGTCCCTCAGGCTTGACCTATCATCCCGGCACCGGGTTTCCGGACGCCTTCCAGGATCACTTTTTTCTGGTGGATTTCAAAGGGTCTCCCGCGAACAGCGGGATTCATTCCTTCCGCATGAAACCCAACGGAGCTACCTTTTCATTGGATCATCACGAGCAGTTTGTCTGGAACATCCTGGCAACCGACGCCGATTTTGGGGTGAACGGAGGACTTTACATCACCGATTGGGTGGAAGGTTGGAACAAGACGGGCAAGGGGAGAATTTATCGTTTGTTTGAGCCTTCCTCTTCGGAAGCCGACATTGTGACCCAGACCAAGGCTTTGATGGCGGACGGGATGACGCACCGGGAATTGAACGAGTTGTCCGAACTCCTCGCTCATCCTGATATGCGCATTCGTCAGGAAGCGCAGTTTGAAATGGCACAACGCGGAGGCTCATCCATTGAGTATTTCTCCAACACGTTGAAGCAGGCAGGATTTCACTTTTCCAAGCTACATGCTCTTTGGGGACTCGGTCAGATCCTTTCCACGGAAAGCTCCGCAGCCGGTCCTGTTCTGGACGCTCTTTATGCCGCTGAAGAGGAAGTGCGCGGACAAGCTGCCAAAGTTGCCGGCAATCATCGTCTTGAAAAAGCCTTTGGTCGTTTGGCTGCTTTGTGTGCCAATGATCCTTCGCCACGTGTTCGTTTTTTTGCTGCGGTTGCCCTGGGCAAATTTGGTCACAAGGAAGCCCTGGCTCCTTTGGCGGCCATGCTGGAGGCAAATGGCAATCGTGATCCGTATTTGCGGCATGCCGGCGTGATGGGGTTGGCCGGATTGCAGGACTTCCGGTGGCTTCAGGAAATTGCCAGTCATCCTTCGAGTGCCGTTCGCATGGGGGCGTTGCTTGCAATGCGACGCTTGGAACGTCCTGAAGTGGCACAATTCCTCAAGGATGCCGATGAACTCCTGGTTACCGAAGCTGCACGTGCGATCAATGACGTGCCGATCGAGGCGGCCATGAGAGATCTCGCGGATCTGGCATCGAGTCAGAACTTGAACGAGCCCACCTGGAGGCGTGTGGTCAATGCCAACTTCCGGCTTGGTCGTGAAGAATATGCCGATCAATTGGGGCAGATCGCGGTCAACGAATCCCTTGAACTTGCAATTCGGGCCGAAGCACTTGAAGCCTTGTCCCAATGGGGAAGCCCATCGGGGAGGGATCGCATTACCGGTATCTGGAGCCCTGTTTCCGGATATAGATCCATCGAAGATGCGAAGCGCGCGGTTCAATCCGCCATGCCGCGTCTCGTGGAACATCCTTCGCAGGAGATGATTGTTGCACTCATTTCCGCAGTGGAAGCCGTGGGACTGGATACCGCCGCACCCTGGTTGTTGGGAACCGTGCGCAATGATACTCTGAGTGATTCCACCCGAACCACTGCTTTGAAAGCGCTTGGTAATTTGGATGATGAGGACTTGTTGAAGCAGGCTGTGGAAATCGCACTGGAAACAGGTGATCGCCGATTGCGCCGTGAAGCGCTCCAATGGCAGGAACAATCCGCCGGCAGTCTTCAAACACTCAAGGAATCATTGGAAAACGGTGATCTTTCGGAAAAGCAGGCGGCTATTGCCTCTTTGGCAAGAGACACCTCCAGGGAGGCTATGGCTTTGGTGGATGCCTTGACGGATCAGATGACGAATGGGGCTTTGGATCAGGGACTTCAGTTGGATTTGCTGGAACTGATCGAATCCAAAGGTTCTCCCGAACTCCAGGCCAAAGCAAAGGCTTACACCGATAAATTGGTGCAACAATCACCTTTCAAAGAATTTGCCGTGACACTTGCCGGTGGTGATGCCGAAACCGGACGTCGTATCTTTTTTGAGCGCGAGGAAGTGGCTTGTATGCGGTGCCACAAGGTCGACGGCAATGGGGGAGATGTCGGGCCGGCTCTGAATGGTTTGGTTACCAAGCAGTCCATTCATTATATTCTCGAATCGATTCTGTACCCCAATAACGCCATCGCCGAGGGTTATGAGAGTGTTTTGATTGAAACCAAGGATGACAATTTTTATGCGGGAGTGATCAAGGAAGAGGATGGCGATAAGATCATTTTGAATTCCCCTGAAGACGGTATCCTTACCTTGAAAAAGAGCAATATTGCCTCTCGCGAAAAAGGCCTTTCAGGAATGCCGGAGGGGCTTTATCTGATGTTGTCCAAACGTGAATTGAGGGATTTGGTCGCATTTTTGGGTAGTTTGAAGTGACCTAAGAATCGCATTGCTTAATCCCTGCAAGTTTGCCATTGATCTTTTTATGCTGTTTCGACGACAAATCGTTCGTGGGTGCTTGGTTGCTGCTCTTGCATGGACCGGTTTTTACTCCGATGTGGCTGCCTGGTCACAAGAAACCCGGCTCGGGTACTGGCATTATCAGGGTGCCAGCCAAATTCGTAGTCTGGAAGGAGGCCAGGTTTTTAAATCCATCATGGAGTCAGACGCCACTGGTCCGGTCAGGAATTTGATCTTCCAAAAGCTGGCCAGCGCACCCGACAAGCTCATCTTTGGTCTGCAAGCCGACGCTCCCGCACAGCGTCGGGATTTATTGCTCCCTTTAATCGGGGACCTGTTGGAGTCCGAATCGTACGGTGAAGTCCACGGGATCTCCCCAGGCGTGATCAGCTTTAATCTGGGGATCAGACTTTCCAAAGAACAACGCACCAACTGGAACACCAAATTGCGGCAGTTTGCGGGGTCTTACGGTTGGGAAATCAATCCTCCGCTCAGCGAAGGCATGACGTCCGAGTGGGAAGCCACTTCTTCCGAATCAGGCTTTTTGATTCGTTATGCTCAGGTGGAAGATTGGACATTTTTGAGTGTGGGCTCTGACGCCTTGACCCAGTTGCTCGACTGGGGCAAATCGGTTGAGGATGGGAAATTTCCCCCGGTATCCACCGCAGAGGATTGGTGGGCGGTGAATCTGGATCTGCAGGCTTTGAACAAATTGACGGGTGGAGATTCCTCTGAACTTGCCTTGGATTCATTGACCCTTGGGGTTTCCGGAGATGGAGATTATTTAAGAACACACGGTAGTTTGCAATTGACTGGTTCCCTGGATGATGTGGTTGATGAGTGGTCCGTTCCTGTCAATTTGATTCTTGAGCCCATCATCAGTTTTTCAGCCCTGCGCAATCTGCCTCCGCTGGTTTCGCTGATACCGGGGCTGAAGCAGCTATTCCCGGATGGGATCCCGAGTCAAGCCGTTGCCTGGTCACGTGGTGCCAGAATGCAGGGAACAAAGCCCGGGATTGAAGCGGCTCCCGTCTTTCTGAACTACGTTTCCTGGCCGGTTGCCGAAGAGGCATTGCCTGTGGATGGCATGCGCAGTCATGTTGCGCGTTGGCTTCAGGACAGTTTATTGAAGAGTGATCGGGCTACTTTGAATGATGGATCCGAGCCGAACTCTTTCCACATGACCCTGGTTCCTGCTTTCATACTCCCGTTTATTCAGGGTATTGAATACGAGGGGAAACCCTATCATCTGGCTGGATTGACTCACCGATTGGTGAATCGCACGAACCCTCCACCTCCGTCATTATTTGCGCAGATTGAGAACCATCCGCGGCTCAGATATTATCATTGGGAAATCACCGGCGAAAAGGTGTATCAGTATCGGGGGTTTCTCAATATGCTGGGTTTCATGTTCGACAAGGGACAATTGCTGCAAGACTCTCCCTTGTTTGGCTGGACAAAGGGCTTGGAGAGCAAGCTGGGTAACTCTGTCACCCAGATCCTGAGCAAGTCCGCCAATACGTTGGAAATCCAGCGCAAATCACATTTTGGCCTCACCGGTTTTGAGATCGCGTTGATTGCAAAATGGATCCATTCAAATGCCTTCCCTTGGGTGGATGTGGATGAACTCAACAGGTGGGAGTTTCCTGAAACCATGGCCCCAGGTCAAAACAACCGTCCCCGCTGATGTGGAAACTGGGTGTTAATATCGATCATACGGCTACCTTGCGAGAAGCGCGCTACCGTGGGTTATCCCGAGGTGAACCCGATCCTGTCGAGGCCGCTTTGGCGTGCGTGCGTGCGGGGTGTCACAGCATTACCGCGCATTTGAGAGAGGATCGACGGCACATTCAAGATCGTGATATTGATCGTTTGGCTGAAGCTTTGACGGTACCGTTGAACTTTGAAATGGCCAATACTTCCGAAATGGTGGCCAAGGCGCTCCAGATCAAACCAGCCTACGTATGTCTGGTTCCGGAGAAACGGGAAGAAGTGACCACCGAAGGAGGATTGGACGTTGTCGGGCAATCTGAACAGATTGCAGCGACCTGCCAGCGCCTTCAGTCGGCCGGTATCGAGGTGAGTCTATTTATAGATCCGGATGAG
The DNA here is from genome assembly GCA_027619545.1 of Verrucomicrobiota bacterium. Taxonomy (GTDB): domain Bacteria; phylum Verrucomicrobiota; class Verrucomicrobiia; order Limisphaerales; family AAA164-E04; genus AAA164-E04. The sequence goes on along the minus strand of JAQCFT010000177.1, from coordinate 1,475 downwards.
GAAGTGGTAAAAGCCTCCAAAGCGACAGGCGCTCTGGCAATCGAGCTTCATACCGGTGCCTTTGCCGAATCTTATGAAAGTGAGTCCGTGCAGGATGCTGAGCTGACACGGTTGATCCATGCCGCAGAATTGGGGCATTCATTGGGGGTGAAGGTGAATGCCGGGCATGGTTTGAATTATGAGAATATCAAACTGCTGCATCGAGTTCCCCGGTTGGAGGAACTCAACATCGGCCACAGTATCGTGGCACGTGCGCTTTCAGTGGGATTTGAGACAGCAGTTCGTCAGATGCTGGCATTGATGGAACCGGCATCGCCGCAGGGTTCCCAGTAACTCATGCTGATTGAGTTCATTGATTGACAACAAAAAAAACCATGCTCCGAAGAGCATGGTTTTTTGTTGCTGGACAATTTAGTATGAACCAACTACGGGCTTCCGTATGGTAAGGCTTGTCCGTCGCATCGAGCTGAAGTTCTCACCTGCACCCAGATGGCATCGCGACTGCCGGGGACTGCCATACGAGAGACAGAACCTGTTCTGGCGGGTGCGTCGGTGTTGGCATCGGTCCACTTTTTGATTTCACTGTGGCCGTCCAAGAAAGCGAAGTTTGCTGCGCGGTTGTGATATGTGGCAGGCCAGTCAATCCATTCCTGCTGATTCATACCCACCGCAAAACCTGCGTCGTTGATGCTGAGATCATCCTCATCAAGAAACACCCAGAGGTTTGAAGGTCCGGGGTTGGTTGCGTCTGATTCCTTGCCGTATGTCTTGTAAGGGCGACATGGTTGGTGATTGTGGGCATTGTCCAGCCAAGGGCCGTTTACAGCCTGCTTTTTGCTGTTGGAGATGGTTCCAACGGCTTGGCTCATGGCCCAGGAACGAACACGGGGAACTTTTCTGCCACCCACGGTGACCGTGCTTCTATCGGCAGGACAGCGGAAGATTTGGTGCGAACCGACGTAGGGGCCCAGTTTTGAGGTTCTTTCGTCGAGCAACATCTGCCAGTTTGTGGCGTGCTGGGCATTTCCCATGCTTCCTGCACACCAGTTGTTACCGGAGGTATTGCCGTCGTCAGGATTGGGTGGGAACCAGTCATCGTTATCAGTGGCATATATTTTGAACGCAAGCATCATCTGGCGTCCATTGTTCATGCACTTGATACCTTGTGCTTTGGTTTTGGCCTTGCTGAGTGCCGGTAGAAGCATCCCTGCAAGAATGGCGATAATGGCAATAACGACCAATAGCTCAATCAAGGTGAAACCCTTGCTCAACCTTCTCGTCGATTGCCTTGTATTTGGATTGTTTTTCATCATACTCGTTCGAATTAATTAATCAGTTCAAACAGACTCAGCCATCTAACGGACGCTTCTTTCTTGTGTCAATTCATAGATGATATTCTGTGTGCCAACAACTGTGCGTTTGTGTGCACAATGCTCTTTTTTAAGAAAAAACCTCCAAATTGAAACATCTATGCT
>JAQCFT010000176.1 GCA_027619545.1 Verrucomicrobiota bacterium | reverse complement strand
TTATCACGCCATGCCACATGAACTGGTGGATGGTTTCGGGGATCCCGTGAAGGCCCGTATGTTTGTGGATGTCGGGGATTTGATGGAACGAAAGCGCGCGGCTCTTTCAGCACATGCCAGCCAGAAGGAATGGTTGGATGTTTCCCAGGGAATGGATTCCTATCTGAAGGATATGGAGAAAACGACGCGCGAGATGGGACGTCAATCCGGTGTGTTTGAATGTGCCGAAGGCTGGCGACCCCATGCGCACATGGGTTTTTGTGAACGGGGCGCGAATCCTCTCAAAGATGCCCTCGGGAAGTGTTTTGCTCCATGAAGCCACCTTTGATTGATTTGAGCCGGTACGCATCTGATCACGCGACCTGGTTGAAACATCGAAACGAAGTGCGTGCGGGGATACGCCGTCATCTGGGGCATCTTCCGACCATTCCCGAAACGATTCAGTCGGAAGTGTTATGGCGACAAAATCATACGCTTGGTGTGGTTGAGAAACTTCGGATCGATAACGGGACTGAAACGGGCATGCCCGCCTGGTATGCAGCTCCGAAGAATGTTGTCGAGCCCGGTCCCGCCGTTTTGTGGTGTCATTGGCATGGAGGTGAGTATGAGGTGGGTAAGGATGAACTGTTTGAGAATCGCCACACGCCCGAGTCGCCGGTTCAATGTTTTCTTGAGATGGGCATGTCCGTGCTTTGTGTGGATACTTTTGGTTTTGGAGAGCGTCATGGTGCGGGCGCTGAGACGTGTGAGGACTTTGAACAGGAGGGGGAGCACAGTTTGTTCAAATTTTTTCTTTGGCAGGGTAGCACGTTGTGGGGGCGGATACTTTGGGATGACCGGACAGCATTTCGCTACTTGCAGCAACGTCGCGAGGTCGATGCCAAACGCATTGCTGCGGCCGGGATGAGCATGGGCGCCACACGCACCCAATGGTTGATGGCTTTCGAAGAGGAGTTGGTCGCCGGAGTGGCCATTGCCTGCATGGTGCGCTATCGGGATTTAGTGCAAGCCAGGGCGCTGAATCTGCATGGGATGTATTTCTTTGTTCCTGGACTCATGGAATACTGCGATCTGGAGTCCATTCTCGCCCTTGCGGCGCCTCGACCTTTGTTATGCATGAACGGTATGGAGGATGGATTATCCCCACTACCGGGTATCCGAACGACCGAAAAAGAAGTGAGCAGGATCTACGAGCTTTACAACAAAGCGGAGGCATTTAGGTCAGAACTGATCCAAGGTGTGGGGCACGGATGTTCCGACGCGATGTGGCAGTCGATGAAGGATTGGGTGAGCAGGTGGCTGTCTAAAAAAATCAATCCAACGGCTTTTCGACAAACTCCACATCATCCTGGCAGCACATGCAGGGGCCCGGGACAGCGGAGCGGATGGCGCAGATGACGCAGTAGTAGTAGAGGTCGTGGAGGACTCCATCTTTGACGGATTTCATGGAGACGATGTCGATGATGTTTGATTTGGGGAACAGCCAGGCGGACAGGATGAGTTCCCGATCGCGCACGCGCTCGTCATCAAACACGGCAGCCGACAGGTTGTTCTTCAGAAAGAGGTAGAAGGTGCCCTCTTCTGTTTTGAATCCGTAAACATGGTCATGGTCGGTTGGGATGTTCATGCCGAATTCCTTGTTCATCGCTTCATGGAGGCATATGATGTTGCCTTTGATTTGGATTTTGGTCAGGTTTTTATATCTCTCCATGCCTGCCAACGGAGATTCAGGATCAGCCAACAGAGGAGGGAGGGCAGTCAAGCTTGCCAGGTAAGAGAAGGCGATGATCCACCCCTGGATGTATCTTTTCATTTTGTTATTGAGAGACTGCATGGGATCGAACTTAGCACATCATGGGGTTGTGTTCCATGGTTGGGTTTGTCGTTTTTCGGTTCCTTGTGCCAGTCATTATTAATGCTTTTTCATCCTCTCCCGGGTGAGTAAGTTGAGTCCCATGCGAACAAGGATGTTATTTAGCTGCATCTTGGTGGTTGCCTGGATGGTTGAGAACCTGCATACCATGCGGGCTGCAAGTTTGTCAGGGCCGTTTCCGAACAAACAATTGGTGGATTCCACCCGTTTGGCCCTGGATTTCCTGGAAGAACAGGTTTCCTTCTGGCCGAAGGAGAATGGTTGTTTTTCGTGTCATAACAACAGTGACGCAGCCCAGGCATTGTTCAAGGCAAAACAGTTTGGTTGGGGTGTGGAGGCTGGTTCCATGGCATCGACTGTGGATTGGCTTTCGAATCCCGAGCGATGGGACAAGCAGCAGGGAGATCCCAATGTCGGTGATCAACAATTGGCGGACATACAATTTGCTTCGGCGTTGGTTCGGGCCATTGATGCCGGGCAATTGCCAGGTGACAAATGGAGTCCATCAGTGGCACGTCTGCTGCTGGATCATCAAACTCCTGACGGTAACTGGGTGATCGAAAAACAGGATTCGCTTGGTTCACCGGCGGCACCCGGAAATGCGCTGGCCACTTTGAAAGCCTGGATCTATTTGAATCATGCTCCCATAGAGGATACGAAGGAATCCGTTCGCAAGGCGTCCGGGTTTCTGCGCAACATGTCTATGGAAAATGTTTCCCAAACCGCCGCCAAGCTTATGTTCATTCGTGAAAGCGGTGTTCAGGCAGGAGGGGATGCCGTGCTTGGATTGGAGTATTTGATGCGTTCGCAGACCACACTTGGTGGGTGGGGGCCTTACCCGCACCGGCCTCCGGAAGTGTTTGATACGGCACTGGCCTTGCTCGCGATGTTGCCGCATGCCAGGGACGAGCGGATTGCCATGATCATGAACCGTGGTTTGTCTTTCCTCATTGCCGAGCAGTTGCCGGATGGAAGCTGGCGGGAGACCACGCGCCCATCAGGGGAGGAAAGCCATGCGCAATGGATCTCCACGTCCGCCTGGGCCACCTTGGCTTTGTTGGAGATTCATCAGGTTCAGAAAAGAGAAACGGCTTCGAAGGCTCAGGAATGATCCTGTTCGAAGCCGTCCTTGAATTTTAAAAAGTGAGGAGTCTTTTTAATTTAATTCGCGAATCCAGATGTTGCGATACCGAACCGGATTTCCATGATCCTGCAAAACCAGCGGACCTTTGGGTGTCGCACCTGAGTAGGCGGCCGCGGTTGAGGCTTTCCCGGTGATGGGGGTTTGATGTTGGATCAGGATGCCATTGTGTAGCACGGTGAAGGAACCTGGTTTGACGGAACCGTCTTCTTGTGGTTTAGGCGCCACGAAAATAATGTCGTAGGTCTGCCATTTGCCGGGAGGACGTGATGCGTTGACCAGCGGCGCTGCATTGTTGTAGAAGGCACCCGCCTGCCCGTTATAATAGGTTTCGTTGTTGAATGAGTCCAGTACCTGGATTTCGTAGCGACCTTGCAGGTAAACGCCACTGTTTCCCCGGCCCTGCCCCGATCCTGTGACCTCGCTGGGGGTTGCCCATTCGATGTGTAACTGTACATCACCGAATGTTTTTTTTGTTTGGAGCACTCCTGTTCCTTTCTTAACCTCCATGGCAGATTCAGCCTTTAGAAGTGTCCATTTGGCGGCAGCGTCTCCACTTTGCCACTCATCCAGATTTGACCCGTCAAAGAGCACGATGGCATCCGATGGAGCTGACCCATTTTCACCCGGAGTGACAATGGGGGGCGCTTGGTCCTTTTTCTTATCCGATGATTCCGCTGCCTGCAGGTGTGCTGAGATAGACATCAAGACAGCGAGGGTTGTGAGACTGAGCTTTCCGAACTTTTTTTTCATGATACTTGTAATTGAAAACATGTTATTTTCCGATGCAGTAAAGTTTGCTGTTGGTGCGAATGAATAAATTGCCGTGAGAGACCGCGATGGCGGAACGTGTCATATCATCCCCGCGTTCACCCATGGGAATGTTGGACTTGATTTCGCCTGTTTCGGCGTCCAGAACCACCACCTCGGCGGCAAAGTTCATGATGTAAACCTTGCCGTCTGCCACCGTTGGAGACGCTTCATATTTGCTGCGGCCAGGGAGTTCGGTGCTCCATTTAATTTTGCCGGTTTTGGATTCAACGCGGGAAAGCGCTCCGCGAACATCACTCAGGATGAAAAAGTCGCCGTGTGCAAAAGCCGGCGTGGGAACGTCCGAGCTTAAGTTGCGATCGTCACGGCTGACCCAAGCCAGGGCATCATCGGTCAAGGTGCCGTTTCCACCCAGCTTGACTGCGTAAATAGGGTCTCGCTTGGGGGCGCAGGCCAGTGCAATACCGTCACCTGCAACGGGCGATGGGACCAACCGCCAATGCCCGATGCGTGAGGGATTCCAAGTGCCCCAGCGCCACAGTTCCCTGCCGGTGGTCGGTTCGTGACCGGTGATGTCGTCTCCCCCGAGAATGAGGATTTCCGTGCGACCATCATGAGTGTAAGGCATGGGAGTGGTAAAGGATTCCAGCGACTCTGCCTGCGCTTTGCTGGGGCGCGTGATCTTCCATTTCAAGTCGCCGTTTGCCGGGTCAAAGGCTGCGATGTAGGACTCGTTGGGGCGATCACTGAATCCTTTGCCGTGCACGGGAACATCGCGCTGCAAGACCTGGAGGTAAACGGTGTTGTCGTATAGCAGCGGTGTGCTGCTGAAGGTCCATTGGAAGCAGAAATCGCCCCAACGTTTTTGGATGTTGGTGCCCCAGAGTTTGTTGCCGTCCATGTCGAAAACAACCATCTCACCGTTGCCGTAGAAGAAAATGGCTTGTTTCCCGTTTGTCACCGGAGATGGAGAGGCATAGTTGCTGCGGCTGTCCCTTTTTAGCCCGGTGGCCACTTTGCTGGACCAGATGGTATGGCCTGTTTTGCGATCCAGGCACATGGCCAGCAGGGTTTCATCGGCATCATCTGTGGTCGAAATCAACACCTTGTCGTTCCAGACGATCGGTGTGGCGGCGCTGCTGCCGGGCAGGTCTCTCGTCCAGGCCAGATTGTCCGTTTTGGACCACTGTAAGGGCAGGTTGCTTTCTTCGGTGGAACCGTTGAAGTGAGGTCCTCTCCATTGCGGCCAGTTGGCGGCGTGTGTGGATTGGGTCAATAGTACGAGACCCATCAAGATTACCAGGGCTGTGCTTGCTTTCATGTTTCGATTGTATGTTCTGGAATTCGACCGGAAAGATAGGTCATTCCGGGGTTCCACGAAAGGCAAAAATACCTGGAGAATCAGACGTAAAGTGCGGTCTTTAATTCATGCAAAAGCACACTGATATGTCCATGCCGTTTGTTGGGGTCTGCTTCAATGGCCTTCAGAATGCTTTTTTCCAGAGCAACCGGGATGTGTGGGTTCAGGTCTCTTGGTGTTTTGAACTCGCTGCCTCGGTGGATTTGTCTGCGGAGGATTTCGTCCGGGGTGCTTCCTTGAAAGGGTTTTTGTCCGGTCAAAACCTCATAAGCCATGACACCATATGCAAAAATATCCACCCGATGATCAATGGGTTCGCGTTGCAGTTGTTCAGGGGCCATGTAGGCGGGTGTGCCCGGGTTTTTCTGAAGTTTGACCGGTGTTTCAGGGCGGGGTTGTGAAAGGTCGAAATCCAGCAATCTCACGTTGCCGTTGCGGGAGACCAGAATGTTTTCGGGTTTGAAATCCAGGTGCATGTAGCCGCAGTCATGGACGTGTTCCAGAGCCTCGGCGCTGTCGATCAGGATGTTGCCGATCAGGTCGCTGAGGTCCATGGTCTCTTCCGCCATCGCTTCCTTGAGGTTCAGCCCCTCCACGTACTCCATGACGAGGAAGTGCTGGCCCTGCAGTTTGCCATGCTCGACGTAGTGAATGAGATATTCGTGATCATGCACTGCAGCGAGTATCTCGCAACCTGCGATGAATCGTTTGCGCGCAATGCCATCACCTTTCAGTTTTGAAAGCAGCAGGCGCACCGCCACGGTCTGGCCTTCCGGATTGGTCGCCAGCCAAAGGTCCGCCATACCGCCGGTATTGATCAGTTCCTGCAGTTGATAAGGACCAAATGGGCCTGGCCCAGTCGAGGAGTCATCCGATCCCCCTTTGTTGCCAAAAAACTTCAACATGTCACGGGGAGACTGTGCGCCAGATCTTGATTGGATTCAAATGATGATTCTGCATGTCGCAAAGTGTTAGTTTTAGACCTTGGCTGGATCAAGGTTTTTTATTATCAGGACAGGGAAGAAAGCGAACTGGTGAGCAGGATTCTCCATCTCAAAAACTTAACTGACACATGCAGGACATGGATCGAAGCGCCTCTGCGACTGATTTTTCCCGATGTATGTCAGGTTTGCATGGATGCGGCTGCTTCTGCCGGAGAGGGTTATGTGTGTGAAAGGTGCGTCGGATCGCTGCGTCGTATCCAGTCCCCGTTTTGTCGACGCTGTGGGCTGCCTTTTGATGGAGAGATCTCGTCGGGCTTCGAATGTCCCAACTGTCATGGAGTTCGATTTTTCTTTGAATCCGCAAAATCCAGTGTGGTTGCCAACACCTTGATGCTGGATTTGTTGCACCGATTCAAATACCAGGGATGTTTGTGGTTGGAACCCTTGTTTGAACGATTGTTTCTGGAAATGTTGTCCAATGATCACATGCGGCAGAACTGGGACTGTGTATTGCCGGTCCCGTTGCATTCCGTGCGTCAACGGGAACGCGGATATAATCAATCGGCGCTTTTGGCGGAAAAAGTGGCGAGTGGACTGGATTTGCCCTTTTACGGGAAAGTGTTGAAAAGGATTGCACCCACGCCCTCGCAAACTATGCTGAATCGCAGTGAACGTGCCGAGAACGTCGCCAATGCCTTTTGTGTTACTGGAGACAAAGCGGTGACTTCCAAGTGTGTTCTGTTGATTGATGATGTGTTGACGACGGGCGCTACCACCAACGCATGCGCGAAGGTCCTGCTGAAAGCGGGCGTCCGGGTAGTCTCGGTTCGGACCTTGGCCAGGGGCTTGGGAATTTGATCCTCGAAGCCGGCCGGAACCTGTCATGAATCCTTAAAATTTCATACCGATAAAAATGAGCGAACGTCCTGAAAAGAGCGATAAGAACGAAACAAAGTTTTTTACCCGACGTATTCCTGGAGTGGAAAGCAAGGAGCCGATGGTAACCCCGCCGTCCTCCGCCCCGGATCAGTCGATGCTGAAAAAGCCCAAGCCCGTTTCCGGTGGACCCAAAAAACGGATGATTGCTGAGGGCACATTCACCAAATGTCCCAAGTGCAAAGAAACCGTTTTCCGAAAGGAACTCGAGGCCAACCTGAATGTGTGCCGCCATTGTGAGCATCACTTCATGTTGACCGCCTGGGACCGGGTCCATCTATTGGTGGATGAAGATTCTTTTGAGCAAATGGATGCCGATATGTCGAGTGTCGATGTGTTGGAGTTTCCGGGATATCTCAGCAAGTTGGAAGCCAATCAGCAGAAGACCGGCATGAAGGATGCTGTGATCACCGGGCTCGGTCAGATGGAACATCACAGAATCGCACTGGGGGTCATGGATTTCAGTTTTAACGGTGGGTCCATGGGATCGGTGGTCGGCGAGAAACTGACACGCGTCATTGAAAAAGGGACCGAACTGGGATTGCCGGTGATTATCTGTTCCACGAGTGGCGGTGCGCGTATGTATGAAGGGATGTTCAGTTTGATGCAGATGGCCAAGACCTGTGGTGCTTTGGCTTATCATGGCAAGCGAAAATTACCGTTCATCAGTTTGCTGACAGATCCCACCATGGCTGGAGTGATGGCGAGCTTTGCCACTGTGGCGGACCTGATCATCGCCGAGCCCGGGGCGCGCATCGGTTTTGCAGGGCCTCGCGTCATCAAAGACACCACCAAGGCGGATTTGCCGGATGGATTTCAAACTGCAGAGTTTTTGCAGGACCGCGGCTTGATTGATGCCATCGTGCCTCGGAAGGAGCTCAAGGAGCAACTGGCTTATTACCTCGATTTCATGATGGCTGGTCATCGTTCTGCATCAAAAGCCGGATGAAGATTTGTGCTGTGCTGCAGCGATGATTAAAGGGAGTTTGGGGTGAACGATGTCAGGGGGGCGCGGTTGGAAATGGTATGACCTTGTCCTATCCTGTCCAAATTTCTCTTGAGCCGGGCAGAGCAGGCTTTGCGCCCGACCTATGATCCGGTTTCTGCCATTTGAGTGCTCAGACGTTTTAATCAGGACTTCTCAATAAAAAGGCGCATCCGAAGATGCGCCTTTTTGGTTTGATTAGATTGTTCTCAAATCAGTGGTTGTTGATGGTGATTCCCGGCCAGTCGTCAGTGCGGAAAGGTGTCAAAGGCAGGCCTTCCTTGTTTTGCACGTTGCAAACTGGGTTGTCTGCCCACGCATAGCGCACGGCAACCGGATCAGAAACGGACTCACTCCAGACTTCCACCTGACGTTCGTTGATGATTTTTGCTTCCGCATGGACAAAGGTTTGATCGGCGCCGGCGATGGTGAAGCCGATTGGTTTCTGCACATCGAACAAGTCCAAACCACCTCCCACATGATCAAAAGAGACAATGATTTTGCTGCCCTGGCGGTCCATTGATTGGTAGATAGGGCTGCGATAAACGATGTCGTAACCGTAATCTTTGGCCAGTGCCCAGCGTGCCAGGCGTTTGCCTACATCTTCCTTGTTTTTAGGGTGAATGTCTTGGGCCTCCCCCAAATCAATGATCACGGCTTCCCCTGTGTTGGGAAGCTTGCTCATGGTCAAGGTTTGGGCTTCGCGCAACTCGGCCCAGTCGCTGTCCGCAGGCTGATCTTTTTCGAGCCTGAAATCCGCCAGTTGCACGTAGTAGAAAGGGAAATCTCCCTGCTTCCAGACATCGCGCCAATTCTGGATCATCAGAGGAAACAAGTGGCGGTATTGGTAGGCCCGGCCTGCGTTGCTTTCGCCCTGATACCAGATCGCTCCTTTGATGCCATAGCCGATGGTCGGATTGAGGACACCATTATAAATGTTGGAGGGGCGGTGGTTGCCGGTGAGTTGGTTGTTGGGTCGGTTCGGGCGGCGGGGTGGGTTTTCCCCCAGGGCACGTGCGTTGGCGGCGGCCACTTTCCATTCAGCGAGGGCTTTCTCGTAATCCGCCATTTGACCGGTCAGTTTTTCGTCTGATTCTGTTTTGGCCCATCGTTCCAAGAGTGGAACGTATCGTGAATCCGCTTCCAGCAGGTCACGCCGCACCCATGCCTCCGCCGCGGAACCGCCCCAGGCGTTGTTGATAAGTCCGATCGGCACGTTCAAGGTTTGATGCAATTGGCGGCCAAAAAAGTAACCGACCGCTGAGAATCCGCCGACTGTGTCTCCGGAGCACTCCTCCCATTGACCTTCAAAATCGTATTGTGGTTCCTGAGTCCCGACGCGGGGGACCGTGATGAGTCGGATTTGTGGGTAATTGGCGCTGAGTCGTTCCAGGTCGGGATCATTCGACGCGTTGACCGACCACTGCATGTTGGATTGTCCGGAGCAGATCCAGACTTCACCTACCAATACGTTTTCGAAGCGAAGGGTGTTCTTGCCGCTGATGGTCAGGTCGTAGGGTCCACCCACAGGGAGAGGCGCCAAAGTAGCTTTCCAGCCGCCATCTTCTGCAGCTCGTGTTTGGACCTTTTGGTCATGGATGCTGACGGTGACAACTTCATTCGGGTCCGCCCAACCCCAGAGCGGGTTGTCCTGCTCGCGTTGCAACACCATGTTGTTGCCAATGATTGATGGAACGCTGATTTCGGCGTTCAAGTGCCATGCACCGCACATGCCGGCGATGGCTATGGCCAGTGCTTTGTAATGATTTGATCTCATCATATTATTTAAAATTCCTTTACGGGTGTTTGGTTCAATTCAAGTTCATTGAAATGGCTGACTTAGTGGAATGGCGCCACTTTAATTCAAGTTCACCATTCGCCAAGGTAAATCGTGTGGGAGGTGAGTGCTTTTTGGTCTTCGATTGGTTGTGTTTTGGTTCACCGCAGATGTTCGCAGATTACTTGATTTTTGTCGTCTGTAACGAATTGAAGATGACATGGGTATCTCATTGAAGTCTTGTGTGAATATTGGCATTGATTCGTTTAGGGATTGGAGAGGGTACTGGATCAGGCGTATCATGGGTGGTCCGTCAGTGAAACTTGTTGTGGATGAGGGGGGGG
>JAQCFT010000175.1 GCA_027619545.1 Verrucomicrobiota bacterium | reverse complement strand
TGGCTTTTTCCGGGTAAATCCCTGAAAGATCGTTCCTTTCACCCAGGTCGTCACCAAGAAAAAAGAGGTGGCCGTCGGGGTGATTGCCCAGTTCCGTGTTGGTGGTTTGGTTGATCCTTGCCCCTTTGGAGCCTTCGATCCATTTCCAATCTCCCACCCGGAGGGACAAGGCTCTGGCTTGTGCGACCAGATGATCTCTCCCCATGGTCGTATCTCCCAACAGAGCTGGAAGCAGATTGAAGCTGTCTGGAGCGGCCCCTTTTGGCATGGATACTCCCATGAGTGCCGCAAAACTGGCGGGCAGATCGACCTGGCACACCAGGGCGCTGCTTCGGCCCGGCTCGATTTTCCGGGGCCATCGAACAATCCATGGCACGCGTGTGCCTGCTTCAAATGCGCTGTATTTTCCTCCCCGGAAAGGGCCCGCAGGGTTGTGGGAACCAAGTTGTTCCACTGCCTGGTCTTTGTAGCCATCGTCGATGACCGGACCGTTGTCGCTTGTGAACAGGACCATTGTGTTCTCGGCAAGACCTTGCTGGTCGAGTGTTTTAAGGATTTCGCCTACACACCAGTCCAGTTGGACAATCGCATCGCCCCGTGGTCCCATTTCGGTTTTCCCTGCGAATCTTGGATGTGGTACGCGTGGTACATGGATGTCGTGGAAGGAGAAAAACAGGAAAAACGAATCCTGTGCGTTGGTTTCAATGAATTTCACAGCCTGTGAGGTGATGACGTCTGCCATGTCTTCATCTTTCCACAGGGCTGATTTGCCTCCGCTCATGTAGCCAATTCGGCTGATGCCGTTGATAATGGTTCGATCGTGGCCATGACTTGGGTGCATTTTTAACAATTCCGGATGTTCAGCTCCGATAGGTTCCTTGCCAATCCGTTTGCTGAAACTGACTTCGATCGGATCGTTGGGATCCAGATCCACGATGCGGTGATTCTCGACATAAACACAAGGAACACGGTCACCCGTGGCCGGGATGAGGTAGGCATAATCAAATCCCAGTTCCAGTGGTCCGGGTTTGATGTCGCCATTCCAGTCCGCCCCGCCTTTCAGTCCCAGGCCGAGGTGCCATTTGCCTACCACGCCGGTTTTGTAGTCCGCTTTTTGTGCGATGTCAGCCAAGGTGAACGTGTCTGGGGCAATGATAAGCGGCGCGTCGCCGCGCGCAATGCCCGTGCCGGGCTGACGCCAGGCGTATTGTCCGGTCAGCATCGAAAAGCGTGAGGGGGTGCAGGTCGCCGCAGATGCGTGGCCGTCCGTGAACAGGAGGCCTTCCCTGGCCAATCGGTCGATATGCGGGGTTTCTACGGCCTTGGCGCCATAGCATCCGACATCCGCGTATCCCAGATCATCTGCGTAAATCAAGACAATGTTGGGTTTGCTTTCTGCGGCATGAGTGGTCGCTGTTCCGACTGTCCATGAAGCAAGGCATACGATCAATGCTCCGAAAGCGCCGGCAGCAGCGCGGTTTGGGGTCCGCGTGCGGTATGTTGTCGGTAACAGGTGGAAAGGAGACATGGGATTGTTGTCTGCCAAAATGGTCCAGTAGACAAGCGAATTTGTAGCGATCCCTAACTTTCAACTGTGGAGAACGGATGACGAAGCCCCCGATTTTTGGTGTCTTGATGCCAAGCATGGTTCAGACTTTTTGTGAAAAATATCGCATGCAAGGGTTGTCATCAGATAATCCGAGGGTAAGGTGGGGGCGCATTTAAAACTTGGCATATTAATATCACTTATTGACTCGAAACATAACATGAACTTTGACTCCATGAGTTTTCCCCCGTTCAGTCTGTCCAGACTGCTGACCACCGTCTTTGCACCCAAATCTGGTGAACGCGTTGCTGTGTTGATCGATCTGGAAGATACGTCGTTGATGAAAGACTTTGCCTTTCTGAAAGAGGACGCCTTGACCATCCAGCGTAAAGCGCATGATGTGTTCTATCTTGGACTTAAGAACGGTGTGTCAGATGAGCTGGGCCTGACCGGTGGTGACATCTTCGCATACAAACGAACCGGAGGCAGTAACCTGGACTTGCCGGATGAAGCCTACGATGCGGAGGGAAAACAATACAGTTTCGAAAAGGACATTTACCCGCATTACAACATTCTACTTTGCATTTCCACCGATTCCGCGACTGCGCCCTTAACGGCCTTCGCCAAGCAATTCGGATTTAGAGGCGCCACCCTGCATGGTTTAAACGATATCATCCTGAACAGCGGTTTGGCGGTTGACTACAATATCATCAGCAAGGAGGCGGAAAAACTGCGTGCCGCACTGACTAAAGCCGACGCGTTCCAGGTGGATTTCGAAGTGGAAGGCCAGTCGATGACGCTTGAGTTGATGACAGGTCAACAAGAGGCTCAGAAGAGTCACGGCTTGTGCCATGGCGAAGTGCCGGATGTGGCGAACCTTCCGGCCGGTGAAGTTTACTTTGTTCCGACCGGTGGTCAGGGACAGTTTCCGATGAAGTATGAAGGCGGAACCATTGGCATCATGGACGTGGCTGATGGGAGTATCCAAAAGGCAACCCTGCTCAAAGGCGATGCTGATATTATCGAAGCTCACAATGCCAAACTGGCATCCGATCCTGTGACGGGCGTGCTCGGTGAGCTTGGATTCGGCACGCAGGTGCTGCCTGTTTCAGGTAAGGATATTCAGGATGAAAAAATCTTGGGAACGATGCACGTGGCCACCGGCCGAAGTGACCATCTCGGAGGTGATTTGACACCCGATAAGTTTGCCAAAAAATTGAATGCCACCCACGATGATATTCTGTTTTCCCCTAGCAAAACACCTGAGATCCTTGTGAAACAAGTCCGAATGGTTCGGGACGGGCAGACCACCGTCGTGCTGGAAAACTTCCAGACTGCAGAGTATCTCTCGAAAGCTATTCAGTGATTTACAGGGGCTTTTTGTCTCACACAAAGACACTCATTCACGAAGTTTTTCAATCTCGATTCTTTGTGTCTTTGAGGCTTTGTGTGAGATAAATACTTTTATTGCCGACTACATATTATTTGTAGCGGACGAAAAGGAGTTTTAGGCCTTCGGGATCGGTTTTTTGGGGGCTTCCGAAGGATTGTGGGGCAATGCGTCGGCCTTTCCAGTCGACGGGTTTGGCGTTGAGTTCCTCTTCGGTCAAGGGTGCTGTCGGGTCGAACCATTTCCAGATCGGCTTTCTTTTGCTTTTTCTGGATGTTCCCTCATCTGCCAGGTCATTTTCGGATTTTTTCCTCCTTTCAAATGGTGCGAACCATTCTTTCAGCAATCCGCCCGTTTCCATTTTGCGGGGTTCTTTGCCGGTTAATCGGGATTCATCCGGGGTTTTGATCGAGGGGCTCTCCAGGTTGGCTTGAGCTTGTGCTTCCAGTATTTGAAGTGTCGTCTCCGATAAGGCAGGGGAGGTTTTTTTGGAAGTGGCATCGGCTTCCTGGGCTCGGAGTCCGGTGCATGCCGCAAGCCCCGCCCACAGAACGCATGTGGCTATTGAGAGGGAGCGTAATTTGAAATGAGCCTTGTTCGGAAGTTTCATGGTGTTTTTCCAGTGTGGTTGCGTCCAGTAAACCCCGAGACTTCTTGCTTGGCAATCTTGATTTATCGGAGCATATTTCCGACGATTCAGGTTCAACCGGTTATGAACACAGAACCCCGTTCCTTTTGTTTGTTGTCAGGTGGTTTCTTCCGAGGTGGTGGAGAGTCCATTTTGGGCGCCTGCTTGTTGATTTGCCTCTCTTTGTCTTTTTCAGTGAACGGAGCTGCTGTGAATCGATCCAGTGACGCCGACCTCCTGGCGCGCGGCAAGCAAATCGACGCTTTCATCACCGAACGCCTCCAAAGGGAAGATGTGCAACCATTGCGTCCTGCTGAGGAAACTGTTTTGCTGCGTCGTCTGTATCTCGACCTGGTCGGTCGCATTCCGACGGCGGATGAGGCCGGTCAATATCTGACCGCCACAAACCCAGGCAAGCTGGGACGTTTGATCAAGGATCTACTCGATTCCGAGGGACACGTGAGTCACGAATTCAACCTTTGGGCCGATCTGTTGCGTGTTCAATCGCGCATGCGTAATCTGCCGGGGCATTCTTATGTGGAATGGATTCAGGAATCGTTTCGTAGGAACATGCCCTATGATGAGTTCGTTTCCAATTTGATCACCGCTGAAGGGTATCTCTGGGATGATGGAGCGACGGGTTTTTATTTCCGGGATGCCGGGATGGAACTAGACCACATGGCGAACACCTTCCAAGTGTTTCTGGGAACCCAGGTGGTATGTGCGCAATGTCATGATCACCCCTACGATAGCTGGACACAAAAGCAGTATTACGAACAGGCTGCTTACATCTATGGCGTGAAGACCAGCGATCCCAAAGCAGGGCGCAAGTTTCGTGAGTTGGGAAACAACAAGGCAAGGGAAGATATTGATCCCGAATTGAAGGTGGCCGCCCGGCGCATGGTGCGACCACTCCGCAGCCGCGTGTTCGAGAGCAGGACCCCCTTGAAACTTCCCCATGATTATCAGTATGACGATGCGGAGCCCAAGTCTGCCGTCTCTCCTCACCCGATGTTCGGGGATGTCAAACGTTCACATATCGAGGATTCCCTGAGGCACCAGTATGCGGCATGGATGACCGATCCTGAAAACCCACGGTTTGCGACGGTGGTGGCCAATCGTTATTGGAAACGATTGATGGGAGTGGGATTGATTGAACCGGTGGATGATCTCAAGGACGGTGTGGAGGCCAGTCATCCTGAATTGTTGAAATTCCTGGCCGATACCTTGGTGGAAATAGGTTTTGATTTGAGGAAGTTTCAGGCCATCCTTTGTCAGACGGAAACCTACCAGCGTGCCACCTTGAATCGGGAACTGGATCCGGATGCTCCGTTCCTGTTTGAAGGACGTCCCCTGGAACGCATGCGTGCCGAGCAGATGTGGGACTCGGTGATGGCGTTGATCGTTCCCGATCTGGATGAACGTCCGGGGACGGTGCGCACGGACCGGAATTTTGAACTGGCTCGTCAGATGCAGGACAAATCCCTCGATGAAATCCTGGCGATTGTCGAAAAAGAAGATGCTTTGGAAAAATCCATTCGATCCACACAGAACAAGATGAACCAAATGCAGCGTCGTTTGAGAAATCTCCAAAGGCAGAAACGCAAGGATCAGGCAGATGAACTTCAAGACAAGCTGAAGGATATGCGCGAGCAAATCGCCTCCTATCGCGCTGAATCGATGGTGTCTTTTGATCGGGAACGGGACAAGGAGCAAGATCGATGGAATGGATTACCCGGACAGTTGGTGCGCGCTTCGGCTGTTCAGTCGCCTGCTCCGGAAGGTCACTTTTTGAGAGAATTCGGTCAATCCGATCGTGAAACCATCGATGCTTCCAGCGACGAGGCGAGCGTGCCTCAGGCTTTGATGTTGTTGAATGGACCGGTCATGGATTACCTGAAAAACGGCCGGGCCGAACTGGCATCCGCACTCAAACAAGCCAAAACTCCTGATGCCAAACTGGACGTATTATTCATGGGTTTCCTGACGCGCAAGCCAAGCGTCGAGGAGAAAGAATGGCTTTTGTCCGAATGGAACCAGCATGGCAATGAGGCAGTCGAAAAAATTGCCTGGATGCTTTTGAATGCCCGGGAGTTTTCGTTTATTCAGTAAGCCATCAGATTTCGATCCATCAGCCTCGATTCAATATGAAACCTTCACTCAATCTGGAAACCGGATGCACGCGGCGTGCTTTTGCCGGTTACTTGGCCAAATCGCTTCTGGGCGTGGGTTTGGCTCCCTGGGCATCGCATGCCTTGGCGGGAGTTGCCTCCCAGTCCATGCCAGGCGTTGTTCGCAGGGGGGCGGCGACCAAGGTGATTTATCTGTATATGAACGGGGGAATGAGTCATCTTGATACTCTGGACCCGAAAACGGATTCGGAGGTGCGTGGCCCGGTAGAAAGTCTTGTTTCCCCGAAATGCGGGATCAAGGTCAGTGAGTACCTGCCACGCATGGCCGGCCTGATGCATCACACTGCGGTCTTCCGTGGTATGCAATCCAACCAGGGGGCGCATGAACGCGGGCGCTATTATGTTTGGACCGGATACAACCAGCGTGGCACGATCCAGCATCCCGCCATGGGAGCATGGGCGGTTCGTTTGGGGGGACTGATCAATCCGAATCTACCGGGTTACGTTAAAGTGGGCGGCGACAGCCGGCATCCCGGTGGCGGTTTTATGGAGGCCCAATACGCCCCACTGCCGATCCGCAATCCGGACAGCGGCCTTCAAAACAGCGGCAAACCAAGAGGTCTTGATGAAAGTGAATATGAAGATCGTTTGAACATGGCCAGGCGGTTTAATCGCAAATTTCAGGAAGATTACAATGTGAAAAGTGTCCGGGCGTATTCGGATGCGTATGAGAATGCGGTCAAGTTGATGAAAAGTCAGGATCTGGCTGCGTTTGACATCAGCAGCGAACCTGATTCCTTGAAAACAGCCTACGGCGACGATGCTTTTGGTAAAGGTTGCCTGCTGGCCCGGCGTCTGGTAGAGCGTGATGTCCGCTTCGTGGAGGTCAGTCTCGGTGGGTGGGACACTCATCAGGACAACTTCACCCGTGTGCCCCAGCGAACAGCCATACTGGACCAGGCCTTGAGCACCTTGATTCGGGATCTTTCCAGCCGGGGCTTGCTGGAAGAAACTCTGGTGGTGTTGGCGACCGAGTTCGGCAGGACGCCCAAGATCAATCAGAACGATGGACGTGACCATTATCCGAAAGCCTTCAGTTGCTTGCTGGCGGGTGGAGGGATCCGGGGCGGCTCGGTGATTGGGCGGACTGATGCCAAAGGTGCCAATGTCATTTCCAATCCGGTATCCATTCCGGACTTCAACGCGACCATAGCCTACGCATTGGGACTGCCTCAGGAGGAAGTGATCTATTCACCCTCAGGCCGACCCTTTACGGTGGCGGACAAAGGCAAGCCAGTGACCTCGGTTTTTGCTTAAGTCAGAGCGATTACTAACTCCCCGGTTCGTAAACAATGCCCAAAGCCCCCTTCGCAGAGCGGCGTGCAGCGCCGTTCTGGATCCTTCAGGGAAACGTCATTGCTTCCTAATCAATCAGTGCCGGGACATCCTCTCGTGAATAATTCCGTTGTGTGGAAAGAATTCTGACTTGGAGTGTTTGAATGCTGAGGGCTTCCCATTTTGGCGTCTTGGGATTTGGGTGCCAAAAGGGGCGCGCCGGGGACCGCACGATCTACCTTAGCTGGCGTAGGCGATGAAGCGGGAAATTCCAGGTGGGTTTTACTTGCTTTCCATGACGGCCAGCAAAATGGCCACGCACATCAGGGTGGCGCCGGTAAATCTCAATAGAAGCTTGCGGGCATCGGTTTCCTCGGTCGATTTTCCAACAAAGCGAGCAGACGCCCAAACCAGGATTATGGCCCAAAGTCCCCTCGAGCTGTAAACCACATTGACGCCGGTTGCGTTGTGGTAGAGTGAAACGGAAAGGGCGATGAAAATGGCCTGGAGTCCTGTCAGGAACGCTCCGGCGGTCAACCAGCCCAGTGTTCCTTTATCGAGTTGGCGCAAAGGCTTTTCAAAGAACGGAACCAAACAGGTCGAGAGAAGGGCCACAGTCAGAAACAACAAAGTCAGAAAGGACCGGACCCCAAACAGGGTCGCCCATTCCTGCACCAATGCGTCACATAGACCAAAGCAGGCTGAACTGGTGATGGTCAATCCAGTGGCCAGGGGCATCCTGTTTTTCAACGATTTCAGATCAGTTTTGCCGAGGATATAAACAGCGACAGAGGTCAGGATGGCTGCCATCCACATGCCTCCGGCGATTTCTTCCTGAAAGACCAGCCATGCAAAGAAAGCGACGAAGATCGACTTGGTTCCCATCACCGGCGTGACCAGCGAGACATCACCCACTCGGATGGCAGTGAAGGTGATCCAGTGGCCGATGAAGAATGCGCAGGCTGTCAGGATAGGATAGTGGATGAGGTTCCACTGAATACTTTTTGTTTCCCAGAAAATGAAGGGCGTGAAAAACAGAGCCATCATCCAGCTCGTCACCACAAATGTATGCAGAGTGCCGGCTCCACGGCGAAATGCTTCCTTGAATAACAAGGCTCCAACCGCGTAAACCGCTGCTGCGATTACCGGCATCAGCAGGTAGAGAGGAAAGCCGATCATGAAGGCCTTTTCAAAATGGCTTGGCCGCTGGTCGAATGGTCGAAAAGATTGGCTTCAAAAGCCGGGTGGCAGGTTGAGGGGCGGCTCATCTCAATGTGTTTTATAGTGCCACACACCTTTTGCTTTTGTTTTGCGTTTGAAAATGGCGTCCCCACAGGTGGCATACAGGAAGTGTCTTCCCGGTCCCGAAAATGCCACATTACTCATGCCTGCTTTGGAAGGTTTGGCAATGACTCCGCTGATGCGGCCGGTCGCGTCGAACATTTGGAGTCCGATAGCTGTGGTGACATAATACCTGCCTTCCGTATCCACGGTCATGCCGTCACCACGACAATCGGTCCCGTCCGATGGTGAACGCATGGTCATGTAGGTGTCACCGTGAGTCGCACCTTTTCCGGGGACGACGGCGAATGCCCAAACCTTGTCGCCGGTGTATTCCGAAACCGTCAAAACACCCATGTCCGGTGAAAAGCAAATGCCATTGGGGCCGGAAACAGCGTCCGTGATCCTGGACTTCTTGCCGTATGCGTCCAGGAACTGGACTCCATTTTCGGAAGTGTAGAAGATTTCTCCCTTTTGTGAAATGACAAGATCATTCGCGTGCGTGTCGGTGGAAAGGATCTTGATTTGCTTGTTTTCATCGAAGACGAAGACATCGTTCTTACCCCACCTGCATCCGAACAATCGTCCGTCGGGACCAAACGCCAGACCACTGACCCCTGGTGCGTCTTCGATAAAAATTTCGATTTCATCATACTGGTTGATTCTGAAGATGGAGTTTTTTCCATCCTGACGACCTGAAAAATAAAACCTGCCGGATTCATCGGTGCAGGCTCCGTCGGTGAAACCAAATCCACTTCCGACCCTGTGCCAGTTTTCTCCCTCAATCAGGACTTTGGACAGAGCCATGTCACCCGCGAAATTCTGGGCGTTCAGGTGCAGGGCCAAGGAACAGGCCAACCATCCCGCATACTTCAAAAGCGAAAGGGTTTGTTCGGAGTGAGCCAACAAGTTGCCTTGATTCAACTTCATGCCCCGCATTATGGCGAAACAGTGCTCGATGTCATCCACTGATTTTGCAAAGATACAAAAATAGGGGAGACGCATTGGCCCGAGGGAGGGGGTAATGCCTGTGAATGAACCAAACACAAGCAAGCCAACGCAGTCTCCCCTTCCTATAAATGCGTAAAAAATGTCGTTACGGGTTCATTTTTTTTCAAAAAAAAGGTCCCCCAGAGATCTTTTAGACAAAAAGATCGATTCAGCCCGTGATCCTTCGTAAAAATCGCCCCATGTCATTGACGACCTCTGTAATCAAAGCTTCGGGTGGGGAATCGCCATTCTGGATGGCAGTTCTGCATGGCCTGGGCGATAGCATGGAAGGCTACCAATGGATGCCGGAGCAAATGCGGCTTCCATGGCTTAATTATCTCCTGATCAACGCACCGGACCCCTATTTTACGGGGTTTTCCTGGTTTGATATCGAAGGGGATCGCGATCCCGGCATCGTGCGCAGTCGGGGATTGCTGTTCGAAACGTTGGACGCTTTTTGCCTGCAACATGAGGTGTCTGCGGATCATTTGTTTGTATTCGGGTTTTCGCAGGGGTGTGTGATGACCGTGGAAACGGGGTTTCGTTATCCTCATCAGCTGGCGGGTTGCATCGGTGTTTCAGGATTCATTCACCGGCCGGGGTCCTTGATTCAAGACCAAAGCGATTTTGCCAAGCGTCAGCGTTTCTTGCTGACACACGGGACCTATGATCCGTTGATTCCTTCAGAACCTGTAGGACAACAGGTGGAAGCGATGAAAAGGCAGGGCTTTTCCATGCAATGGCAGGTTTATCCCAAGGAACACACAATCTATGGCGAGGTCGAATTGCAATGTTTCCGGGAATTTCTCGAAGAAGCCAGGTCTGAGATTCTCGCCAGCTAAGCGGCTTGTTCACTGCTCTTGGAATGGAAGTGCTT
>JAQCFT010000174.1 GCA_027619545.1 Verrucomicrobiota bacterium | reverse complement strand
GCGAGCGCGCTGGGGGTGTGGGAATGTTTATACCGTAGTCGGACGCCACAGCGGACGCGCAGCAGCGCATCCCTAACAAAATGCAGCTCTACCTCAGGATTCCTCAGACATCGTGGTCTGAATGTCCTTCAATAATGCACGCCACTTCACCAGGACGATGGGAGGCAGCCGATCAGCCCAGTTTTGATTCATTTGTTGAGTTATTTGATGGGTCATTCGAAAGTAGCGACTGGCCTCTCCTGAACGGTTCAATTCCTGACATGCATGCACCAGTTGGAGCACATTCCCCGGATATTCGGGATGGATAAGCATCGCTTCAGTCAAGTGTTCCATCGCTTTCCGGGAACTTCCAACACTGACGGGCCATCCGGGCGCTTGTAAATAGAGTCTCCCCAAACAACGATCCGGTCCTGCAAAGTCCAGGCTGGCGTTCAGCTCACGCGCTTTCAAGAAAGCTTTTTCCATTTCGCGAACCAGCTTCAAAGCGCCCAATCTGCGGCAACGAGCCAGTTGCCCAAGATTCAATGCCAGATAATAATGTCCTTCGGCCATTTGGGAAGATTGTTGAACGCAAGCGCGGGCAGCGGCGATACCTTGCCTCGCCACGGATTCCTTGCGATCGGAAGGATCCAGGTGTTCAGCAAAATCAAATGCAACACGCGCCAGTTTCCAGGCATCCTCAGCGGAGAATGCTTCCGATTGAAAGCGAATCAGGGCGGCATCATACAATTTTTCAGATGCCATTTTGATAGACTCCGCATCCGGCGAGTTCGCCAGGGAAACGATGCCGTAAAAACAACCAACCAGCACCCATAGAACGACAAATTTCATACGACTCAACAATGACTTCTCATCTATCCCACCGCTTGAAGATCGGTCGTGGATCGTTTAGTCTATCACGAATTTATGGGAAGAACCACCGGTTTTTCTGGATTGAACATTCGACTTCAAATGTCGGGTCGCTTATAGTGCCGCCCGACCATGAAACGTTCCAGACGACCCAATGCGCCAGATCATTTGACTCCGTTAACGGGGCGCTTTTGGTTGATTGGCTGCCTGTTGGCAAATCACATCTTCGGCGCGACACCTTCCCCTCCCCCATCCAATGAGCCAGGGGCGGCTTCCTTTCATTCTGAAGTAGCGAAAGGCTGGATATTGATCAATGAGCTGGGCTGTTATCAATGCCACCAGGGAAAACCATTGATATTGAACGAGTTGCCAGCCTTTAATGCACCCAGGCTCGAACGCGCTCGATTCCGTTTGAAGAGAGCCTACATCAACGAGTGGCTAGAACATCCTCATGCAGAACAACCCGGAACACGCATGCCCTCTTTGCTACACGGCATTCCCGCACCACAACTTTCTGAAATAACGCAAGCATTGACCGACTTCCTTTGGCAACCAACCCACCTCCACCGTGAGCAAGAAACCGACCCTGCCGGCAATGCCATCGAAGGTAAAGAACATTTCAAATCCCTGGGTTGCGTGGCATGTCACGCCCTGCTGGACGACACTGAATCGGACAAGCATTCACTGAGGCATGTGAATAAAAAGTATGTGACAAGCGGATTGTTCTCATTCCTGCGCAACCCACAGGAAACCCGCCCCTCCTTTCGCATGCCCAACTTTCATCTTTCAACCAAGGAAGCACTGGATCTCACCTCCTACCTCATGACCAATACGCTTCGTTCTCAAAGTTTGCTCTCGGACAGCTCCGACTCCATCGAATCGGGACGTCAATGGTTCCAACAATTACAATGCGGTCAATGCCATACATTGGAAGAGAACATGAAAGTGGCGGTTCCCAATCAATCCAATCTTTCGGAATGCAGACTTGATTCAGGATGTCTGGCTGAAGCCCCTCAATCAGGTGTGCCTTGGTATGCGCTGAACCCCGGACAACGCCAACAGATTCGAACAGCATTAAGCCCCTTAACACCCAGTAAAAACAGCATTCCAACATTGGGTGTCGAAGCATACATGGAAACACTGCGGTGTGACGCATGTCATGCCCGCGGAACCTTGGTAGGACCTGATGAAGCACAACGGGATTATTTCACCACCACGGGCGACGACTTGGAAGACGAAGGAAGATTTCCGCCTCACCTCAATGGAGTGGGCAGAAAAATGAAGCTCGAGGCCTTGCTGAAAACGATTCAAGGCAGTCTCCCCGCACGGCCTTACATGAACACCCGCATGCCGGATTTTGGGGAAACCCATGCGCATTTCCTGGCCAACTCATTTGCCAGGATCGATGCTGATCCCAGAGAACAATCCACCCCCAGAAACGGCCAGGAAAATCAGGTCGGCCGCAACATGTGGGGACGGGCGCTCGCAGGAATCAACGGCCTTGGTTGCATCCAATGCCATCCACTCAACGGAAATCGTTCGCTGGGGATTCAAGCCATGGACTTGAAGCATGCGGCTGAAAGACTGCGCGCCCCTTGGTTTAGAGATTACCTGCTTGATCCGTCGGCCTTCCGCCCTGGCACCCGCATGCCGGCGTTTTGGCCAAACGGCAACCCCAGCATCAATGGACACGGTGGATCAGCGGAAAGACAGATCGACAGCATCTGGGCCTATCTGAACGAACTGGATCAATCCCGACTGCCGGAAGGTATGGAACAGAAGGATGACTTCAAATTAATCCCGCAGGACAAACCCATCGTGTTTCGAACATTCATGCAGCAAGCGGGACTGCATGCCATCGCGGTGGGATTCCCCGAATCATTTCATGTGGCTTTCGACGCAAAAAAATGTCAATGGTCACTGGCCTGGAAAGGAGATTTTCTAAGCGCCGAATCCACATGGGATGACCGGTTCACTCCCCTCGCCTCTCCATTAGGAAGAAAACGGGCATGGTTTCCAGACACCAAAGGAGTGTGGGCCGTAGGAGATAATAATGACTTCATGCTTAAGCATCAAAACCTCTTCCGTGGATATCAATTGGATGCGGAGGGTATACCGACTTTCATCTATCAAGTAGGGAAATCCATCACGATACAAGATCGCATCCACGCCGAGCAACATGGGATCACACGTCAACTGCAATGGCCCTCGGATGAGGCAGGCCTGGAACTTCTGATCAGTTCCAATAGCTCTTATGAAGAACTCACGGATGAGCGTTTTCGCATCACTGATTCACTGGATATTGAAATCATCCAAGGCATACCCGAATGGCGCACAAACTCAAACCAATCAGAATTGTGGCTCAAGCCCGTCCAGGAAGATGGCTTTCACCGAATGGGATATCGAATGAAGGAACCCGGATCATGAATAGAACCATTGCGATGAGACTCATTCAATGGCAAGCCGGACTCTTTGCGGGTGTCATGACGCTCCTTTCTCTTCCAACAATCCCCAATGTGCAGGGTGATGCGATCTCAAACGATTCACCGTATACCTTGGAGACCTTCACGATTCCTGAATCGCTAAAACTTGAGGTGAGCGGTCTCGCTTTGTTACCGGATGGCAGCATGGCCATCGCCATACGCAAAGGAGAGATCTGGATCGCAAGTCAAACGAATGATCCGACATCCACCCGTTACAGAAAGTATGCATCCGGTCTGCACGAACCTCTCGGGCTGGCGTATCGGGACGGCGCTCTTTATACGGTCCAACGCACTGAACTCACCCGTATCCGTGACACGGACGAGGACGGTTTCGCTGACGAGTATTGGACGATTGCGAAAGGTTGGGGCGTCACCGGCAACTACCATGAATATGCGTATGGCCCTCAATTCGATGATCAGGGAAACGCATGGATCACACTCAACATAGGCATTGGAAAAGGACCGGTTCCCGAGGATACAGCATGGCGCGGTTGGAGCATCAAAGTGACTCCTGACGGATCCTGGCAACCGGTCTCAGGAGGATTTCGCTCACCTAGTGGAATGGGATTGCATCCGGACGGGGGAATATTCGCCACGGACCAACAAGGCAACTGGTTTCCCACATGTCCCCTTCTCCATGTTCAGAGCGGGGTGTTTCATGGACATGCAGATGCTCTCGAACATTGCCGACGACCTGAAGCCACTTTTAACATTGAAAAAAACCTCCCCAAAAACATCACCGTTGTGGAAGCTGCCCAACAGATCCCGGCCTACCAACTCCCACCGGTATGGTTTCCTTATCGCACCATGGGAATGAGTGCAACGGACGTTTTATGGGACACGACTGATGGCAAGTTCGGACCGTTTGCAGGACAGGCCTTTGTCGGGGAATTTACCATGTCCATGATCCTGCGCGTGTATTTGGAAAAAGTGGAAGACGTCTACCAGGGGGCCTGTTTTCGATTCGCGGAAGGCTTGCAGTGTGGGGCGCTCCGGCTGGCATGGGACGCACAGGGAGGCCTGATCATTGGTGAAACAAATCGTGGCTGGAATTCTTTGGGGCATCGTTCGTTTGGCATGGAGCGATTGAGTTGGGCGGGAAGCACACCTTTTGAAATCCACCGAATCAACGCGCAACCCGGCGGATTCAAAGTCACTTTCACCAAACCACTGGGCCCTGATTCCGGGATCACACATTCACCTGTTCATATGCGGAGTTATACCTACCACTACCATTCAAGCTATGGCAGTGAAGAAATCGACCAGCAAACATTAAACATCAGATCCAGCCTACTTTCAAAGGATCGACGTGTGATGAACCTGGACGTGGATGGGCTGAGAGAAGGTTATGTTCATGAAATGACTTTCAAAGGGCTTCGCTCCTCGGATGATGAACCCCTCGATCATGCGGTTGTCTGTTACACGCTGAACCGGATTCCGCGTTCCGCACAAAAGGAATAATTGATTTTTCACCCCGATTCCGATGGATGATCATCCGGTTTCGCGAAAAATAGGGCGACTTCGCTTTTTTGATCTTTGGGACCCTAGTCAGTAGGGATATACTGCCCGCCATGGGGAAGGCCGAATTCGTCCATTTACATCTGCACACGGAATATTCACTCCTGGATGCCGCCTGTAAGGTTAACAGGCTCATGAAGTATGCCAAAGAGCTGGAGTTTCCAGCCATGGCAATCACGGATCATGGTGTGATGTATGGCGCGATCGATTTCTACCAGGCGGCCAACAAAGCAGGAATCAAACCCATTATTGGCTGCGAGGTGTACGTGGCCCCGGGAAGCAGATTGGAGAAGAAATCCAGCATTGGCGGAAAAGAGGTCTACAACCACCTGGTACTCCTTGCACAAAACGAAACGGGCTACAAGAATCTGGTCAAACTGGTTTCCGATGCCCATCTGAACGGCTACTATTACAAACCCCGCATCGACAAGGACATTCTCGAAGACCACAAAGATGGGCTGATCGCTCTCTCAGGATGCCTTGCCAGTGAGATTCCGGCATGCATCTCTCACAACAAGCTCCAGGAAGCGCGTGAAGCCATCGATTGGTTCAAACAAATTTTCGGAAAGGACAATTTCTATCTCGAACTCCAAAACCACGGCATTCCAGAACAGCAGGTGGTCAATCGTCATTTGATCGAATGGGCGGGTGAATTCGATCTCAAGATGGTCGCCACCAATGATGTTCACTACATCAAAAAAGAACATTCACATGCTCACGATTCACTGATCTGCATCGGCACACAGGCGCAACTCAATGACACCAAGCGCATGAGTTATGTGCCGGAACAGTTTTATCTCAGATCGGCGGAAGAAATGGCCGAACTGTTCAAGGAAGTTCCCGACGCCGTCAAAAACACACTGGAGGTCGCCGAGAAGTGCCATCTGGAAATTAACTTTGGCGAGCTGCATTATCCGGTGTTTGAACCACCCGAACATTACACTCGCGAAGGATACCTGCGACAACTTCTGGCAGAAGGTTTAAAAAAGCGCTACGACATCGATGTTCGAGTGGACGGAGAGAAATTTATCGTCGAACGCGTGGCAGACCCAACCCGGCTTCCCACTTACGAAGCCCCCCATAAAAACGGGAAACCGGACGACTACAAACCGGAAACCGCCATGCAGGATCCCGCCATCGCCGCGGCAGCCAAAGTCCTGACCGACCGTCTGGACACCGAAATGGGGGTTATCGAACAAATGGGTTTCGTCAGTTACTTCCTGATCGTCGGTGACTTCGTCCAATACGGCCGTTCCAAAGGAATCTCCTGCGTGGCGCGTGGTTCCGCTGCGGGTTCTCTGGTGACCTATTTACTGGAAATCAGTAACGTCGATCCCATTCGATACGGACTGCTCTTTGAACGATTCCTGAATCCCGAACGTGTCAATCCACCCGATATCGACATCGACTTTGCAGACGATCGACGCGCCGATGTGATCGAATACACACGCCAAAAATACGGCAGCGAATGTGTCGCCCAGATCGGGACCTTCGGCACCATGGGCGCCAAATCGGTGATCCGTGATGTGGGCCGGGTCATGGGCTTGAGCTATGGTGAGGTCGATCGCCTGGCTAAAATGGTGCCCAATGACCTTAAAATCAATCTGGCCAGTTCACTCGAAAAATCACCCGATCTAAAGCAGGCTTACGACACCGAAGATGTCACTCGCGAATTGATCGACACCGCATTTATCCTTGAAGATTGCACCCGGAACACTTCAGTGCATGCAGCGGGTGTCGTCATCGGAGCCGAACCGCTTTACAACGTTCTCCCCCTTAAACAGGACGACGAGGGCGGCACCGTTACGCAGTATCCCATGAATCCCGTGGGGGATCTCGGTTTGTTGAAGATGGATTTTCTGGGTTTGAAAACCCTCTCCGTCATCCGCAACTGCTGCGAGATGGTCAAGCTGACCAAAGACATTGACATCGATATCGATACTCTGCCGCTCGACGACAAAGAAACCTACGACCTCCTGAACAAAGGCAATACGATCGGTGTGTTCCAACTGGAATCCGGTGGAATGCGCGATCTGTGTCGAAAGTTTCAAATCGCTTCTGTCGAACACATCACAGCTTTGGTTTCCCTTTATCGTCCGGGACCGATGGACCTGATCCCGGACTTCATCCGTCGTCGCCATGGCGAAGTGGAGATTGAGTATCCACATCCACTTCTGGAGCCTATTTGCAAAGAAACCTATGGCATCATGATCTACCAGGAACAGGTCATGCAGGCGGCACAGATCCTGGCAGGTTACACACTTGGCGGCGCCGATCTGCTCCGTCGTGCAATGGGTAAGAAAAAGGTCGAAGTGATGCAGGAGCATCGCAAACTGTTTGTCGAAGGTTGTGCCAAACTGAACAACATCCCGGCAGCGAAAGCAAACGAAGTATTCGATCTTTTGGAGAAATTTGCAGGGTACGGTTTCAACAAATCCCACGCAGCAGCCTATGCGGTAGTGGCCTATCAAACTGCCTACCTCAAAGCCAAATATCCGGTCGAGTTTCTGGCTGCTATGATGACGAATGACATGGGTGACACGGCCAAGCTCACCATTCTGATTGATGAAGCCAAGCAACTCGGAGTGGAAGTTCTTCCTCCGGACGTCAATGAAAGTCGCGTCGTTTTCGCCCCCGCCCAGGGAGGCAAAGTCATTCGTTTTGGTATGGCGGCTATCAAGGGAGTTGGAGAAGTTGCAGTTCAACAAATTCTCAGGGCTCGCGATGAGGGAGAAAAATTTAGTTCCATTTATGACCTTTGCATGAGAGTGGATGGACGATCGTTGAACCGAAAAATCCTGGAAGCCCTGATCAAATCCGGCGCATGCGATTCTCTTGGAGCAAACCGTGCCACATTGTTTGGGTTGATCGACAAAGCACTATCCCGGGCTGCCAGCGTCGCATCCGACCGTTCCAAGGGCCAGACCTCCCTGTTCGGCATGATGGACGAACCGGAAAACATCGAGATAACGGACACCGACCGAGTGGAAGATTGGCCTATCGGAGAACGTCTCACCGCCGAAAAGGAATTGCTTGGATTCTATGTTTCCGGTCACCCTCTGAATCCGTATGAAACCATCCTCAACAATTATGGCCTGGGTGATTCCCAAAGCATCGCCTCCCTACCTGACCGAAGCATGACAAGAATCGGCGGCATGATATCTGCGCTGCAACAAGGGTTTTCGAAAAAGAGTGGCAAACCCTATGCCATGATCACACTGGAAGACCTGAAGGGCACAGTGCAGATCTTGTGCATGAACGACAATTACGACAAATACCGACATTTGTTCGAAGTCAACAAACCCTTGATGGTAATCGGAGAAGTCAATAATGCCGAGGATCGACCAAAAATATTTCCTCAAGAGTTGATGTATCTGGACGAAGCACCCCGACGCTTCACCCAACAAATTCACTTCAGAATCCCATACGAAACGTTCACCTCAGAAAAACTGGAGACACTGGTTAAGTTGGTTGAAACACATAAAGGAACCTGCCCCCTCATCCTTTGCTTCATGAAATCCAACGGCAACTTTGCTTTCATGGAACCACATGAAAAGTACCAGGTCATGCCAGGAAATGACATCCAGAAAGAAGTGGAACATCTATTCGGCGAACAAGCCTACTACGTGAAAGTAGACAAGGAACTCCCCGAACGCACCCGCCCCAAATGGGAGCGAAAGCGTCAGGACAATGGTGGAGACGATTGATTCCACACGAGAATAATCGTTATTGAATAGGAGAAACCATGTTTCGCTGGAACGATGCATTCATTGCCAATGATGACGGACCAAAAAACCCTCGTTTTCTTGTAGGTCAACGCGTCAAACATGCCCGCTATCATTACCAGGGTTTGATCGTCGCCATGGATTCAAAATTTAAGGCATCCGAAAGCTGGTATCAGAAAAACACCACCCAACCAAACAAGAACCAACCGTGGTATCATGTCCTGGTGCACGGAAGCTCATCTGTGACCTATGCCGCCGAGACAAGCCTCAAGCCCGACCCGAAGGACATCGAATTCAACCACCCACTGCTCAAATTGTTTTTTGACGGCAAGAAAGAAGGATTCTATCAACGCAACAACAATCCCTGGCCAGGGCATCATTGAATAAAAGACCAATGTCGGAGGGGTAAGCTCCGCCTTACACCCACTTCAAACCTTAGAGCACTGGAACTGTTTTCACGCTACAATGGAATCGCCACTGTCATTCGATTGATCTCAGTCGTCCCACGTTCCATCTGTTTTGCTCAAGAACGCTTTTAAGGGGGAAATTTGGGTGTGAGTCCCGCATGCGGGATCTCCCCTCCATTGTCTAAATATTGACCTGCACCGAATCCAATGTGCTGGCCTGTAATAAAACAGGACGAGGTTTCTCAGTCCAGAAGGAGAATCCTTTTAAACGGAATCGGTAACCCAGATCGAGATCATTCAACCAAGTATAGATTTCCACGGGATGCTCATCCTTATGGTAAGTGGTCACAGCAATTTGGGGGCGATAACGGCGTATGATTTCTTCGCTTCCCTTTAACACATCCAAATCAGCGCCCTCGGCATCAATTTTGATGAGATCATGACGGCTTAGCTCAAGTCCATTTTTGGCTGCAAATTGATCCAATGTTGTCGCTTTTAACGCATCCTGATCAGACTCGGAACAAGGAACCACGGCACCGGCATCCGGAGAATCTGAGGCCACAAACTTAACATGACCTTCCGACGCTCCGACAGCAATCGTATGAACCTTAATCTGATCCTTAACCTGGTTGAACTCAGATCCCTTACGGATCAAATCTGCCATTTCGCCAAAAGGTTCAAAACAGTGAATAATTGCATTAGGATGTTGTTTGGCCATACGAAAAGCAAACAATCCTTCGCATGCGCCCACATCAAAAATAAACCTGGTTTGATTTAATTGTATGGGATCTGTCGTGTAGCAATGGGGATTTTTGGCGTTCAATTCCTGTTCCACCATGAAAAACATATTATTGTCCACCGGGGCATTCCAAAAAAAATCAGTTTCAATGGATGTACAATGTATTCGTGAAACCCCCTCGCTCTCACCATTTATAAACACCTGCAAATGGCGATCCAGCTCCCTGGCCGCATGGGCATCATTTAATCTACCGGGAACTAGGATTCGATTCATTTGCAAACACGCATCACTTAAAGCGAAAACTCCCGGATACTTCCGGAAAGTGCGCCAATACTGAAAAGCTCCCCATGCTTGTTTAAATGGATTTTTCATTGATTACTTGTTCCACCAGACTTGCGAAGCCCCATAAAACCAATCAAACAACAAATCAACAACCCCAATTCACCACCTAAATTCAAGAAAACCGTAGCAGTCATGCCGTACTGAGGTACGAGTATAAAGTGCAACAATACCGAAGCCACA
>JAQCFT010000173.1 GCA_027619545.1 Verrucomicrobiota bacterium | reverse complement strand
GCCATTCGCTGCAGGAAACGCGCGCGATCTTTTGACATGTTGATCATTCCTTTCGACTGTTTGTCCCGTTTTTCTGCAAAAAGAGGAAGCATATCCCCAAAAAGTTCCTCCAAATATGCCCAGACTTTTTCATCTTTCGGGTTTTGTTCCAATAAGAGAGCCATCGCTGTGATGTCCCGGTTTCGCACCGAAAAGAATCCAAATTCATTTTCGAACGGTGAGAAGGTCAGTAATAGATGGAGTTTTGGAATGAATGGGGACAGATCCGCATTACGCAGTCTAAGTAATTCGATCATCTGCAGGTACTCGTCAGGCTTTTTGCTGCTTTGAACGAGTTCGGTTAATACCTGATGCAAGGTGGAGATCGAGTATGGCCAGGCACGTAAGATGTCAAGGCAGCGGGTATGGCTGGACTCAACGTCGGTTTTTACGAGCTCGATCAGTCTTTCTTGGTGAGATGTTTCTTCAGGGTATCCATGAACCAGGGCAAGGTGCACCTGGATGGCGAGTCTAGGTTCAGGAGAACTTTTTAATTCTATCAAACGCTGCTTAATTTCAGGAGAGTCCGAAGCGTATTTCGCCAAAATATGGAAATACTCCGAGTTTTTAATGTTTAAATGCACCGGATCTACCAATCCCGGATAACAAATGCGAGCCTGTTCAGGACGGATGTTCTTCATGGCTTTAACTGCCCAAAACCGGGGTCCGGCATCGGCGTGAGTTAAAAAAGGTACGGTTTTTTCGGCGATCAGGTCCTGCCGGTTGGTCACCAAATGGTAGATCCATATCACGGAATTCCGGGTGTCTGGATTGGAAGACCGCAGTTTTGATTTGGCAAGCATTTCAGCCTGTTCGTAGGAAATTCCCATGGTTGAAAGCAGATAACTTGCTGCCGACGATTTGTTGATTGCTTCTTGCCGAAAATTCCTCCGCTTGGACCAGGGGATCAAATTGATAACCCTTTGAACAGAGGTGGCAATCAAGTTCGTCCTACCTGATCTGTAAGCTTCGGTGCAGAGGAATTCGACGCCGGGATCCCCAAAGGTTTGGAACGCTTCGATACATTGCTCCCGGCGTGGAGACACCTGTTGGTCATGGCCTTCCAGTGGAATGCCATCCGGTCCAGTTTTGTTGGCATAATCGAGCCACCATTCCATGTTATGCCCCTGATAGGTCGGTCCAGATGAATGTTTGAACAACCAGTGTCCGGCAAAGCCAGCCAGCAACAAAAAGACAAACCAGGTTCCGGTTCGGGTCCAATTTGATTTCAGTTTTTTGGACATGTAGCTCATTTCAGCGATGCTTGATGGGGATATGCGGTAATAGTGACTTCAATGATAAGAGGATGCAATGAAACTTCGCCTCGGCGTGATGCTCTTTTCTTCAAACAACCGGAATTGAATTCCTGAATGCCTACGGTGAACCCGAGAGTGGTAGCGGGCCGACATCTGGATACTCCGGTTATATGGGATGCCCCATAAATGCGGCGTTATCGGTAAATCCGGACAAAGTGTCCGGATTATGTGTGTTGATCAGCCTAATCATGGCCACTTTGGATCTTTGCTGGTGGCCGCTGGAAATTGTGCCCGACACCTTGAGCACCGTTGCGCATGTTTTTCCGACTGCCCGGGTGATGGATGCTTTAGAGTAAACGATTCACTTTGGGGGAGGTCTCGGCCGAATCGGGACGGAATGGGTGATTCTCTTTGGTTTTGGCGTTATTTCCAATTTGGTTACCGTCAAATGATTCAAGTTTTCCTGAAATCGGATCAGAGGCCCGCCAAATAAGGCGATTCTGTGACATTTAGCGCCCATTCTGCACGGTTTCTTGGTGTTTTTCTTCGCATTATTTTGAAAACAATTGACGCTACCTTCCACGCTTCCATAGATTCTCCTTAGAACATAGTGATTTGATTTGAACATATTCATCGAAGATAGACCCTAGGGATATGAGTAGCGCAGCAACTAAAGGACTTGAAGGAATCGTGGCAGCCCAAACCTACCTCAGCGATGTGCGGGGTGATGTGGGGGAACTGATCTACAGAGGTTATGACATCAATGAATTGGCCGGTAACGTTGGTTACGAGGAGACGGTCTATTTGCTGCACTACGGAAAATTGCCGAATCGCACCGAGCTGGATCAGCTCAAGGCGAAACTGGCTGGGTATCGCCAACTTCCTCAAGGGGTTATTGATTTGATTCAATCCCTTCCAAAAGATACGGTTCCGATGAATGCCCTGCGTACCGGGATTTCCGCGCTTGGATGTTTCGATGCCACCGCAGAGGATAATTCCAAGGAGTCACTGGAAGAAAAAGCACTTAAGATCATTGCTCAAATCCCAATTGTCACCGCGTACTTTCACCTTTACCGGCAGGGAAAACCACTTGTGGAATCCCGCTCTGATCTTGGAGAGGCTGCCAATTTCCTTTACCTGATCAACGGAGGCAAGGAGGCGGATTCCGAGAGTGTTGATACATTGGACATGTGTTACGTGCTCCACGCGGATCATGGAATGAATGCATCAACCTTTGCCTCCCGTGTCACCATAGCCACCTTGTCTGACATTTATTCAGCTATCACCAGTGCCATAGGCACCTTGAAAGGTCCGCTTCATGGAGGAGCCAACGAGGCCGTCATCCGAATGTTGCAGGAGATTGGTAGTCTGGAAAATGTGGATACCTACATCCAGGATTGCTTGGATAACAAGAAAAAGGTGATGGGGATCGGCCACCGGGTTTATAAGGTGCTGGATCCACGGGCTCTGAAGCTGCGTAAAATGGTGCTTAAGATGGGGGAAAAGGTTGCAGATCCAAAGTGGATTCAAATGAGCGACAAAATCGCCGAAATCATGCTTCACGAAAAGGGCCTGCACGCCAACGTGGATTTCTATTCAGCCAGTGTTTATTACTCCCTCGACATCCCCATCGATCTGTTCACCCCGATTTTTGCCATCGCCAGAACGTCCGGATGGTCGGCTCACGTGTTGGAGCAGATGGCGGACAACCGATTGATCCGTCCTCAAAGTGATTATATCGGGCCGGAAGGACTGACGGTGACACCGATTGACGAGAGATAATCCTGTTCATGTCCCTGGTTCAAACGAATGCTTTATTGGGTGGTTCCCGGAATGGAATCCCCTCCACCTATTGATTTTTATCGACTAACTCCATGAATATCCACGAATACCAAGCCAAAGAATTACTCGCACGACACGGGGTGAATGTCCCCTCCGGTCAGCCCTGCAAATCTATCGAAGAAGCCGAGCAGGCGGCGCGCACATTATTTGACGCAGGTCAAACAATGGTGGTCATCAAGTCACAAATCCACGCTGGCGGCCGTGGGAAGGGTACATTCAAGAGTGGATTCAAGGGCGGTGTCCATTTGTGCAAGTCCGTGGAGGATGTCGTGGAAAAGGCCAAAGCCATGCTGGGGCAGGTATTGGTGACCAAACAAACCGGTCCCGAAGGGCGCGAAGTAAAGACTCTCCTCGTGGCCAGTGCCGAAAAAATCGTCAAAGAACTTTATCTGGCGGTCCTTCTCGATCGCAATTCGTCCCGCCCGATCGTCATGGCCAGTACTGAAGGGGGCATGGATATTGAAGAGGTTGCCGAAAAGACACCCGAGAAAATCGTCAAGGAAACGGTCGATCCTTCCATGGGATTGTTGCCTTATCAGGCCAGAAAGATTGCTGCTGCTTTGGAACTGCCTTCGGAGCTCATCGGACAAGCTGCCAAGTTGTTGATGGGAGTTTATCAGACTTTTTGGAAATGCGATGCCTCCATGGTGGAAATCAATCCGCTTTGTATTGTGGAAAATGTGGATGGAACTCATGGCATCGCCGCGGTTGATGCCAAGATCTCCCTCGACGACAACGCGCTCTACCGCCACAAGGACATCGTGGAGATGCGGGATCTGGGTGAGGAAGCCCCGCTTGAGATCGAAGCAGGCAAGTATGACCTGAATTACATCAAACTGGATGGCAACATTGCCTGTCTGGTGAACGGTGCGGGTTTGGCCATGGCGACCATGGACATCATCAAACATTTCGGAGGTGATCCCGCCAACTTCCTGGATGTCGGTGGTGGTGCCACGCGTGAACAAGTGACTGCTGCATTCCGGATCATTTTAAGTGATCCCAATGTGAAAGGGATTCTGGTCAATATCTTTGGTGGTATCATGCAGTGTGATGTCATTGCCGAAGGAGTGGTTGCTGCGGCAAAGGAAACCAATCTTTCCATTCCTCTGGTTGTGCGGCTGGAAGGAAATAACGTGGAAATTGGCAAAAAGATTCTAAATGAATCCGGACTCCAACTGATCAGTGGCGATACCATGGCGGATGCCGCTCAGAAAATCGTAGCCGCCGTTTAATCCTGAAATCACGCAAACTGAACAATCAATTTCCAAACAAGATCTGACTTATGGCAATTTTAGTGACCCCCGAGACAAAGGTATTGGTACAAGG
Organism: Verrucomicrobiota bacterium; assembly: GCA_027619545.1. GTDB lineage: Bacteria > Verrucomicrobiota > Verrucomicrobiia > Limisphaerales > AAA164-E04 > AAA164-E04. Next base: position 5,828 of record JAQCFT010000173.1, on the reverse strand, counting down.
AATCACAGGTGGATTTGGCGGACGACATGCCAAGCTGAGCCTGGATTACGGTTCCCAAATCGTGGCAGGTGTGACTCCCGGCAAGGGTGGACAGAAGTTCGAAGACAAAGTGCCTGTTTTTGACACCGTCCATCAGGCGGTCGCCGAAACCGGTGCCACGACTTCGGCCATTTTCGTTCCGCCACCATTCGCCGCAGATGCCATTCTTGAAGGAGTGGATGCAGGGCTCGACCTGGTGGTCTGTATCACCGAGGGCATTCCTGTCAATGACATGGTCAAGGTGAAGCGCGCCCTTCAGGGTAGCAAAACACGTTTGATCGGTCCAAACTGTCCGGGCATCGTGACCCCCGGTGAAGGAGGGGGTTCCAGTGGTGGATGTCGTATCGGAATCGCACCTGGTTACATTCATAAAAAGGGGAACATCGGCGTGGTATCTCGCAGTGGTACCCTGACTTATGAGGCCGTTTGGCAGTTGACCTGTCGTGGCGTCGGTCAGTCGACTTGCGTGGGAATCGGTGGTGATCCTGTCAATGGGACTTCGCATCTGGACGTCATTAAAATGTTCAATGAAGATCCCGATACACACGGTATCATCATGATTGGTGAAATCGGGGGTTCGGCTGAGGAGGAGGCCGCCGCCTGGATTCGGGACCATTGCAAAAAACCAGTTGCCGGATTCATTGCCGGAACCACAGCACCTCCCGGACGCCGCATGGGGCATGCAGGAGCCATTGTCAGCGGAGGCAAAGGAACAGCGGAAGCCAAGATTGCCGCATTCCGCGAGGCTGGTATCCAAGTTGCTGAAACACCATCCGAAATGGCCGATGTGCTGTTGAAAATCATGTAAGCCGTTAGGTTCGCCTGATGAAGCGGGACTGAAGGGCCGCGGGCACGCTGAACCGATGGGTGTGGTTGCCAGTGGGCCGTGAAACCGATCAGATTCAATACTTCTGAAAGGTTCCCTGGATTTGGCTTGGAATCCATCTATGAAGTGCCAGCTCTTCCATTCATGAATGTTGCCATCATTGTCGCTGCCGGAAAAGGGACCCGCATGGGAAGGGATAAACTGTGGATGGAGGTTCACGGCGTCCCCATTGTGGGTCATACCTGGCGCACGTTTGATCGTTCTGAAGTGATTGATCAGGTAGTTCTGGTGGTGAGGGAAGAAAGCCAGCAGGCATTCAGGGATCTGGCTGAGCAGATCCAGGTACAAAAGCCATTTCACTTTGCTCCAGGCGGCAGGGAAAGGCAGGATTCGGTTTGGAATGGCTTGCAGTGTTGTCCGGAGGATTGTGACTTGGTAGCGATCCAGGATGCCGCACGCCCCTGTACTCATCCGAGTCATATTCGAGCTTGTATCGAGGCGGGTGGTAAATATGGTGCTGTGGTTGCTGCGCAAAAAGTCACCGATACACTGAAACGTGTGGGCGGTGGTTTGACGATTCAATCCACCGTGGATCGTGAAGGATTATGGTCCGTGCAAACGCCTCAAGTATTTCGAGTTGATGTGATTCGGAAGGCGATGCAATCCGTTCGAGATCAAGGATTGATTGTGACCGATGACACGGCGGCTTGCGAGTCAATCGGATACTCCGTCAAAGTGGTCTCTGGGGATCATCCAAACCCAAAAGTGACGTATCCGGGTGATTTGCCATACATCAGTTGGTTGCTTGCCAATTCGGATGGCGGTGTTTAGATTTCCCGCCGATCGGTCGTGGATGTTTGATACCCATCGATATCATGAGAAAGAAGCTCATCTATTCCTCTATACTTGTTCTGCTCGGCGTCAATGTGACGGTGGGGCTTTTGCTTTATCTGGAAACGGCCCGTGCCTCATCGGGAGACGATCCTTTCGAGAACTTCGAGTTATTCGCCAGAGTGGTTGAGCGCGTGCGTTCGGATTACGTTGAAGGTCATAAGCTTACCTATCGCGAGTTGATCGAAAGCGCTTTAAAGGGAATGCTGGGATCTCTGGATCCACACAGCGAGTTCATGGAACCCGTCCAATATGATGAGCTTAAAAAGGATACGGAAGGCGCTTTTGGCGGGGTAGGGATCGTGGTGACCATGGAGGAAAACAAGAGTTACCTGACGGTTGTATCACCCATGGCCGATACGCCAGCCTATCGAGCAGGTATTATTTCGGGCGACCGCATTGTCAAAATTGATCAGCGCAGTACTGAAGGAATCAGCTTGCAGCAAGCTGTTGAACGGCTGCGCGGCGAACCGGGGACCGAAGTCACCATCACGGTCTATCGTCCTTCGAGTGAAAAATCCCGCAATGTGGTGCTTGAGCGAGCCATTATCAAGGTGGATACCGTTAAGGACTTGTCCGGTGAGAATACCTTTGAACTGGATGATTACAAAATTGGCTACGTCTGGTTGACCCAGTTCGGGGAGCAAACCGGTCGTGATTTGCGCCGTTCTCTTGACCAAATGTTGTCCGATGGCATGCGTGGCCTGATTCTGGATCTTCGAGGGAACCCTGGCGGATTACTGGATCAAGCTGTGGAAGTGTGTGAACAATTTCTTCCATCCGGTCAGCTCGTCGTTTTCACTCAAGGACAAACGGAGCACATGCGCAGTGAACATTTTGCCGGTTCCAAAAATCCGATTCTGGATCTTCCGATCGTGGTTCTCGTGAACAACGGAAGTGCCAGCGCTTCAGAAATTGTGTCCGGATGTCTGCAGGATCTGGGGCGTGCGGTCATTTTAGGAGAACAGACATTCGGTAAAGGTTCCGTGCAAAGCATCTTTCCGGTATCCGGCGGATGGGCACTGCGATTGACGACAGCAAAATATTACACCCCCAGCGAGAAGGTGATTCATGGAAAGGGGATCACACCCGACATCCTGGTCCCTGTCTCAAATGAAGATCTCGAAGCTCTCTTTTATAAGCGCACTCCAGGTGGTGTGGACGGATTGCTGCATCTCTCAGAAGAGGAACGAGAGCACATTCGGTCCACCATGGACGTTCAACTGGAGCGTGCGCGTGATCTGTTGCGAGGTGTTTTCCTGATGGAAGACCGTTCATGAACATTTTGGGAATCGAATCATCCTGTGATGAAACCGCCGCTGCTGTGGTTGCCAACGGTCGCATCCTGTCTGATCCGGTTGCTTCCCAAATAAAGCTACACGCCGAATATGGTGGTGTCGTGCCCGAATTGGCTGCGCGGGAGCATTTGAGTCATGTCCTTCCCGTCGTGCGCCAGGCACTTGATGAAGCGGTGGTGCGAGCCGATGAGCTTGACTGGATCGCTGCGACCCAAGGTCCGGGGCTTCCTCCTGCCTTGATGGTTGGTTATCATGTCGCCCAGAGTTTGGCGTTCGCACTGGATAAACCCTTTATCGGAGTCAATCACCATGAAGCACATCTTTATTCACCATGGATTGACCCGGAAGCAGGTTGCCTGGACACAACTGCCTTTGAGCCCAATGTCAGCCTGATCGTGAGCGGTGGACACACGATGTTGGTGCTGGTGGAAGAACCTTTGAAGCACCGCGTGCTTGGAGGGACGATTGATGATGCCGCCGGGGAATGTTTTGATAAGACAGCCAAATTGATCGGTTTGCCCTATCCAGGAGGTCCGGTGATGGATCGACTCGCGGCCAAGGGAAACCCGGCGGCGTATGAGTTCCCGCGTCCTTTGCTCAAAGACCCCGGGCTTGATTTCAGTTTCAGCGGACTCAAAACATCGGTACGATATTTCATTCAAAAACATCCGGAACTGGTTGAAGACTCATCCAAACTGCAGGACCTGTGCGCTTCAGTGCAGGCCTCGATTGTGGAGGTGCTGGTTAAAAAGACCATTCGTGCAGCTTTGAAAACAGGTGTGAAAACCATCACCGCCTCGGGGGGAGTGTCCTGTAACCGGGGGCTGCGGCAGTCTTTGAAGGAAGCCTGTGAATCCAAGGGGATGCAACTTCGCATTGCCCACGGAAGGTATTGCACCGATAACGCCGCCATGGTGGCCATCCTGGCAGCATGGAAAATCCAAGCCGGAGCCTTGCCCCAAACAGAAGAGGAGGGCATTCGGGCAGGGTGGAGGTTGGAACAAGGCCTTACCGGATGAGTTTAAGGTGAAACTCCAAAGCGATGAGATTAATATCGTGGTCGTTGTGAAGCTCTGCCGCCGCTATGAAAGGGTCTTCCATTTTCTTGATTGTCGTGCCTTTCATTTGCAGTAATCAATAGATATCGGCCGCATCCCAGGCGCAGACAGATCACCTTACCATTCGACGTTTCTTTCTGGTTCCATGATTTTACAGATGCGATGTCTTCTGAGAATTTCTCTTAACGCAAAGTCGCCGCTACACAGTAGGTTTGGATCCCATTACATTTTTTGGCATCATCCACTCCCTCGTCATCCATGACAAAATCCGTTATCGTCCCATGTGTATCGTGTTCCGAATGAGGTGCATGCCAACATTAGGAAAGAACCATGGTGGGATTTATCATTCTTTCCTTCAAAGGCCTACTTTTTCTTTTTCCCCTGGGATTTCGCCTTTTTCTTGGCTTTCTTTTTTTCGGCAGGGGCTTGGTGGACCTGTGCGGCCACTTTTAGGCGCAGACCGTTCAGTCGAATGAAGCCGGTGGCATCGTCCTGGTTGTAGGCCTGGGTTGGGTCGGCTTCCATCGTGGCAATGTCAGGGTTGTATAGGCTGACCGGTGATTTTCTTCCGGCGGTGATGATATTGCCCTTGTAAAGCTTGATCCGAACGGTGCCGGTCACGTTCTTCTGGCTTTCAGTGACCAGAGCCTGGAGGGCTTCACGTTCCGGCGCGTACCAGAATCCGTAGTAAACCAGTTCCGCATATTTGGGGATCAATGAATCGCGCAGGTGCATGACTTCGCGATCCATGGTGAGACTTTCAATCTGGCGATGGGCGAAGAGCAGGATGCTGCCACCTGGGGTTTCATAAACACCACGCGATTTCATGCCCACGAAGCGGTTTTCCACGAGGTCGACCCTTCCAACACCATGTTTGCCTCCGAGTTTGTTGAGCTTCTTCATGACGCCAAGTGGTGTCATGCGCTTGCCATTGACGGCGACGCAGTTTCCCTGAACAAATTCCAGGTCGACATATTCCGGTTCGTCCGGAGCGTCTTCGGGGCTGACGCTGAGTTTATACATGTCCTTGTGCTCGGGTGCGGATGCGTCCAGCCATGGATCTTCCAGGATGCCGGCTTCGTAGGAAATATGGAGCAGGTTGCGATCCATGGAGTAGGGCTTCTTTGCGCTGGCTTCCACGGGGATGTTCTTTTCGGCGCAATAATCGATCATTTCTTTGCGGCCGGGGAAGGTGGCTCGAAATTCGGCGTCGCGCCACGGGGCAATGACATTAATTTCAGGAGCCAGTGCGGCCGCCGTCAATTCGAACCGAACCTGGTCGTTGCCTTTGCCGGTGGCCCCATGTGCAATGGCTTGCGCATTCTCTTTGCGGGCAATTTCCACCATGCGTTTAGCGATCAGGGGGCGTGCAATACTGGTGCCCAGGAAATACTGGCCTTCGTAGATCGCGCCAGCCTGGATCATGGGAAAGATGAAGTCGCGCGCGAATTCTTCCTGCAGGTCGTCGATGTAAATTTTTGAGGAACCGGTCTTCTTGGCCTTTTTATCCAGACCATCTAATTCCTCCTCCTGTCCGATGTCGGCACAGAAAGCAATGATCTTGGCCTGATATTTGTCTTTCAACCAGGAAACCAACACTGAGGTGTCCAAACCGCCCGAATATGCCAATACAATTTTCACCCCACCAGCATGCTCAAATCCGGGATTCGCTGCCAAGCTGAAAAATCGGGAATCGAAACACTTCAGCTTGTTGAG
>JAQCFT010000172.1 GCA_027619545.1 Verrucomicrobiota bacterium | reverse complement strand
GGAATAGATTTTCGAGTATTCATAACGTGACCAGTCCAATCGGACCAGACATCACGCTACACCCCCCGCATCAGAAAATCTTGCACCCTTGCCGAAAGGACACGACCAACTTACGGAATCCCGAAGGCATAACAGGGCCATTGAGGCGAACGCATGCCTCAAGCCAGGCTCTTAAATTATCAGATAATTCAACCAACCGCCGGGAGGCTGTCTTGGAGTTGGCTGCAGTGACCTCAAGCAGCCCACGATCCAATCGGACATCGCGCCAATCAAGCCTGGCCAGTTCCGCGGAACGCAGACCAGCAAATGCACCAATCGCGATATAAGGCACAAGAAGGGGATTTGAAGCAGCCAGAAGTCGTTTCAACTGGTCAGGAGTCAAAATGTTAGGAGGTGCCACTTTGACTGAATGTCGATCAATTCCGTCAACTGGGTTGGTTTGAGTATAACCAAGTTTCAGTGCATGATTGAAAAGCCCGTTTAAAACTGTCCGGTAGTTGTTCACTGACTGTGGACTCAGATTTAGCCCCAAAAGCCACTGGTCCAGTTGCTCGGTAGTCAAAGTGGATACGAACTTATCACCGAACGAATCAGAAAAGCGGGACAATCTGGAACGTAGATCTTTAATGTGTCGGTCAGATCGGCCTTTGGATTTCTTGGAGTCCAAATAACGACAAACCAGGTCTCGGATAATGGTGGAGCGCTCAGTGGTCCGGAGATAAGAAATGTAGTGCTCAGTGGCCTGGGACAATGTCTTCCCGAAAGACGCAAGTTTCTCGGAGCATTCAAGAGCTTCAATGCGGATCTGATCAGTCAGTCCCAGTGATCGATTGCCAAGGTTTTTTAAATCAACCTTAAGCTGGTCAGCTCTGGAATTGGCCTCAGATCTTGTGGCAAAGAACTCTCTTCGCCTACTGCCGGCAGTGTCGCGGTATCCTACTACCCACTTACCTGTTCTAGAATGGTTATACTTCCTAACAGATACTTTTGTAGAACCCATAGGTAAACAGTAGTCTTTCGGGGAAAATGAGTCAATATTTAGTCAATTAACTGGCCAACAGAAAAGCACCAAACCCCAATTTAGGACCAAGAAAAACAACATAAGACACACTACTGGAAGAAGTAATGGCGGAGAGAGCGGGATTCGAACCCGCGGTCGCAGTTATCCCACGACGACGGTTTAGCAAACCGTTGCTTTCGACCACTCAGCCATCTCTCCGCCCAGTAGGTCGAGGCGTTAATGAACTCGGTTTTGAGGGCTTAAGCAAGAAAATTCTGGTGAAGTTTTTGTGCGTAGTGGGGTAAGCGCAATTGAGGCCGTTACTGGACTCCTTGTTTTCATACTCCCGACGGAATTCGTTGACACGCTCCAGCAGGCTTCTTATGGTCGGTTTGATCCCATTAAACATACTCCAGAGTTAAGGAAGCTTATGATGAAATACATGAACGTTCGGCGAAGGTCTTCTTCTGCCAAGGGCGGGTTTACCCTGATCGAATTGCTGGTGGTCATCGCGATCATCGCTATCTTGGCCGGCATGTTGTTGCCTGCTCTGAGCAAGGCAAAAACCAAGGCGCAGGGCATCAGTTGCATGAATAATCTCAGACAGCTCATGCTGGCCTGGCGTTATTATACCGATGACAACAGCGGTTGGTTGGTATCGTCCCTGAACACGGTCAATGGCAGACCGGAATGGATCGATGGCAGTCTCAACTACGACGGCGGCAATCGCGCCAATTGGGACCCCACCATGCATATCGAAAAAAGCCCTCTCTGGGATTATACGGGTGGAAGCCGCGAAATTTTCAAATGTCCCGCAGACAAGGCAACCGTCAAGGTCGCCGGTGAGGTTCGGCCTCGGGTGCGCAGTAATTCCATGAGCCAGGCGTTCGATAATGGTTCATGGCTGCCTGGCAGCCTTTATCGAACTTTTGGGAAGGAATCGGATTTGATCGATCCGGGTCCATCAAATACGTGGATTCTGATTGATGAACATCCCGGAAGTATTAACGATGCCGCTTTCGCCGTACAGATTCAGCATCCGCATACGATGGGTCAAGCGCGTATCATCGATTTCCCAGCCAGTTACCACAATGGGGCCTGCGGTTTCTCGTTCGCGGATGGTCACTCTGAGATCAAAAAATGGGTCGATAACCGAACGGTTCAAGCCCCTCAGTACGGCACTCAGATTCCCCTGAATGTTGCTTCTCCCGACAATCCTGATGTGCTCTGGATGTCGGAACGCACCTCGGCTCTCAAGCCAGGAAAGACACGTTGATCGATTTCAATCAATATATCAGTCCTATCAATCCCCTGTTCACATTGTGTTCAGGGGATTTTTTATTGTTCAGCCTGAATGGTGGCTCCGCCTATGACTTCAGGGTGGGCTTTGTTGGAGGATTCGTCATACAGCCAGAGGACTCGTATGTCATCCATGTTCAACAACAGCTTGGTTTCGCGATCCGGCAGGAATCGACGGGAAGAACGGAAGATTTGACGTTCATAGCGTGCGGTGTTTGAGATACGAATACTGTCCAGCCTGCCAGCAAAATAACCGCGTTCTTTCGATGGCAGGAGGGTGTCCCTGCCAATCAGCAGATTCGAGTTACTGGCCGCACGTTCTTGTTGAACCGATTCCTGAACCACCTGGATGCCGTCCAGATAAATGGACATCGTGCCGGAACCGAACACGCCAGCCAAATGATGCCACTGACGGGTGTGAATGAAGGATGATTCGGGTGCTTGCAGCGAAACCAGAGAACCGTCGGCCAAACGGACCTGAAACATTGGACGGCTGTTCTGAAGCCCCAGTTTAAATCCGGTATTCCCCTCCATGTTCGAGATCAATGTGAGGTCCTCCCGCAAAAAGGGCGCGTTCAACCAGCATTCAACGGTCAGTGATCCATTACCAAGATTCAATTGATCAGCCGAAACTTTCAAATGGGCATCCATCCCGTCCAGTTCCAAAACCGATTCTACTCGCGGCAGAACGGGTGTCGGCAGATCGATGGAGTATGGAATGGCATAGCGCTTGTCTTTGAGAGGGAAGGTGCCGTTTTGAGGATCCACCAAGGCGAGTTGCAGTTTGCAATCAGGGGAGCGCCAGGAGAGGTCGAGTGAATTTTTCCAACGAAACACCCGGAACATAAAGTCGAGGGACTCGCCGGGTTTCACGACTGCATCCAGTTTGTCGGGAGAGAAAATCCATCTGGAATCGGCGCTGTTAAGTTCCAGGTTCACCTGCATGGACTGAGCGGCAGGATTGTCGAGGCGCAAGCGAACCAGATCATCCGCCCCACCCTCTGAATCTACCTGGAATCGTCGATTGAATCTGGGTGTCACGGCATTGAGCTTGCGTGTACCATCACTGACTTGCCCGGTCACTTTACGGACATTCATCGTCTCGCCTACCGGCAAAGATGCAATGGCAATTTGCTGGTCCCGTACGGTGACCAAGTGAAATTGATGCAGGTTGCCGGCTGCCGGAGAGATGCCGCTTTGGTTGCCTCCGGTGGTGGCCAGGGTGACGTATTCGATACCATCGAAGGGACCGTCATAGCGCATCCGGTGTATATGACCTCCGAACACGGCTTTGACGTTGCCCGCTTTAACAAATTCGTCATGGACCTTTTCCCAATCATCACCGTAGTTTCCTCCCAGCCAGCGCGGGTGGTGAATGAATACAAAAACATGATCCGCACTTTCTGCCTTCGCCAGAGTGTCTTTCAGCCACGCAAACTGTCGATGACTCATTTTCTGGGACGCTGGTTTACCGGTGGCTTTCTCCCCAGTTTCAGGATTGCCTTCGTCGGAGTAGAGCACGATGAACCAGCTGTTCTTATGTTCAAAGGCATACCAGAGCGGCGCGAAATGTTGTTCGTAGTTGGATTCGTGTTCGCCTGGAGGTTTTTCTTTTGCCATCCAATAGACGTCATGATTCCCGGCCACCGGAAACCAGGGCATCAACAGACCATCCATGATCCCGCGATACTCCCGCATCTGAATGAGCCATTCCACCTGTTTCCCGGATCCCTGCACCAAATCTCCCACGGTCATCACCAAATCCGGTTCCAGCAAGTTGATCTCATCCACCGCCTGAGCCAACACCTTAACACCTTCAGCAGGGCCACCGGTTCGGTCTCCGAGAACGGCAAAGGTGAAAGCAGGGTTCTGCGCGGGAAGCGGGAGTTCACGTCCGTTGCGACTGGAATGGAAACGCTCGGTGTCCGGAGATTGAGGATGAGGGAAAACCAATCCCGCGCTTTGTCCATGGACTGAAAACACCGGCCCGATCCCAACCATGGGAAGGAGCAGCAAGCTTGAAATGAAAATTACCGACCTCATGCAAGCGCGAGTGTATGGAGGATTAAGAAAAAGCCAAGGAAACTCGTTCCCGGTTTATTGCCTGAAAGGGCTCAAAAGGGTTGTCAATGCCACCCTCTTCAGGTCATGCTCTTCCCGTCCAAATCAAACCAAATGCTTGTTTTATGAAGAAAACATCCACTTTTTACGTCTGGGTTTCGGTCTGCAGCATCGTTGCCACCCTGACATGCGGCCAGGCGGCCGTTTATCGTCCAGACCTCCAACCACCCGGTCACGATCCACAACCTTTGGATTACCACACCTTTACCGAAGCCACTGTGGTTGTGTCCCCCGGTCTGACCTTGACCAATGCAACTTTGGTGATTGCCGAGGGGCACATCGTCTCCGTTTCGGAAGGTGGCCCGACACCCGCGGGAAGCCGTGTATGGAACATGAGGGGATACACTGTTTATCCGGGATTGATCGATCCTTACTATGCGGTGTCCCCAGATGGAACAAAGGTCCGCACAACAGGGGCAACAGAATCAAACCATCACGACCATCAAAACCTGCGGGATCACCGCGCAGCCGGGGATTGGAATTTCTATGGCATGACGGGAGACGAACCGGATCCGGGCAGCGAAGGCCCCGGGTCATCACTCTCCACAATCACACCGGAATATTCCGTTCTGGACGACTGGCATTTTGAACCCGGGCAACGTAAAGAACTGCGAAACCTCGGGTTCACCGCCGTGCACCTCAGTCCATCCAAAGGCATCATTCGCGGTACAGGCGCTGTTTCACTGACCGGCGAAGCCTCTCCGAATGAGCTGATTCAAAAGGCTGAAACCTTCCAACATCTTGGTTTCAACAGCCGCGCCAGCAAAAGCGACGAATACCCTAAATCATTGATGGGTGTGATCAGCGCCATCCGGCAGACATTCATCGACACACAGGATTATGCTCGACGATCCGGAAACGACAGTCAAAAGGACTACAATCCCTCACTGGAAGCACTGAAGGCCCCTCTCAACGGAAGTCAATCCGTCATCATTGAACCAGGAAGCGTTCTCATGGCATCGCGTGCGGCAAAGCTTGCGGATGAATTTGGGCTGCGATTCAACCTGATTGCGCAGGGACAAGAATGGCGCCGCCCGGATCTGCTTGCTTCGATCGATGCTCCTTTCATTGTGCCCATCAATTTTCCTGAGATCCCTTCCCTTCCTGAAGAGGAGGATTGGGAAGCGGTTGATCTGGACCTGTTGCGGCATTGGGACTGGGCGCCGGAAGTACCAAGCGTCCTGGCTTCCCAGGGACACCGCATCGCACTTACCCTTTACACCCTCAACGATCGCAAACAATTTCGCAAAAAGCTGAAGCAAGCTGTCGAGCGAGGATTGCCTGAGACAACGGCACTGGCGGCACTGACCACTATTCCCGCCGAACTGTTTGGATTATCCGAATCCATGGGCACATTGGCACAAGGCAAGCTAGCCAACTTCACCATTGTTGAAGGAGACAGTTATTTCAATCCGGATCACCCCATCGAGTCCACCTGGGTGAAAGGGATCAGGTACGCCAACGAAGCATTTGATCCGGACGCAAAAAAAGAATCCAAAGAAAAGGACACCAAAGGAGAAGAAAAACACTCCCGCATTGCCCGTTCTCCTCTGGAAGAGTTTCCAACACAAGAAGGACCAGACACCCTTCTAATCAAAAACGCCACACTGTGGACGAGTTCGGCATTGGGAATCATCGAGCAAGGCGACATGCTGATCCAGCACGGACACATCCTGGAAGTTGGAAAAAACCTGAGCCTCCCTTCCGGTGACCTTGGCACGTGCCTGGTTATTGACGCCACCGGCAAATACGTAACCCCCGGCCTGATCGACGCCCATTCTCACAGCATGATCATGGGAGGTGTCAACGAAGGGACCTATCCCTCCACTGCCATGGTGCGTATTGCGGATGTTGTGAATTCCGAAACGGAAAACATCTACTATCAGCTCGCAGGCGGATTGACGATTGCAAATCTGCTCCACGGATCGGCCAATCCGATCGGAGGACAAAATGCCGTCATCAAATTGCGTTGGGGCAAAGGTCCGGACGAATTGATTTTCAAGGAAGCGCCGGGAGGCATCAAGTTTGCCCTGGGTGAAAACGTTAAACAATCCAACTGGGGCAATGATCGCACCACGCGCTTTCCTCAATCCCGCATGGGGGTACCCGTGTTTTACGAAAACCGCTTCACGGCCGCCCAACAATACCAGGCTGCGTGGAAGGTTTTTCACGACGGAGAAGGAGAACGTCCGGACCGCGATCTTGAAATGGAAGCTCTGGTTGAGATCCTGGAAGGTCGCCGCTGGATTCATTGTCACTCCTACCGCCAGGATGAAATCCTGATGTTTCTGCGTGTCATGGAATCATTCGGTGTTCGAGTCGGCACGCTTCAACATGTGTTGGAAGGCTACAAAGTAGCAGATGAGATCGCCGCTCATGGTGCCGGGGCATCGTGCTTTACCGATTGGTGGGCCTATAAGTTCGAAGTCATCGACGCCATTCCCTATGCCGGCAGCCTGATGCATGAGCGGGGTGCATTGGTGTCCTTCAACTCGGATGACAGCGACCTGGCCCGCCGCATGTATCTGGAAGCTGCCAAAGCGGTCAAATATGGGAACACACCACCAGAGGAAGCGCTGAATTTTGTCACCCTCTACCCTGCCCAACAATTGAAGATCGACCACCTCGTAGGCTCGCTTGAAAAAGGCAAGCACGCAGACTTTGTTATCTGGTCCAAACCTCCACTGGACTCAGGAACCACTTGTCTGGAAACCTGGATTGAAGGGGTGAAGTATTTCGACCGCTTTTCGGATTCTGACCGAACCACTCAACGCACCAGAGAAAAAGCACGACTTCTGGAAAAAGCCAAAAAGGCAGTCAACTTCAAACCCTCTTCAAGCGATCCATCCTCCGAGACCGAGGAAGAATGGCACACATGGCAATTGTTCTTCCAACGCGCTCTCGAGAAACAGGATGAAGGCCGCATCATACACTGCGACGACTGAACCGGCCATTGAATCCATCAACACCCCACATGACTTTTAAACCTTTTGACACCTTTCACATCATGAAGAAAACGTTGAAACAACGGACCGGACACATATACCTCGCCGCCCTTTTGCTTTGCCTCTTTGGCCTGCAGGCAAGATCCGAAACAATCCTACTCAAAGGAGCCACGATCCACACCATCACCCGCGGCAATCTGGATCAGGGAGACGTGCTCATTCGTGACGGGAAAATTGCCCTTGTCGCGGAGTCCATCGACACCGTGGCCGATCGCATCGTCAACCTGGCCGGCAAGCATCTTTACCCCGGCATGGTTGCGACCACCACGACACTGGGGCTTCTTGAAATCAATGCCGTTCGAGCCACGCTCGACACGGACGAAGTCGGCCAATGGACACCGGAAATCCTGTCCTGGCGCGCGGTTAATCCCGAATCGGAACTGATCCCCGTCGCACGCGCCAACGGCATCACTCACGCCCAACCCATCCCCCTGGGAGGAACCGTCAGCGGTCAATCCGGCGTCATCCAGCTGAGTGGCTGGACCGTTGAAGACCTGATGGTGAAACCGACAGTGGGTCTGCATGTCTGGTGGCCATCCATGTCCCTGAACGATCGCCCCAAAGAATTATCCAACAATCCTTCCAATTGGAAATCCCCCAAAGACCAAGCCAAGCAGAGAAAGCAGCGTGTGCGCGAAATCGCAGAATTCTTCGAATCCGCCAAGGCTTACGTATCCCATCGTGAGCAAAACGAAGAGGCTCACAAAATCCCCAACTGGGCTTCCACGACCTCCTGGGCCAAAGGCAAAACTCCCCTGTTCATTCACGCGGATGAAAAGCGCCAGATCGCATCAGCAGTTCAATGGGCTGATGAGAACGATTACAAGATGGTTCTGGTAGGCGGCAGAGACGCCTGGCGGTTGGCCGACATGTTGTCAGAACACAGAATCCCGGTCATTTACGACAAAACCTTTACTCTCCCAAGTCGTGGTGAAGACAGTTATGACGCTCATTATTCAGCACCCTCCATTTTGGCTGAGGCCGGTGTCAAAGTGATCTTCAGTGAAGGGATCAGCCGGTTTGCCGCTTCGTCGATACGGAATCTTCCTCATTCTGCCGCGCAAGCCGTGGCTTTTGGGATGCGCAAAGAAGAGGCATTGAAGGGAATCACGCTATATCCTGCCCAGATACTGGGAATGGGCGATCGTCTGGGATCAATCGAATCAGGCAAGGAAGCGTCACTGATCGCACTCACGGGCGAGCTGCTGGACATTCGTTCTCAAGTGACCGAAATGTGGATTCAAGGCGAGCGTGTCTCACTCGAAAGCCGACACACCCGCCTCTACAACAAATACCGCAATCGCCCAAAAAATTAACTACTCTCCCTGGTAGCCTCGCCACATCCATACCAGGGTATCGGCCAGGGTTTGCTCAAAGACACGCTTGTCACAGTGCCGGGATTCTTTGCTGAACACATATCGGTAATGGTATCCCTTGGCCTTCAATGCGGCGGCGGTGCGTTCGTTGGCCATCACCCAGTTGTGATAGGTCTCTTCGGGATCCTTGTAACGATTGTCCTGCTCGGACACGTGGGTAAAGATTCGCAGCGGTTTGTTTTCTGTGTTCTCGATCAATTTCATGTTGGAATGATACTCCCAGGCGCCCAGAGGATAATCCGCTTCCTCAGGAGCGTCATCATCCTGTTGGTCCACGAAGGTTCCGGAATAGGTGATCAAACGGCGAAACAGATCCGGCCGAAACCAGCCCATGGTTAATGCAGCCGCGCCACCCGAACTGCACCCCATGACGCCTTTGCCCCAGGGATTATCTGTGAAAGCGATGTTTGGGTAGGCGGCTCGAATATCAGGATGACTCAATACGGCCGGCAATACTTCATCATTGATGAACAAGGCCAATCGATCGGACATGGTGTCATATTCCAAACCACGCTGACTGTTCTTTCCATCGTTTCCACCGTTCTGAACGGAGATCACAATGAATGGCGGCAGCCTGCGATTCGGATCCTCAGAGATTGTCAGGTTGTCCAACGCATGACGCACTAGATCCAGTCGACTTGGACCGTCATGCATGACCAAGATGGGCGCTTCCGTTCCGTCCTGATATGCAGCGGGAACATACACAAAGATCTTGCGCTCGGTGCGAACAGGTTTTTTTTCAGGCTCAAGGGTGGAATCGTCGCCACGAAAGATCTTGCTGTCCGCCAGCTTCATGCTGAACTCAAAACTCATTCCTTTGGGATTCCCCTTGTCGGTCAAATCCGGATCAATCGAATACTCAGGACCCACCACAAAATCACCGTCACCCTCCGTACCGGGATCTTCCGAGTGGGACGCTTTCTTAGAACAAGTGCAACATCCGGATAGCCCAACCAGAGCGCAAACCAGGGCACAACTCAACAATGTGGATAACAATCTCATTGAAAACATGCCCCAAGCATTAGAACGAGCCGCATCCCGTAGCAAGTTTGAAATATTCAGGGGGACTTCCCCGCCCTCAATAGTTCCATCTCGGAGGGATGAGTTCCACCTCGTCCCATATCTCCTCCTAAAAGCATTCTTAAACAAGATAGGTGGAACGCGGGAAGTCTTGGGTATCCGTTGGCCTGCGGCTTTTCCATGGCAGCTTGATAATCATTCCGATGCCACAAGGTCTGAAGTGGGTTCAAGACGGAGCTTGCCCCTCCATTTCGTCATCTTGGAGGGATGAGTTCCACCTCGTCCCATATCTCCTCCTAAAAGCATTCTTAAACAAGATACGTGGAACGCGGGAAGTCTTGGGTATCCGTTGGCCTGCGGCGTTTCCACGGCAGCTTGATAATCGTTCCGATGCCACAAGGTCTGAAGTGGGTTCAAGACGGAGCTTGCCCCTCCATTTTGTCATCTCGGAGGGATGAGTTCCACCTCGTCCCATATCTCCTCCTAAAAGCATTCTTAAACA
>JAQCFT010000171.1 GCA_027619545.1 Verrucomicrobiota bacterium | reverse complement strand
TTTGGGCAAATAAAAACCGGCGGGGACGCATCCCCGCCGGTTAGTTTGGACCAACGATTAGCAACTCAGGACTAGAAGCTGATAATCAAATCGACGGTGTAACGATCATCAAAGATGCCGTCGTTACTGCTGACGCTGTTTTCATAGGCGAACCCGAGATCAAGGTTCTTGTGCAGTTTGGAACGGAAACCAAAGCCCAAGGTGCTGTAGGTGTCGCCATCCGCCGCTGCGGAACCGAAATTGATCAAATCGTAACCTTCCACAGGAATACCGCCCGTGCCTCCGGACAACACTGTGAAGGAGTTGAATGCAACGAACGGAATGAACCATTTACAGGTATAGTAGTCGACTTGAGCGCTCCAGTGGAGGAAGGATGATTCGTCATCACCGTCGTTAGGGATGCGCAGTCCGACGCTGCCTGTCAGGTGAAGGTTGTCGAATCCTTTTACGGCGGTCACAAAAGCGTTCCACTCGCCGTTACCGTTGTTTTGGAATACGTCTGCCGAACCGGTCGGGATTTCCAGTTTGAGACCGGGGGTGACCAGTAACTGATTTTCTTCATCATCCACCACGGCGTATTTCAGACCGAAAGCAATATCAGCCCAGCCGCTGCCGGAGATGCCTGCTGCGGGCATGTCAAGATCGACGTAGCCATCCTTGGTTGCGATGATGGCCAACCTGTCATTGACAGCCCATCGCGCCTGGACGGCATAAACATTGGCATCACCGCCACCGAGGAACGAGGTGGGTAATTCATGATGGATGAAAATGGGACGAATTTCTGTGTTGATTTGTGCAGCCTCGAAAAACAGAGGATTTGTCACAGGGGCGATGGACTTGTCTTTCCAAGACTCGCCTTGCATTACGTTGGATTGTGAGAGAACCAAAGCCACGGTTCCAGCCATTAGTAACTTGCATGGGTTATTCATACGCAAGTCATCTTAGCTCCTTTCAACTATCGCACCTCACCTGTGTTGCCCTTTTTATTACCGATTTTGTGGTGGGTTTTCCCAATAATGGGGCGGGAATCAATGTCTGTGTCCCGTCATGCATCTGTCGAACTATTCGGTGAGTCTGCGGTAGGCTTCCAGGTATTTGTTCTGGGTCTTGCTGACGATTTCAGCCGGGAGTGCCGGAGCAGGTGGAGTTTTGTCCCAGTCCAGGCTTTCAAGGTAATCACGCACGAACTGTTTGTCGAAACTTGGTTGAGCTTGTCCCGGTTGATAGGCGTCTGCAGGCCAGAATCGGGAGGAATCCGGTGTCAATACTTCATCAATAAGCAATAGGGTGTCGTTCAGATAACCGAATTCAAATTTGGTGTCGGCAATAATGATTCCTTTTTCACGCGCGAAGGCTCTTGCCTGTTTGTAGATTTCCAGACTCAGGGTGCGCACTTTTTTCGCCGTTTCCAACCCGACAATCCGGGCGGCCTGTTCGAATGAAATGTTTTCGTCGTGGCCTGTTTCCGCTTTGGTGGCAGGAGTGAAGATAGGCTCTGGGAGTTCGGAAGATTCCTTCAGCCCGTTGGGCAGCCGGATGCCGCACACCGTCTGGTTTGCCTGATATTCCTTCCAACCCGATCCGGCAAGGTATCCCCGAACCACGCATTCGATTGCCAATGGTTTTGCTTTTTTAACGATCATGCTCCGCCCATTCACCTGTTCAGCGAAGGGTTGAAGTGCTGCTGGAAGCGGTTCTTGACCGCCCAAGGCGCGGTGGTTGGGGACCAGTGCACTCATTTGATCAAACCAGAAGTGGGAAATTTGCGTCAGGATTTCCCCTTTGCCGGGAATTCCGTTGGGCATGATGCAGTCAAAGGCGGAGATGCGATCGGTCGCCACAAAAAGAAACGTGTCTCCCAGGTCAAAAATTTCACGGACTTTGCCTGATTTTACATGTTGGATGCCTGGAAGGTTCAATTGCAGCAGTGCCGGGCGATGGATGTTTTGCAAGGACATGTTCTGAGAATTAAGTCATCAAGGGTTGTTACGAATTTTTATCAAAGTATCCGAATATTGACGTGCCAAAGAGGTGAGTGTGGACCAATCATCCTGTTCCATGATGGAGCGCGTCAGCAGAGAAGAACCTACTCCGAGTGCGACACATCCTGCTTTCAGGAACGCTTCCATTGTTTCAAGATTCACCCCACCCGTCGGGACGATGGGCAAATGGGGCAGGGGAGCACGCAGTGCTTTGATGTAGTTGGGGCCCAGGCCGTCAGCGGGGAAGATTTTGACCATGTCGGCACCCGCCTCATAGGCCGTCTGCGCTTCGGTCGGGGTGTAGGCTCCCACCATGATGGGACGATTGGCTGCGTGTGCCGTGGGGATCAGCTCAGTACGGGTGATCGGAGTGACCACAAACTGTGCGCCGGCATCGATAGCGGCCCTGCATTGATCGGGCTGAATGACCGTGCCCACCCCTACAATGGCTTCATCTCCAAAAGCATTTATGACGTCCGCGATGGATTTCGGGGCATTGGGGGTTGAAAAAGTGATTTCAATGGCACGAATACCTCCATCGAGCAAAGCGCGAGAAATCGGCAAGGCCTGCTCCGTGCTCCTGGCCCTTACCACGGCGATCAAACCGGCCGATTTGAGGGACTCAACAATTTGATTTCTGGGTGATATGGGATTTTCGGTCATAGAGACGTGCGGGATGTTACCGTTCCGGACCTTTCAAGGCGATACAAATGGTATTCAAAAAAAAAATCAAATCAGCTCTTGAAATGCTCCAAAAGGCCACTTATAAAGTTCTCACTCTTTTACGAGAGCGAGTGTAGCTCAGTTGGTAGAGCGCAACCTTGCCAAGGTTGATGTCGAGAGTTCGAATCTCTTCACTCGCTCCATTTTTTTGTACCGACACCTTTTTCTCCCAAACAGTGGATAGATTTAAAAGGTGGCAATCACACGGAAATAGCGGTGGGGGAGAAGCGGATCAAATGCCTCGGTGAAGGTGAGCGTTTCCTCCTCTGCGCGTATTGTTTCCACATCCACCCAGTTGCTCAAATCATCCGACGCTTGTAGGGTATATTGTCTGCCGGTTTCGGCATTGGTGATGATGCGTATTTCTTGGTCGGCAATCATTCCGATGGATTCGATTTGTAGCCGGAAGTCGGGATCGAACCGCGTGACTTGAATAGAGACCTTTCCTGTGTTGCTGTATTTAAACCCATCCCAAACACGCCACGTAAAACTGTCCGATCCCGTGTATCCTGGATCCGGTGTGTAAACCAATTCTTTTTCCAAACCCGAAAGGGTCCCGTGTTTCGGACCTTCCAAAATGACTCGGTTTAGAATGTCTTCATCAATGTCCTCAACATCCAGCAGGAATGTTTTCGGAAGGTTCCTCTGTAGCAGGACGGATTGATTGTTGCCAGTGGGCTTGTGATTGGGGTATTGGACCTCGATCACCACGGTGCCCGGGTTGCTGTCAAATTCACCGTCGTTGGCAACGAATTGAATGCGGTCAAATCCGAAAAAGTCCGGATCCGGGTGATACGTCAGGTTGGGGGGATCTCCGGATATGGTTCCGTTTTCAGGAAGGAGCAACCATTCAAAGGTGAGGGGATTGTTTTCTCTGTCTTCGATACCCAGTTCGAAGGATTCATCCTTGTTGCCGAAAATTTCCACGCCGATATCGCGTGCTTTCGGGGCGGTGTTTTCATCGGTTACTTCGAAGGTGATCTGGGTCGTTCCGGT
Organism: Verrucomicrobiota bacterium; assembly: GCA_027619545.1. Taxonomy (GTDB): domain Bacteria; phylum Verrucomicrobiota; class Verrucomicrobiia; order Limisphaerales; family AAA164-E04; genus AAA164-E04. The sequence continues at coordinate 6,640 of JAQCFT010000171.1, read as the reverse complement.
TGCGCCCAGGTTGTCCATCACCTGAAGGGTTGCTTCGGTTTTCCCGACGAAATCTTTGGCTGGCAGATAGAGCAGGGTGGATTCTGACAAGGTCAGCGTTCCTGATTCCGGATGGGATGCGATCGAGAATTCGAATGGGTCTTCATCCACATCTTCAGCTTCCAGCTCAACGTCCACCTCCTGGTTCACTGCGGTGATTATGTATTGATCGTTCACATCTGGATGGTTGTTTTCATCGCCAATGACGAATTCCACCGTTGCGATGGGACCATCCGTTTTTCCGTCGTTGGCTCTGTAAGTGAATTGGTCTGTGCCGGTATATCCGAACTCAGGGCTGTAGGTCGCCACGTCGGGAAATGCAAGCACGCGCCCGTGTTCCGGTCCTTCGATAATTTCAAAACTCAACGGGTCCTGATCTGGATCATGGGCTGTAAAGGTGATGTTTTGTTCGCGGTTGCGGTTCATTGCAAATTGCTGGGATTTGGCGACTGGCGGATCGTTGATACCGGTAACCAGCAGTGAAGCTTCACCTAAGGACTGAACACCGTTGCTGTCTTCTATCATGTAGGTGAAGGTGTCCGCTCCCGAAAAATCCGGTTTGGGCACATATAAAAATTTATCGGAATCCAAGCGAGTAAGGGTGCCACTCATGGGGGAAGTCCATTCTATCAATGTGAAAGGGTCCTCATCCGGATCGACATCGTTTTCAAGTGGATCAAACTCTACGGATTCATCCTCAACAACGACGATTCTGTCTTCTTTGGCAACCGGGGCATCATTGACCGGCTGAATGACAAGGACGACCTCTCCTATTGCCATGCCGCCTTCATCATCCACGATGACATATTGAAAGGAATCTTCGCCATTGATGTCTTCATTGGGCTCGTAGTGAACAATTCCCTCGCCTCGCTTGAATGCCCTGCCTTGTAACGGTGGAGAGAGTTCAAGAATTCTCAATGGGAGTCCTTTGGGATGTTCGTCATTGACCAGGAGGTTGATGTCTACCGGTTGATCCTCCTCGGTCTCGATCTGATCCGTCACAGCTATGGGGGGCTGATACCCTTCAAGGATGCTGAAGTTTGCGGTCAATTGGTCGCTCGCTCCTTCGGGATCGGTAAGCCGGAAGGTTAACACCTCAGTCCCGGTCCATTCCGGCTCCAGTGGAACAAGATTCAACTGGTTGAAGTCATCCAGTTCCAATCCCAGGTTCTCGTTGCCTTCGATGGTCCACTGCAGTTCATTTGGAGCATGATCAGGGTCGCTTCCAAATCGGTTGAGGTTGATGGGGAAAAATGCTTCTCCAAGCGGGATGGTTTGGCTCAGGATGGGGCGGATTTCGGGGGGCTGGTTCACGCGTACAGACTCATCAAAACGACCGCTGCGTTGATTGTCCTTTTGATAGGTTGGCCATGGAAGCAAGTCTTCTCGGTAGGGTGCGTCGAGGGCCCAGGCGTATATGCTGTGGCGATTTTTAAGTCCGATACGGGGGTGGTCGCGGGCGTAAGCGATATCTACTGTAGTAGAGCTGACCACATCCAATCGGCCGTCTCCATCCAGATCCGTGATGGTAGGTGGAGCGTTCTTGATCAGGGAACCGCTGGGAAGTTCAATCCAAAGTCTGTCTTTTCCTTCATCGCCACCAAATAAGACGGGGACGCCCGACGCGTTCCACGCCCGGAGTCCGGTTGTTTTGTCATATTCGTCCGTGGCCAATAGTGTGAAAGTGGATCCGTAGGTGGGGGAAAGGATGTCCAGGATTTCGTTGCCATCCACATCGGCTATGAGGGGTGTGCTCCGGATCAATCCATCCCGAATGGGGCCTATGGGCCAGTTGGTGAGGGGGAATCCGTGGTGATGGATGGCGTAAAGCATGCGGGTTCGATGACTGGAAACCACAATCTCCAAATCTTCATCCCCGTCGAGATCCGCCAGGGCCGGCGCGCTGTCGAAGTGTTCTTCGAACACGGCTGGGAAGTTTGGAAGCATGCCTCCATTTCGGTAAAAGGCATAGATGCCGCCGCGTGTGTTCTCTTCTGATCCGTCCGCCACAACGACAATTTCATTGGTGCCATCCCGGTCCAGATCTCCGATGACGGGGGACGTGATCAGTTTGCCGCTGGTGATGAATGCGTTGAGAGTGACGTTGTTGGGGAGTTCGAGATCGTAGATGCCAACTGATTTGCAATCATTCACGCAGATAATCTCAAGTTCCGGATCGTCGTCCATATTGGCAACGGCGGGGAGGAGTTCCATGACATCCAGATCATGATCACAGGCCAGCAGATTCCACCTGTTCATGATTTCTCCATTAGCCTTGATGACCATGAGTTGCCGGTTGTTCGAAAATCCCCCGCTGGCCGGTTCGTGGGCAAGTGCGATGATTTCCTGCGTTCCGTCTCCATCCAGATCGGCCATTATTTTTCCAAGAGATTTATAACCGGTTCGAACAGGCCATCCGTCGGAGAAGGGAGTGCCGTCGTGATGAAATCCCTGCAGCAGGCCGCCGCTTCCGCCCTCGGTGAAAATCTCCATGGTGCCATCACCGTCTATATCTCCCACCAAGGGCAGATCATGAAAGGGGACAGCATCCCCCAGCGTGGTCTGCCAGGCGGGTGTGCCATCGTGATGATAAACATAAAGCATGGTTGGCATCCCAAACAGATCTCCGACTTCGATCAGTACGATTTCCTGATCTCCGTCCTGATCCAGATCTTCCACCACCACCGGACGCCAGTCATCACCCGTTGCTTCCTTGCCAATCGAATGATAAAGCGGAAAACCCGGCAGCAAGTTCGCTTCCAGATGGATTGCCTGCACGATATGAGCCGTTGATGCTCCCTGGTCATCGGTTGCGGTGAGTCGTAAGGAGTAGAGAGAATCAGGTTTCATCTGGCGTGTGTCCCAAATGGCGAGGGTGTCCTGAAAGGGTGTCAGGTCGCCGTGATCGCTTTGTTCGATTCCAATCTGGGTCCATGTTTCCGGGGTGGCTCCGGTTCCGATTTCCAGGGTGTAGGTCCGAGCCCTGCCAAACACGCTGCCTTTGATTTCGATGATGTCGCCGGATCGCAGGATGTCGTTGTTTTGTGGGGAAATGATTTCAACATTCACGACTTCAACCGACTTTTTGACCGTGTTGGTCTGGCCGAGAGAGTCCGTCACTTCGATCCGGAAGGTGTGGGTGCCGTCCGTTAAATTCTCCGTATTGAATCCTGCCAACAACGTTGCATCGCTGAGAGGTTGATCGCTTCGATGAATCTCGGTCCAGGATTCAGGAAATGCTCCGGCTCCTATGGAAAGAACGTATTCGCGAAACCTTTCGCCATCTGCCGAACCTTGAATATCGAGGATGCCACCCAGCTTTTCTGGTAACTTTAAGTCGGCACGCGGGAGTCGTTCGATGGTTTGCTGGGCTTTGAACACGTTGAGACGGCCCGAGCCGATGTATTTATCCGGTTGGATGGGGTCGACGGCACTGAGCAGCATGCGGGTCAGGTCTGTGGAACTCCAGTCAGGGTGACGGGCCAGGACCAGGACGGCGGCCCCCGTTACGTGAGGCGCCGCCATGGAAGTGCCGCTGAGAAAACCAAAACGATTGTCGGGCATGGTTGAGAAAATGGTCTGTCCGGGTGCAGCCAGGTCAATGAAGAGGCCAAAGTTGGAGAAGCGCGTGCGTTGATCGTTTCTATCCGTGGCTCCCACACCAATTGTATCATCAAACGCCGCAGGGTAGAACAGCTGATCACTCTGGCGGTTGCCTCCGGCTGCGACAAAGAGAACGTCTGCCTCCGCTGCTTCTTCAACCAATGTGCGCATGATCTCGCTGCGGACATCCACTCCCCAACTGGCATTGATGATCCGGGCACCATGGTCGATCGCATAACGCACTCCCCGCGCAACGGTGGCTACATCGGCAGTGCCGCGAACACCAAACGTTTTAATGGCCATCATGCTCACTTGCTGGGTGACGCCGGTCGAGCCTTGTCGATTGTTGGTGACCGCTCCAACGATTCCTGCGACATGTGTGCCATGTGATTGATCGTCGAACGGATCTCCGTCGTCCGACACAAAGTCATATCCGTGGACATCGTCAATATAGCCGTTGTTGTCGTCGTCCAACCCGTTTCCCGGAATCTCATTGGCATTGATCCATACGTTTTCCCGCACGTCGGGATGGAAAAAGTCGATGCCGGTATCCACCACGGCCACGACCACTTCCTTGCTTCCGATGCCCAGCTCCCATGCTTCCGGGAGGTCGATGTCGGCGTCGATGGTTCCCTCAAACTGGCCGGTGTTGTTCAATCCCCATGAGCGGTCGAAATAAAAATCATTTGGAAGCTCAATGTCGCTCGGGGATTGATCCAGATCCACACGGAAGTTGGGTTCCACATGCAGCACGTTCGGATCGAGTCGCAATTGACGGATGATGTGGTTGAGCCGGGTGTTTTGAGGCAACGAGACCACGATCCAGTGATCCAGATCGGGCTTGGTGTCCCGGTAGGCGCCGCGCGGTTGGATTCTTTTGCGTTCCTTGGAAATGAGTGGTTCCCAGGACCAGCCCGGGGTTGGCTCCAAACGAGCTTGGGCCCAGGTGCGGGAAGAGTCTTTGAGGCAGACCAGTAATTCATCAGGCCTCACCTTCACCTTCCGGACTTTATCCCATTCTTTGATCTCGAAATCACTCCATGCGATCTCGGCAGCCATAGCCGAAGACAAGTTGCTGAAGAGTTGCCAACAAACTACGACAGCCAGCCACCAGCGTGTTGGGACGCGGTTGACTCGACCGCTGTCACTGCAGGTGCCATGCAGGCTGTCTGATACGATGTTTTGACTCAGTTTTCTCACCTCACTTTTCCATGCAGGATTCGTTCCATTCCGGAGCCAGGGATCCAGGAGATCTTACCTTTCTTCTTGGAGGAATCCAGACGGATTTTATTTCTTTGAGATTGACCAATCAGGGGAGGGGGGGGTTCATTAGGAGACGGCAGGCACCTCCGAGGGCTTGTCGGGCATTTTTTACAAACTATGGACTTTGTTAAGAATCTTAAATTCAACAGCGACGGCTTGATCCCGGCGATTGTTCAGGACGCCACCAACGGTCGTGTGCTGATGATGGCCTGGATGAATGAAGCCGCGCTGGAAAAAACCGTGCAAACCGGCAAGACCCACTTCTGGAGTCGTTCCCGCCAGAAGTTTTGGATGAAAGGCGAGTCCAGCGGCCACACGCAAAGCGTCAAGGACATTGCCTATGATTGCGACGGAGACACCCTGCTGGTGCAGGTGGAACAGGAAGGTGCCGCCTGCCATGAAGGCTACCGCTCCTGCTTCTTCACATCCATCGCCGACGAAGGCTCTGCCACCAAAATCACCGAGCCCATGCTCAAATCTCCTGCAGAGATTTACGGTAAGGGTAAGTAGATTGGGCCCTATCCTATAACCGGCGCAGTCCGTCCTCTGGCATGGCGTTGGGGATATCGACTTCGATCTGATCCAGCTTGGCCATGGTTTCCTGGTCAAGATCAACGTTCCCTGCCGCTAAGGTGGTTTCCAGCTGGCCGACATGGGAAGCGCCAATGATGGTGGATGCCACGTAGTCGTGGTTCTTGCTCCAGGCGGTTGCCAAGGTGACGGGATGCATGCCGATTTCTTCGGCGATGGCTTCCATTCGCTCGACCACTGCCAGGGTGCGGTTGTTGACGAATCGTCGGGCCATGTTTTTCTGACGTTCCTTGCCGTGCAGCAGGTAGTGCGAGAAGCGCGCGCCTTCAGGGAATTGCCCGCCGTTGTATTTTCCGCAAAGAACGCCACCTCCCAGTGGTGAATAGGGGAGCAGGCTGACTTTTTCCTGACGGCAAACTTGTGCGAGTTCGCTTTCGCAACGGCGGTTGATCAGGCTGAAATTGTTTTGAACCGTGTCAATGCGGTCCAGTCCCGTTACATCCGAAGTCCAAAGACTCTTCATCACTCCCCAGCAGGTTTCATTGCTGCACCCGATGACGCGGATCTTACCTTGCTGCTTGAGTTCGGTCATGGCTGCAAGCGTCTCCTCATGGCGCATGCCATGGTCCGGCCAGTGGGTTTGGTAGAGGTCGATGTAATCCGTTTGCAAACGTTGAAGGCTGCATTCGACCGCCCGGATGATCTGATGCCGGTCCAGGCAGGTCATGCCATGCCGGACGGGGGGGACAAACCAGCCGTGTCCTGCCCCGGTGATTTTGGTTGCCAGGATGATGGAATCCCGTGGTTTTGTTTTGAGCCAGCGTCCGACAAATTCCTCGGTCACACCATACGTTTCGGCTCGGGGAGGCACCGGATACATTTCGGCCGCATCAAAGAAGTTGACCCCTTTTTCGTAGGCCACGTCCATGATCCGATGTGACATCGGTTCGTCGGTCTGATCCCCAAAGGTCATGGTGCCCATGCATATCTCGGACACCACCAATCCGCTTTTCCCTAGTCTGCGTTTCCTCATCCTGGCTGTGTTTTCCGTCTATTCCGCCTTGAGCGCCTTGTCGATGGCTGCTTTGAGGTCGGCATCTTCAGGTTTTACCTTGGATGGGTAGTGACCGATGACATTCCCTTTCTTGTCAATTAGAAATTTCTCAAAATTCCAGCGAACTTGGCCACCGTGATCCGGGTGGTT
>JAQCFT010000170.1 GCA_027619545.1 Verrucomicrobiota bacterium | reverse complement strand
GCCCCTGTGGCGGGACGTTGCCACATAGAGTTCATCGTCATAAACCCGGACTAATTTTACATGCTTCCCCTGGAAGAGATGTCCCACCCATTGAGGTGCGGTAGAGTTTTCGATGTCGATTACTAGCAGTTCTCCATCACCGATTGCCAAATAGGCAAAATGTCCTTGAATGGCGACTTCGAGGACCGGACTGTGCGGCTGATCCGGCCAATTTGCGACTCTACGAAAACGCGGGGACGGGGAATCCGGTTCCTCGGCAAACATCGGGATGGTGTTGGCCATGCAAAACATGGAAGTGGTGATGATCGGTAATGCTTTTCCCAAATAGGAAAATAACCGAACCCCGGCATGATAACGGGATATAAGTTTCATACGCAAATAATCAGTTTTATGGATGAACACCATTACCCCCTCTCGGTAATAATCGTTTAATACCACCAGTTGTTCGGTTTGTCGATTCAAATCCAAAGTAGTGGCAGTTCCAACTATTCGAGCACATAACGAAAAAGTGGCATCGAAGTATTCTATTGGTTTGATTGAAGATAAATCATCAATGCATTCGGAAAATGAAGCATGGAATATACGTGGTTTTCACATGAATGCTCCTGTTCATTGTCGCTTTGGAATGGAATCAACATCCGCATCAGTTCAGACCTTGATGGCATTCAATTCGCCTGTGCTGTCTGCAAAACGATCCATTTTTAATCCCATCGAGCGTGCCTGGGTCAACCAGAGGTTTGCCAGAGGGGTGCCTTCGGGCATGTTGACGTGCTGACCTGTTTTGAATTGTCCACCTCCGTTACCCGCCATGATGATTGGAAGATCATTGTATTGGTGGGTCGATCCGTCTCCCAGTCCGGACCCATAAGTCAGGATGGTGTTGTCGAGCAGCGTGCGGCCGTTTGTTTCCTGGATGGCGTCCATTTTTCGCATCAGATAGGCAAACTGTTCCATGTGAAAACGATCCACTTTGAGCAGGTCGTCAATCATTTGGGTCTGGTTGTGGGACATGCCATGGTGGCTGCGCGGTTTGTCGAACAATCCGTCAAACATGTATGGGGTGTCCCATCGCTCGGGGCCCACCATGAAGGTGGCAACGTTGGTCAATCCGGTCTGCATCGCCACCACCATGAGGTCCGCCATCAATCGAATGAATTCCCCGCGCGGCAGGTAAGCATCCGATGGTTCTTCCAGGGTGACCTTGTCGAGTTCGGACTTCATGTTCTGAAGGCGATCCATCTGCACTTCGATGGTGCGAATTGAATCAAAATATTCACCGAACTTTTGCTGGTCGTCGTAGCTCAACTGCGATTGCATGGATTTTGCATCTTCCAGAACCAGTGAGGTGACGTCTTTGAATCGACGGTTTTCCGAAGTTGAGAACAGTCGTCTGTATAGTTTTTTGGGGTGTCTGATGGACGGAGCCACGTGTCCGGTTCCATACCAGGAAATGTTGTCGAAATAGATCGATTCTTTGTTGTCCTTATGTGTGTTGCAACTGATCTCCAAAGTGGGAAAGGGGGTCTTGTTCTCCATCGCATCCGCAACGATATGGTCGAGCGTTCGATCCAGTGGCCAAGCCGAGCGCTTGATGGAGTAGGGGGCGGCGCTGCTGAGGTAGCAGCATGCGCATTGAGCGTGGACATCTGTTCCGTTCTGGAATGTTCGGTCCATCCCGGTGATAAGTGTGATCCTGCTTTTAAACTCTTCCAGAGGCTCCAGCGTGGGTGTCAGGTGTTCGAGAGGCTTGACCGAAAAAACCGGATCCTGTTTGCCGAGGGAAGTCATGAGGTTTCCAAGGTTTCCTTTGGGAATGACGTCATTTTGTTCGCCCGGAAAAAAACCTCTGCGCACGACTCCTATGGGGACATAAAAATGTGCCATGCGGGTGGGGACTTTTCGAGAGGGTGTGACCTGTCCCAGGCTTTCCAGTAAAGGCAAGGCCAGAACAGCACCGCTCATACCTCGCAGAAATCTGCGTCTTGTTGTTTTCATCAATGCGTCAATGGGTTGATTGGGTTTCCGAATGTTTGAGGAACGGCTGGCTGAGTATGATTGATTTTATAAGTGTTTGAATTCGGTATCCGTCCCTTTTGGTCGCGGCTACGATTTCATCCAGTGCCTCCTGATCCGACGGAGTCAGGGCTCTGGACAGGGCGAAACTCAGGAGATGCCCGGCCAATCCTCGGGTGAACAGATCTTTCTCGGCGAGTAATGCATCTTTGAATTCAACCGGATTGGTGAAGGCGTGCTGCCTGAACAACTTGCCGGATACGTCCACCTCACGTCCGTTTTCATAATGGCTGCGCCAGTTCCCAATGGCATCGTAATTTTCCAAGGCGAATCCCAGTGGATCGATTTTTTCATGACAACCTTTGCAGTCCGAACGCTCTCGATGTTGGGCCAATCGCTCTCGCAGCGTCATGTTTTCTTCACCTTGGCCCGGTTGCTCGGTCAAGGGGGGCACATCCGCAGGTGGTGGTTCGGGTGGTTTGTTGAACAGTACGGTCGTCAACCACGCACCTCGTGTGATCGGTTTGCTTCGGTCCGGACTGGACGTCATCGTCATCGTGGCGGCCGTGGTGATCACACCTCCCATCCTCCGGTCGGTGACTGGCAAACGATGAAAGTTTAGAACAGTAACTTCGCTGGGGATGTTCTCGGGCAATTTTCCGATGGCCAACGAACCGTAGGCTTCCTGCAACAGCAGAGAACGATACGTGAAATCGGAGTCGATCAACTGAGTGATGGGGAGGTTCTCGATCAAAATGGTTTCGAACAGGAGCAGGGGCTCCATCATCATGTGCATGCTGTCCCGGTATTTCAGGTAATAAAAGTCGGGGAATTTGTCCGGATTCGGTGCCGACGAGATGATGCGTTCCAACTGGAGCCATTGTGACGGGAAACTGTCGCAGAAGCGCTTGAGTCTTTGGTCGTGCATCATGCGCCTGAATTCAGCATCAAGTGTTGCCGGGTCGCTGAGTTTTCCTTCCGCAGCCAGTTTGATCAGGTGTTGATCAGGGATGCTGCCCCACAGGAAAAACGACAAACGTGCGGCAAGATCGTAATCGTTGTTTTTGGTTGCGATATTTATTTGGGGTGGTCTATCGAACAGGTAGAGAAACCGTGGCGAGGACAGGGCCATGGAAGCCACGGCTTTCATGGAATCTGTAAACGGGTAACCCTGATTCAAAAGGTCCAAAACATAACCGGTGTAACGTTCGAGTGTATGCGTTTCAGGGGGCTGGCGGAAGGCACGTGTCAGAAAGGAGCGCAGTCTGTCTTGAACCACCTCAGGCAGGTTGGCGTCGTCCTTGGGGGAAGCGAAAAATACATCCCAGATGCCCACGTTTTCCTGGTTGAAATCATCGCTTTCAACGATGGACTGTGCCAGCCCCAAAAAGGATTCCAGGAGCAAGGGGGAGAGTGACAGATGATCGACACGGTTATCGAATCCATTCTCGGCGCGAAGATCCTGTGGAAATGGAGCCACTCCTGCCAACCGTTTTTCGATCATTTGTGACTTGCCCAGCGGGCGGCTCCCCACGGTGACCTTGTCGGGCATCTTGCCGGTTTCAGGTTTGAAGTAGTTCTGGTGTTCTCTCATCATTTGCTCGGGCAGTGAGAACACCACGCATCGCAAATCAAACAAATCCACGACCGCGTTGTTATACTGGAAACGGTTTAATCTTCTCAGACTTGCCTCATGGACTGGATCAGGTGGATGCTCTGAAGTTTTGGTGAGCAGCAATTTGAAGTAATCAAGCAGCAGAAACCTCTCAGTCGATGTAAGCGGGGATTCGTCCTCAGGCGGCATTTCGTTGAATACGAGGACATCTTTCAACTGTTCCAGCACTTCAGGGTGTTCAATAAAGGCTTGTTCGCTTTTGAGAAGGGTTAAATCAAGATCCCCCTTTGTCTTTCCGTTCGTGCCATGGCATGTGAAGCAGCGTTGTTGCAACGTGTTCAGGGCCAGTTGGAAGCTGTCTGCGCTCAAGCAAGAGATTCCCCATGCCAAGACAATCCATGTGATCAAACGGTGGAACATTGAGTCCACCTTAAGCGGTCATCCCCGAGAAACCAATCCATTTTTGGGAAGGAAGGCCATGCTTGCATCGGGTCACTTGCATGGACGAAGACCGGCGTGTATCCCACTGCTGTAGCTATTTCTTGACGAAACCTGTTTCCCTCCTTAATGCTACCCTTTCGTAAACCCAGTACGCAGTGTTCTCGTGGCATGTTCAGTGGAGATCCGTACCCTGCTGATGTGTACATGTGATGTCAGTGGTAACTTAAACACAAACAGACAAATGAAACGAAGACAACATACGTTAAAGCCCTCGGGAAAATGGGTTGGCGGGCTGCTGGTTGCAGCTTGTTCGACATCTTTGATGGCCCAGGTATCGTTCAATGCTCCTGAGGGAGGATGGAACTACATCTACGAAGGAGACCAGGCAAATTATGCTGCCCCGGGTGAGGGGTTTGGTTCCTTGGACGGAACTTGGAGTCATGACAACGGCTCTGATGAATGGGATGGTTCAGGCATTGGTGGTGATTTCGGAGATGGAAATAGACCCGGCGGCGCCATGGTGATCACCGAAGGGAACACAACCTTCCTGCGCATTCAAGACACCGGGGATCCCCGGGACTATGATTTCAGTGACCCCGGATCGAACCGCAAAGTCTATCTGGGACACAGCCTGACAGAGGATGGCGCTGCCGATTCGATTATGGACGACGGTGTGACCTTGATGTTCCGTGCGCGTGTTCCCTCCAGCGGTCCATTGGATCCACTTCATCGTGATGGACAGCAAAGCAACGGGACGCAGCCTTATCCCGACAGTGGAGACGGTTATGTTACTTCCGATGGTGGTAAAGGGAACTTTGTGATCAAGCAGAATTCCGGTGGAGCCATTGCCTTCTCATTGACAACCGCTCAGGATACCCCCGGGGGAAATCCAAGCGACCGTGTCACCAACTTCAGCGGCTTGAGCTTTAATGAGTTCAACGGAAACGCTGTTTCAGGTGAAGTCAACTTTGGGCAAGGCAAGGGGGCGAATGTCATTCCCTTTGATCCGACCGTTTGGCATGAGTTCTGGGTGACGATCGAGAAAGATGCCTCCAACAACGGAACCCATGTGGGCACTGTCTGGATTGATGGAAGCACCGCTTCACAGACCTTTTCCATCACCGCCGGTACCGGGGATGATTTCAGCGGTATCAGCTACCTCGCCATGGGAGCCACGGCGACGCCTCAAAACGCTGCATTGGATATCGATCACTTCGGTGTCAAATTCGAAGCAGTGGCACCTTCACCACGTTCCTATCAACTGCCCAATGGGGTGGAATGGGCCTATGGCTATGAGGGTGACAAGGTGGACTACGCTCCGAATGGTGAAGGGTTTGCCTCATTGGATGGCACCTGGAGCCATGACAACGGATCAGATGAATGGGACGGATCCGGTATTGGCGGAGAATTTGGCGATGGCAACCGACCTGGTGGCGCCATGGTGATCGAAGAGCCTGGAGTAACCTATCTTCGCATACAGGACACCGGAGATCCTCGCGATTATGGATTCAGTGATCCGGGCTCCAACCGAAAAGTTTACGTCGGGCATGATCTTTCGCAAGATGGAGCAACCGACACAGTGATGGATGACGGTGTGACTCTTTACTTCCGTGCACGTGTACCGATTGATGGACCGTTGGATCCATTGCACCGTGACGGACAACAAGCCGACGGCACGCAGCCATACCCTGATAACGGGGATGGTTATGTGACCTCTGACGGTGGCAAAGGGAACTTTGTCATCAAACAGGCAGGCGGCGGAGCGATCGCGTTCTCAATGACCACATCAACCGATACTCCGGGAGGCAATCCGACCGATCGTGTGACCAACTTCAGTGGTCTGAGCTTCAATGAATTCAACGGCAACGCGATTTCAGGTGAAGTGAACTTTGGGCAGGGCAAGGGAGCCAATGTGATTCCATTCGACCCAACCCAATGGCACGACATCTGGATCACCATTGAGAAAGATGAGTCAGGCAATGGAACTCATGTGGCCAATATCTGGGTGGATGGAAGTGCGGCTTCCCAGACCTTTTCCGTGACAGCCGGCACTGGCAGTGATTTCGGCGGCAGTTATCTCGCCATGGGATCAACAGCCACACCACAAAATTCCGCTCTGGACGTCGATTTCTATCGTGTGGCACTCGGAGTGCACGCTCCAAGTGGCATCGAAGTGGTGGCTCCGGTTCTCATTACCGACCTTCAACCCAGTCTGGGGGCCAGCAATGTCGACCCGAACCAAGGAATTTCATTCAAGGTTTCTTCGGCTGATCCGGTTCCTCAGGAAAATATCAGCGTTGTTTTGAATGGAGTGGACTACTCCGGCGACCTTCAGATTCAAGGTAATCAAAATGCCTGGAATGTTGCTTTGACTGGATTGCAGTCCAATTTCATATACAGCGGCAAAGTGATCGTCGCCAAAGGTGATGGTGGCGCCAATGAATTGTTGGTTGCTTTCGATACTTTTGCGGATGACAACTTCACCTTCGAAGCCGAGGACTGGAACTTCGAAGGCGGCGATTTCATCAATGACCCTGCTATCGGTTTTGGTGGCAGCGGATACTTTGACAAAGGCACCAGTGATGACACGGAAGGGGTCGATTTCCACGAACTTTCCGCTGACTTCGATTTCGCCAATGAAGATGCCTGGCGTATTCCTTTGGCCGGCAATATGCCCAATACGGATCCAAACGGCAACGAAGCCGGACGTTCCAAGTTCGAGAGCGATCCCGATGCTGATTTCAGCGTTGTTGGGACCGAAGCCGGTGAATGGTTGAACTACACGCGCAACTTTTCGATTGGTGATGCCAATATCTGGCTGCGGGGTGATTTGGGCAGCACGGAGGAAGTGCAATTGGACCTCGTCGAAGGCGCAACAGGTGCCAGCCAGACCACCACGAAACTGGGATCCTTCAAGGGTGCCGGGGGTGGTTATGACTGGGTTGCTTTGACCAACGATTCGGGAACCATCCAAAAGGTCGCCCTGAACGGTGAAGTGACTCTCAGAGCCACGATTGTTTCCGGTAGTCCAGAATTGAACTTCTTCATGGTTACCGAAGCTGTCGAGCTTCCCGTGAGCGTGGTGGCTCAATCCTCCGCTGCATTGAGTGCCCCCACCGTGGTGGACTTCGGCGCTGTGGGTGCGGATGCATCCTATGAGTTTCACTTCTTTGCAAAGATGGATGGCGCTTCGACCGCGATTGCGGGTAACGATGCCTTCGCCATCAAATTGGACCAGTGGAACAATCAAGGAGTTTTCGGAACCACACAGTTCGGCGTGGCGGACAATTTGTTCGAAGCCGTGGCTGGTAAGAGCGTGGCGTCTGTGTTTGATCGCCCTGTTCATGTTGTCATTGTGAGCGATAGTGGTGCCGGTGAATCCAGACTTTATGTGGATGGTGATCACGTAGGAACCTGGGGCGGCAATTTTGAATTGCCCGGATCCACCAAGGTCATGGGCGCTCGCTTGGAACAGGCGACCGACCACATGGGAGCCGGAAGCGTGATGTATTCCTGGGCCACTTATTCCGGTATTCTGACCGACAGTGAAATTGCCGCCAAGTTCGCGGCTCTTCCGGACGTCGAAGTACCAGTGGCTGGCGGTATCAATTCCATTGGTCTGGCTGATGGAAATGTGGTCATTGAGTACGATGGCACGTTGATGAGTGCAGACAGGGTCAGCGGTCCCTATAACGCCGTTGCCGGTGCCACCTCACCGTATTCGGTGGCGCCTGACCAGGCTGCTCAGTTCTTCATCGCTCAGTAAGAGTTCTGAAGTTTCTCTACTAATTCTAATAATAATCAGCCGGATTCCCGACAGGGGATCCGGCCTTTTTATGGTCAAGGTTGAAGGGTGTTATCAGTTGCTCTCCTGGATCAGCTCAAAATGTCTCTTATGACTTTGGTTTCCTCGACCCCGGTGAGTTTGAAATCCAGTCCCTGAAATCGATAGGTGAATTGTCCGTGGTCAATGCCGAGGAGGTGGAGAACGGTGGCGTGGAGGTCGTTGACGTGGACCGGGTCGCGGGCGACGTTGTAGCTGAACTCGTCGGTTTCGCCCCAGGTCATGCCGGGTTTGATGCCGCCTCCGGCCATCCACATGGTGAAACAGCGTGGATGATGATCGCGTCCGCCTTCTGGACTGTCCCATTTTCCCTGTCCGGCAACGCCTCGGCCGAATTCCCCCCCCCAGAGCACAAGTGTGTCGTCCAGCAGACCACGTTGCTTGAGGTCCTGGATAAGGGCGGCACTGGCTTGATCGGTGTCGCGACAGCGGGCAACGCACCAGGAACTCAGGCGGCTGTGATGGTCCCAGTCAGGATGAAACAGTTGTATGAAACGAACGTTTCGTTCCGCCAGGCGACGGGCCAGGATGCAGTTGGCTGCGTAGCTGCCTGGACGTCTTGAGTCCGGTCCGTAGAGCTCGAATGTGGAATCAGGTTCATCACTCAGGTCCGTCAATCCAGGAATGCTGGTCTGCATCCGGTAGGCCATTTCGTATTGGCGTATGCGGGTGCTGGTTTCGGGGTCGCCTGTTGTCCGGGATCGTAGTTCGTTAAGCTCGGATAATCCGTCCAGCATGCTGCGCCGAAGTTTGCGGGGTAGTCCGTTGGGATCTTTCAGGTAAAGGACGGGGTCTCCGGAGTTGCGGAGCTTGACACCTTGATAGCGCGACGGAAGGAATCCGCTGCCCCAATAGTGATCGTACAAGGGTTGGTCCGATGGTCGACGCATTTTGGACAACAACACCAGAAAGTCGGGAAGGTCTTTGTTTTCACTACCCAAACCGTAACTCACCCAGCCTCCCATGCTCGGTCGACCAGGGATCTGGTGTCCGGTCAGGAAATGGGTCATGGCGGGGGCGTGGTTGATTTCGTTGGTGGTCATCGATTTGATGAAGCACAATTCGTCGGCCACTTTCTTCAGGTGGGGCATCCATTCGCCAATCGTGGCCCCGCTTTGTCCGCAGCGTTCGAATTGGGTGCGGGACGGCATGATCAACTGCTTCTGATTGGCCGTCATGGTGGTCAGGCGCTGGCCCTGTCGCACGCTGTCGGGGAGTTCTTTGCCCGCCCATTTTTCAAGTCCGGGTTTGTGGTCGAACAGTTCGATCTGAGAGGGTCCCCCGGATTGGGTCAGGAAGATGACCCGTTTGGCTTTGGGTGAGATTTGGCCTACGGCGGGGTGTAGGTGAACCTCCGATGCGGGGGTTTGCGCGGACAGGGATTGCTTCAACAGATCAGACAACGCAAGGGAGCCGATGCCCAGTCCGGTGCATTTGCCCAGAAAGTATCGGCGGGTGATGTCTAACGCATGTTCCATGTCGGGTTGTTCGTGCTTATTCATGGGTCATTGCTTCGTCCAGATTGAAAATCATGTTGGCCATCCACATCAACGAGGCGTGTTGAACCACATCAAGCGATGGGTGGGGCGTCTGTTGGCCGATCGTCAGCAAGGCTCGGGCTTCTTCGGGGTTCGAACGGTAGTGAGCGTGCGTGTCCTGCCACTTTTTTTGAATGATGTCCCATTCCGCCCAAGAAAACGAACGGCTCAGAATGCGGTGCCCCATCGTTCGAAGTGCTTCCTGAGGCGTGGGTGATGTCCGGAGACAATCCGCGGCGAGTGATTGGGATGCTTCAAGAACTGTTTCATCATTCAGCAGAGTCAATGCATGCAAGGGAGTATTGGTGCGGCGAACGCCCACTTCGCAAACCCGTCGTTGCGCCTGATCGAACAAAAAGGCGGGGGCGCTCGACCGTCGCCAGAAGGCATACACCATCCGTCGATATCGGGCGGTTCCGGGGCTGGGCACATAGGTGAATCTACCCATGAAAATGTCCTGCCAGATGCCGCTTGGTTGATAGGGTTTGACGGGTGGCCCGCCTTGAATGGGGTTCAATAAACCACCTTTTTTCAACACGGCGTCATGGAGCATCCAACTGGGCAGGCGGTGTCTGGATGAGCGGCCCAGCAGTTTGTTGTAGGGATCCTTGTCCAGCCATTCCTGATCCACATGGCTGCTTTGCTGATATGCTCGGCTGGTGACCATGAGGCGCAGCATGTGTTTGATGTCCCATCCGCTATCCACCAGCTCGACCGCAAGCCAATCCAGAAGATCGGGGTGGGTGGGGTGTTCGCCTTGGAGACCGAAATCATCGGGTGTGCGTACAAGTCCTGCGCCGAACATGAGTTGCCAGAGGTGATTGACGATTACCCGCGCGGTGAGTGGATGTTTTCCCGAGACCAACCATTTCGCCAGATCCAGACGTGTTGTTGGATTCGGGTTGGCAGCACCGCCCAGGGCGACGGGCAGACCGGGGCGGACGGTCTTTCCCTTTTGATCCCATACACCGCGCACCAG
>JAQCFT010000169.1 GCA_027619545.1 Verrucomicrobiota bacterium | reverse complement strand
GTCATGCCTTTCGGGAGCAATTGTTCCAGGTTTGAAGGAAAAGCTCCGTCGTGATTGCGGTAAATTTGAGTGACGATGGCCATTCCCTGGTCCGATTCTTCGGTGCCGAAGAATTTGGGTATGTGTTCCCAAAGTCGTGGATTGTTCTTCGCCAGAAGGAATTGATAAATCTTCAGCTCTTTCCATTGGTCGTCAAATCCCTTGAGTCCACGAAATTTTCTCCACCCCTTGGCGAGCGCTCTGCGTTCCTCAGGGGTGCGGTCCGGGCGCAGCACCTTGACGCAGCGATCCGGATATTCCGGATGAATGTAGCACCGGCGGGTGCCTCCAATCGCAAAAGGCTTCAGATGGTTCAAAACCAACATGGTTCAAGATAGGACTGAGGATCTGTGCCAACTTACAATTGACCGTCCAGATAACTCTGCAACAGGATGGCGGCGGACATGGAGTCTACTTTTTGTTTGCGTTTGTCGCGGCGTACGTCCGCTTCGATCATGACCCGGTTTGCCTGGGCGCTGGTCAGGCGTTCGTCCCAGGTGCGGATGGGAGTGCTGATGCTTTCTTTCAACATGTCCACGAAAGCCTTCACTTTCTCGGCAGCGGGACCGTAGCTGCCGTCCATGTTGCGGGGCATGCCCACCAGAATGAGTTCCAGTTTGCCTTCCCATTCGGAGCGGATGTAATCCACGATTTTGTTGGGAGGTACGGCATCGATGTATTGGACCGGCTGGGCAATCATCTGCATTTCGTCGCTGATCGCCACACCGATTCTGACTGTTCCATGATCCAGAGCCAGGATACGCATGATAAAAGTAAAAGATCTAAGCCTTAGTCGCGGATGTGTTTCATAGATTCCGCTGCCGCTTCGATGGTTTTGTCAATGTCTTCTTCCGAGTGTGCCGCCGAAATGAATCCGGCTTCAAACTGTGACGGTGCCACATACACGCCCCGTTCCAGCATGCCGTGAAAATAACGGGTGAAAAGGTCCCGGTCACACTTCATGGCATCGCTGAGATTGTAAACCGGGTCTTTGCCAAAATATCCGCAGAACATGGAACCACATCGCTGGAATGTGACGTCCAGATTGGCATCCGCAGCTGCTTGTTTCATGCCGGCTTCCAGGCGTACGCCCAGTTGTTCCAGGCGTTGGTGCACTTCGCCGGACTTCAAGGCTTCCAGCGCCGCAATACCCGCCGCCATGGCGAGAGGATTGCCACTGAGTGTCCCGGCTTGATAAACAGGTCCAACGGGAGCCAGGTAATTCATGATATCTTCCCGTCCCCCAAATGCCCCGACCGGCAGGCCGCCACCGATGATTTTGCCGAAACAGGTGAGGTCGGGTTTGATGCCGTAGAGTTCCTGGGCTCCGCCTTTTGAAACACGGAAACCGGTCATGACTTCATCAAAAATCAAAAGCGTTCCGTGCTGGGAAGTGAGCTCGCGCAGCTTTTGCAGGAATCCATCCTTGGGCAATATCAACCCGGCATTGCCGACGATGGGTTCAAGAATGATCGCGGCGACTTGATCTTTGTTGGCTTCCAACGCTTGCGCCACAGCGTCGGCATCGTTGTAAGGGAGAACGACGGTGTGTTGTGTGAATTCCTTCGGGACGCCTGCGCTGTCCGGATTCCCAAATGTCAAAGCGCCGGAACCGGCTTTGACCAGCAGCGAGTCGGTGTGGCCGTGATAACATCCATCGAACTTGATGATTTTATCCCGTCCGGTTGCGCCGCGAGCCACACGGATGGCGCTCATGCAGGCTTCTGTTCCGGAATTGCACATGCGGACCTTGTCCACACTGGGGAAAAGATCCTTGATCAGTTTGGCCATTCGGGGTTCGAAAGGATTCGGGATCCCAAAGCTGGTTCCGTGATCAGCCGCTTTCTTGACGGCGTCGATGATGTCTGGGTAAGCGTGGCCAAGAATCGCCGGGCCCCAGGTGCCGACGTAGTCAATGTAATCATTTCCATCCACATCCCAGATATGAGCGCCTTTGGCCCGGTCGACGAAAAACGGTTCGCCGCCCACCGCGCGAAAGGCTCGGACCGGGGAGTTGACCCCGCCGGGTATGTGTTTCAGTGATGCTGCAAATAATTCTTTGGATTGATCTGTCAGTCGCATGTCGTTTGATAGTCTGATGTTGATTAGATTTCCAAAACCTTTTCGAAAGAGGTCAACACTTTGGCTTTACCCGGACGAATGAGGATCACGTCCTCCAGACGAACCCCTCCAATGCCGCAGTGGTAGAGGCCCGGGTCAACAGTCATAACGTTGCCGGAACGCATGATATCCGTGGAGGATTTGCCCATGCGCGGCCATTCATGAATCTCGAGGCCGAGCCCATGTCCCGTGCCATGATAAAATCCAGACATGCGGCCTTTGATGCGTTGAGTCGGAAAACCGAGTTTCTTGAAAACGTTTTCAACAGCTTCGTGGATGGCGAGTCCGGACACCCCGTCGCGTGCCATGTTGATTGCAGCTTGTTGGGCTTCTCCGACGGCGGCGTATTGTTGTTTCACGCCATCAGTTGCTTTGCCACGCACCACAGTACGTGTCATATCCCCAAAATAACCTGTGGTTTCCGAACGGGGGAAAATGTCGAGAATGATGGCCTGATGCGCTTTGAGCTTGCCGGATCCACGGTTGTGCGGATCACAGGCCTGATTGCCTCCGGCCACAATCGTGTTGCTGGCTTGTCCGCCTTCCTGGCAGATGGCGGTGTGGATGATGGCCCGCAGTTTTTCAGAGGTCAGGGGTTTGCCCTGAAACAGGAGTTCCGCCTTTGGGCCGATCTTGGACTGTTTCAAGGTGCGGACGGCCACTTCCAGGCCGATCTCGGTCATGCGCAGGGCTTCCTGCAGGTGTTTGATTTCCTTGGGTTGTTTGATCAGGCGTTCGGGGAAGACTTCGGTGGGGTGCAGCTCAATCTTTGGGCATCGTTCGTTGATGATGTTGGCCATCTTCAGGGGGAATGCATCCGGAACCTGTATGGATTGGACGCGGTATTTATCCAACATCCAGCTCGCCACCTCTCCCCAGCCCGGTTGTTCGACACCCGCCGCCCGCAGGATGGATTGAATTTTGGTGAGGGAAACCACTTCACAGTGAGGCGCTTCTTTGGCGGCGCGATCGAATTCCAGATCGCTCATGCAGATGATCTCCTTACCCTTGCGTCTAAGGTAAATAAACGGATCCGGAACGAACATGCCAGTAGCATACAAAATGTCGGCGCTGTGTTCGCTGTCTGCTATGATCAAGACATCTTCCGGTTTTTGTGTCTTGGGCTTTTTGGAAGTTTTTTTGGCTGCCATGTGTCAATCGGTGAATGGGTTTGTTCTAGTAGGTGTTATTGAATGTAAGTAGGGGAAAGCAGATACAAACGTCCCGCCTGTAATTTGGGACGATCAAATCCAAGGTCGACCTCGATCTTCTGGTTGGATTCCGCCTTGCCCAGAAAGCGGAAGAAGGAGGAAAAGGAAAAGGGTTTATCGTAGGCAATCAGGTTGGCTTCCGCGATACCGGCAAGCGACTTGGCGCGCGCAACAGCTTTTTCGAATCCACCCAGCTCATCGACCAATCCCAGCTCAAAGGCTTGTTCACCGGAAAGAATGCGCCCGTCGGCAAAGTTCTGCCAGTTGGAGGCAAGCGGCTTTCCTGAGTCCCCATCCTGGCTTTGGGCCCAGTCGCGTCCTTCCTGGATGACTTGTTTGAAACGATTGAATGTGGTGTCGACCATTTCCTGCACCATGGCTTTCTCTTCCGGTGAAACGTCATCAGGAAATTTCTCGCCACTGAGCATGTCTTTGAACCGTCCGCTCTTGAAAACAGTGGGCTCGACGCCTACCTTTGCCATCAGGTTGCGGTAGTTATAGCCATGCATGATGACACCGATGCTGCCGGTGATGGTCAGGGGATGGGCCACAATCCAGCGGCAGGGTGCCGAAACGTAATATCCGCCGGACGCAGCCAATCCAGCCATGGAGGCGATGACGGGTTTGCCCGTTTCTTCCTGGAATTTCAGGATGGTTTCGTAGATCTGATCCGATGCCAGGACTTCGCCTCCCGGGGAGTCGACTTTCAGGATGACCGCTTTGATCTGAAAATCGTCCGCTGCCTGTTTGAGTTGTTCATCGATCCAGTGCACCATGTTCACACCGCTTCGTTCAAGTGCCAGGCTGGATATGAGTCCTGTCACATCAGCCACCAGGATCTTGTCATTGGCGCCATTGTTTTCCACCTGAATTTCCTCCAGCCTGGGGCTTCCCATGCCGGTTCCGCCGGAACTTGACATGGAATCGAGGTAATGGCCCATGTTGCTCAAGGTGCTTAGCACGAGCAACCCGAACAATACAAAGATGATAAACCACAAGCCAAACCGACGCCGTGAGGGTGGGTAGGGCGAATAATAACCGCGTGGGGGAACGGGGCCACCCGGTGGTTTGCCTCCAATGGGAGCACCATATTGACTCATGCCGACAGGCTAGCGAGCTTCGCCTTTGGACGCAAGCGGGTTCGTTGATTGTGAGGATTTCGTTTTGTTCGTTCAGAATCGGCTTAACATCGTTGACCCAAATTAAATCGCTCCGTGGTTGATTCGATTCCGTTCCTGTGAATTTCATCGGGGTTTTGCATCAAATTTTTCGTATTGGGACAACATGAGGTGTACGTGTTGGAAAAGGAATGGAGTGAATTCATATCGTTTATTCCATAATATGCCTCAAATGCGTGTTTGAAATATGAAAGCTCGTTCGCTGATCACAATAGGGTTCGGGGCAGTTTTGTACGTTACAGGCCTAACTTGTATGTCTGAAGTTCAGTCCGAAATCCCCATTCGGCTGCACCCCGAGAATCCACACTACTTCATGTGGCGTGGGCAACCGACCATCCTGATCACTTCAGCCGAGCATTACGGGACTCTGCTGAATCTTGATTTCGATTATCGCACCTACCTCGATACCTTGGCCGATCAGGGAATGAACCTCACCCGCGTGTTCAGCGGAGCCTACTGCGAGCCGCAAGGGGCTTTCAATATTACACGGAACACCCTGGCTCCACTTGAAGGTCGGTTGATGGCACCTTGGAAACGAAGCGACACACCAGGATACGCCAATGGTGGCAACAAGTTTGATCTGGACACGTGGGATCCGGCTTATTTTGAGCGTCTGCGCGATCTGATGGAATATGCCCAGGAAAAAGGGGTGGTGATCGAGTTTACCTTTTTTTGCCCCATGTATCGTGATATGCAATGGGATTTGAGCCCGATGAACGCCGCCAACAACATCAATGGAGTAGGGGGTATCGGCCGAAATGATGTATATACCCTGGATCGTAACGGTGGGTTGTTGGCCTATCAGGAAGCCTTGACGCGGAAGCTCACCGAAGTGCTCAATCCATACGACAACGTCATGCTCGAAATCGCCAACGAGCCGTACTTCGGGGGCTTGACGATGGAATGGCAGCATCGCATTGCCGACCTGATGATTGAGACAGAAAAAGCTCTTCCCAACAAACACCTCATCACCCAAAACATCGCCAACAAAAAAGCTCTTATTGAGAAACCGCATCCCGGTGTTTCCGTGTTCAACTTTCATTACGCGACCCCGCCTGACGCTGTCGGTATGAATTATCATTTGAACAAAGTAATTGGTGACAATGAAACAGGATTTCGGGGCAACGCCGATGAACCTTACCGCAAGGAAGCCTGGGATTTTATTATGGCGGGTGGGGGATTGTTTAATCATCTCGACTACTCTTTTGCGGTTGGATTTGAGGACGGAACCTTTGAGTATCCATCCACGCAGCCAGGAGGAGGCAATACGGAATTTCGCAGGCAGATGAGGATTTTGGGGGATTTTATCCGCCGGTTTGATTTCGTTCAAATGCATCCAGACAATTCAGTGATTCGTGGAGGCGTGCCGGAGGGCGGAACTGCACGCGCCCTGGTCCAGCCAGGGAAAGCCATGGCGATCTATGTCGTCAGCGAAGTTCCGGCTGAGCTTGAGATTCAATTGTCAAAAGGTGAGTGGACAGCGACCTGGACCGATACCTTGAGCGGAGATGTCTTGAAACAGGAAACAGTCTCGGGTGGTGGCGTTAGAATGCTGAGTGCACCTCCCTTCAAGTCGGACATTGCCCTGGGGTTGATTCACGGCAGCGATGAGCGACCATTGCAGTTTCAGAACTTACAATGATTCAGATCCTTGGATAAGTGTTCTTTCCAACCACAAGCGACGAAGAAACGCGAAGATTTGTTTGAACGAAATGATCCGTTTCACCTTCGTCATTCTTCGTGTTTTCTTCACCTCGCGTCACCCCATATTTTTTCAAGCACCCTATGAATGGCTGGATCGTGTAGTTCGAGTTCGGCCCGGACGAATGGGTAAAAATCGTTTCGGTAAAAATAAGCTTCCGTGGCTTCCGCAAAGTATTCCTTGTGATTGGTGAGACCGTAGTGGCGGACTTTTTTTCCGGTGTAGAGTAGAACTTCTTCGTATATTTCGGCTGCTTCCGCTTTTTTGTACGCTTCCAGAATCTCCGGGTGATCGAAGTCAAGAATCTGGTCATGGTAGGCATGTGCCAGTTCGTGCAGCACGACCGCGGGATGTTTCAGGAGCTGTTGGCGCGAAAGCAAATGAGCGGCAACCGGGATATGCACCTTCTTCGCCAGACGTGGATCGTGTCCGTTGTTTTCCAACCAGCCCAGGCTGGGGTGATACTGCATTGACTTAAGGGTGGGGTGGTCCTCTTCAATCCAAATCTCCAATGTCCGCATTTTCTTGAGTGGCTCCTCCGGGATCAGGATGGAAATGCGATGCAAATGATCGGCCAACATGCGGATGGACTGCTTTCCGTCGTCGGTTCTTAATAACACCGGCTGAATATGGATCTTCCACCCTTCAATGTGTTGTATGACGGGGTGGAATCGAATTCCTTTCTCTGGATTCAACGCAGGCAACTGGTCCTGAGAGAGGAGTGGTCCGGTGAGAACGATGGCCAGGATGATCCAGAGTGATCGGACGATGGATGTGTGCATGTTGTTGAAATTAATGGGTCAGGTTAATTCTTGGCTGCCGAACCGGTTTTGGTGCTCCTGCGGAAATTCAAGGGTGTTCGCTTGTCTTTGACGGGGGCGACTTGTTTTGCTTTGAGTCGTTCGACATCTTTGGCGATCCGGAACCATTCGCTCGCCATGGCTTCCACTCGTTCGGGATGTCGTTTTGACAGATCATTGAGCTCGGTGCGGTCTTCATCCAGGTTGTAGAGTTCCCAGCTTCCGAGTTTTGCGGATGCGAGTTTCCATGGCCCCTGTCGCAGTGCCCGGTCATTGCCAAAATGGAAGTAAAGTGTTTCGTGAGGTTCTCGTTTGTTGCCCTCGAAGATGGGCGCCAGCGATTTTCCCATCAGGGGATCGATTTTGCGTTCACCAACTTGTGATGGATACTCGGCATCTCCGAGTTCGATCGCGGTGGCCATGACATCGATCAGGTGGGCGGGTTGATCGGTGACGACACTGCCATCGTTGAGTGTTCGAATACCTTCGCTTGATTTCAGCTTAAGCCCTTTGGGCCAGTGAGCGATCATGGGAGAACTGATGCCGCCTTCGTGCTGGTTTTGTTTATATAGACGAAACGGGGTGTTTCCGGCGTGCGCCCAGCTGGCGTCATAGGTCCAGTAGGAATCCGGATCCCAGGGTTTGAGATAGCGTCCTCTCGTTCTTTCAAACGGGCAGGCTCCGTTATCCGAACAAAAGAGAATCAAAGTGTTATCATAGACGCCCTGATCTTTCAGCTTTTGAACAAGTCTTCCAATGTTCTGATCCAATACATCCACCATGGCGGCGAAGACTTCCATGCGGTCGGCTTCCCAGGATTTCTCAGAGGATTCGACATCGTTCCAGGCCGGGACATGGTCCGGGCGAGGGGATAGTTTCCACCTGGCGGGTAAAAGACCTGAGGCCAACTGACGCTGATGTCTCTGCTTGCGAAGTGCATCCCATCCTTGATCGTATTGTCCGTCGTATTTGAGGACATCTTTTTCCGGAGCTTGCAACGGGTAATGAGGGGCATTGTAAGCGACATAAAGAAAAAAGGATTTTTCGGACTGCCTGGCTTCGTCGAGGAAATTCAGAGCGAAGTCGGTCATGGCGTGGGTGGTGTAAAATGGTTTTCCGTTCAGGGTTTCAGGCACCTCCCACTTTTCGCCGTTCAAACGGAAGGAATTGTCTCCTACGAAGAAATTGACGGCACCTGACAAATGTCCCCAGTAGCGATCAAAACCAAAGTCGGTGGGTTGCTTGCTCAAATGCCATTTTCCTGACATGGCGGTGAAATAACCGGTGGATCCCAGTACCTCGGCGATGGTGGCTCCCCGGCTCAAGGATTCCGAACCCGCCTGGTCACAGTAGAGACCGGTCAACAAGGACACGCGGGACGAGTGACATTTGGCTGTGTTGTAGAACTGTGTGAACCTCAGGCCTGATTGCGCGAGTCGATCCAGGTTGGGGGTTTGGATTTCCGATCCGTAGCAACCAAGGTCCGAGAAGCCCAGATCATCCGCCATGATCAACAGAATGTTGGGGCGTTCGGCCCCAGCATTCACACCGATGACACACGCCATCCACGCCAAAATTAATCGCAGGAACATGAATGCATTCTCAGGGATGCAGCCTGAAAATCAAATCCAAATATTACTCTCCTGGCGTGACACGGTAGAAGCGAAGTGTTCCAACCCCGGGCAACGCAGTGGTGTCGATGTAGATGTAGGTGCCTTCTACCGAGCTGGTGCTTTCCAGGATGCTCCAATTGATCATGTCCTCGGTTCCTTCAATGAGGAAGTTGAGGCCGGGAACCGTCTGAACTTCGAATTGTAGTCCTTCATTCTGGAGCCCGAGGTTCTGGATGCTCATGCCCACATCCAGTTCATAGGCGAGGTTGACGGTGCCGGTGGCGGCTTCCACTCCGTCGACCGCGATGAAATAGACCGTGCCGGCTGTTACGGAAAAGGTGACCAGGCTGTCCAGCCCATCTGCTCCGCTATCATTGTCGCAGATCACTTCGGTGAGGTCAGCAAAGCTGCTGCCAGTGGAGGTGTAGACAGCCATGACGGTATCAAAATCGCTGCCGTCGGTGCTGATGGTCAAATCGCCGTCCGCCGGGGCTTCATAGGCGAACCATTGGGAAGCACCTCCGGGAATGCCGCAGTGATCCGGTTCGCCGGCTTCCTTGGTGGCACCGAATGTGTTGAAGATTTGGGCTCCTGTAAATCCTGTTGCAAGGGACGCCGCCCGGGTGCGGAATGCTGAGCCGACTCGCTGAGGCTGGAACAACAGTCCGGGGCGCAGGTCCTGGATGTTGAAGAACAGGTCCGCGAATTTTTCTTCCAATACCAGTTCTCGGATGATGCGTCCACCTCGGCGAGGAACATTCACCGTCAAGTGAGCGGGTTGGGTTCGGGCATTGTTGCCGCCGGCATCGAGTGTGATCCAGTAGGCACCCGCATCAAGAGGAGTAGCAGCAGCGATATCCAATGTTGTGCCGGTTGCCCCGGGGACGGGCGTGCCGTTGTGCACCCATTGTAGATTGACGTTCTGGATGTTGCCCGCGACCGACGCGGTGAGTTGGTAAGGTTCGCCGAGGTTGACTGTGTTTTTCTCGGGTGTAATTCGGACTCTGGGGATGCTGACCAGTTGGGCAACATTGAGGTCCCAACTGAAAAGGATGTTCCCACTGGCATTGTTGAAACCGTCAATGGCGATCAGATAATCGACACCCGCTTGTGCATTGAACTGCAGGGCACTGGTGGAAAAGCCGCCGCGGTCGTCGTCTCGTTCTACTTCGGTTAATTGCGTGATGTCATTCCCGGCATAAACGGAGAGCAAAGTGTCGAAGCTGGATCCCTGGAGGGAAAGGGTGGCGAGTCCCGATGCGTCTGGACGCCAGATGTACCAAATGGATTTTCCGCCCCGTTTGTTGGCGTGTCTTGGTTCGCCTGCTTCCAGGGTTGCGTTGTCGTTGGATGTGCGCACATTGCCGGAGTTTCCTGTGATTGGGGTGGCTTGACTGAATTGGTCCGCGCCATCCAGAACTGTCCAATCGAGTGAGACAGTCACCGCATCAGAAAAGCGTTTGCCATCACGGTTCTCAACCCGTAACTGGTAGCTGCCAGAATTTGCTCTGGTCACCGCCGGAAGGATGGGGAGCGTTTCCTGATCCGCTCCTTTCAAGCGTTCGCCATTCAAAAACCACTGATAACGCAGTGGCTGATTGCCGACTACGCCATAATCCAGTGTCAGGTCGGAGCCGGCGGTGAGTATCTTGTCTTCAATTGCCAGAGATAATACCGGGCCTTGTTCAGCGGGAAGGATGATTTCCACCGTCAGAACGTCTGAAATGGTCACCCCACCTTGATCATCAAATGCGCGAGCAAAAAAGCGTCGTGTGACAGCTGTTTCTGAAGAAAGTTCATAGGTGAAGG
>JAQCFT010000168.1 GCA_027619545.1 Verrucomicrobiota bacterium | reverse complement strand
GGCGGCGCCTTTTGTTCACGGGGCTGCGCTGCGGCTTCTGGGGGCCAGGGGGATTTTTGCCCGGAATGGAGAGACGCTTGAGGCTGTGCCGACCACCGACACGGTGGTGTTTGATAAAACGGGCACCTTGACCCAGTCCAGTCAAAGCACAATCATTTTCGATGGGGAACCTTTGAGCGACAAGGAAGCCGCATGTCTCGATTCCCTGGCAAGGCATTCCACCCATCCTCACTGTCTGTCCATTGCCTCTTTTTTGTCCGAATTCAATGTTTACCCGGAACCGGTCCGGTCCTTCCTCGAGACGAGTGGGAAGGGGATTGAGGGAACGGTGTGTGGAATGGAAATTTGGATGGGAGCGGCCGCTTGGTTGGAGTCTCGTCAGGTTAATTTGCCGGACGACATGGAACGGCAGGGTTCTGTTGTGCATGTCGCCGTTCAGGGAGTTTATCGTGGCAGTTTTCGCATGACGGCACCCTATCGGCCCGAGATTGATCAAATGTTGGAAAGGATAGGGAAAAGGCGGAAGCTGGCATTGCTTACCGGGGATCGTGATCGGGAAGCGGTTCAGCTGGCCGAATTGTTGGGGGGGGATACGCCCTTGCTGTTTGAACAGTCGCCGCATGACAAGTTGAACTATGTGAAATCCCTTCAGGAAGCCGGTCGGCGGGTGTTGATGGTCGGGGATGGGTTGAATGACTCCGGAGCTTTGAAACAGAGTCATGTGGGGATTGCCGTTTCAGAAGATGTCGGACGATTTACTCCCTCCAGTGATGTGATCATCCGGTCGGACAGGGTGAAGGATTTGGAACGTCTGGTTCGGTTTTGCGGGGGGATGACTCGGGTTATCTACGCCGCTTTTGCGATTTCGGTCTTATACAATTTGTTGGGTGTGACATTCGCTGCCCGAGGTCTTTTGTCACCGCTTATCTGTGCGGTACTGATGCCTCTCAGCAGCATAACGGTCGTAACCTTTGCCTGTTTCGCGACGAAATGGCAGGGGCATAAAGCAGGATTAACGAAATAGAAACGATGAGTGTTGTTTACATACTTGTACTGGCCAGTCTGGTGATTGCATCAGGTTTTCTGGCGGGCTTTATCTGGGCGGTTCGATCCGGTCAGTTCGAGGACACCTGCACTCCTTCCATGAGGGTGCTGAACGATGAGGAATGTCATGGGAATTTGGATACATAAACATTGGGAACAAGAATACTAAAGAAAATGAGCACTAACATTGAAACGTTCAAATACGACAATCGCATCGTGCGCGCTTTTGCGATCGCGACGGTGCTTTGGGGCGTGGTGGGGATGAGTGTGGGGCTGCTTGCAGCCCTGCAGTTGTTCATGCCAGCCATGAATCTGGATCTGGCGTTTACGACCTTTGGTCGCATCCGTCCGCTCCACACCAATGCTGTCATCTTTGCCTTTGTGGGCAACGGGATGTTCATGGGGATCTATTATTCCCTGCAGCGATTGTGCAAGGCCAGGATGTTCAGCGACAAACTCAGTTGGTTGAATTTCTGGGGATGGAATGCCATCATCGTCGGCGCCGCACTGACCTTGCCGCTGGGGATTACCACCAGTAAGGAATACGCCGAACTGGAATGGCCCATCGACATCGCCATCGCTCTCATCTGGGTGGTGTTCACCATCAATCTGCTCGGAACCATCATCAAGCGCAGGGAACGACACATGTATGTGGCCATATGGTTTTACATAGCCACCGCGGTAACGGTTGCCATACTCCATATTTTCAATTCCCTTGAAGTGCCGGTCAGCATGACCAAGAGCTACAGTGTTTATGCCGGTGTGCAGGATGCTCTGGTGCAGTGGTGGTACGCGCACAACGCCGTGGCTTTCTTCCTGACGACGCCCTACCTGGGTTTGATGTATTACTTTCTCCCCAAAGCGGCCAATCGACCGGTGTTTTCCTACCGACTTTCGATTATTCATTTCTGGGCTCTGATCTTTCTCTACATCTGGGCGGGACCTCATCACCTGTTGTTCACGGCCTTGCCTGATTGGGCGCAGACGCTTGGGATGGTCTTCAGTGTGATGCTGGTGGCTCCTTCCTGGGGTGGTATGCTGAACGGTCTGCTGACTTTGCGTGGCGCATGGGACAAGGTGCGACAGGATCCCATGTTGAAATTCATGGTGGTTGCGGTGACTGCTTATGGTATGTCCACGCTTGAAGGACCGTTGTTGTCCATTAAAAGCGTGAACTCATTGTCCCACTACACTGACTGGACCATTGCTCACGTGCATACCGGTGCGTTGGGTTGGAACGGCTTTTTGACATTCAGCATGCTGTATTGGTTGTTTCCAAAACTTTACAATACCAAACTTTGGTCCACCAAACTGGCCAATTATCATTTCTGGATTGGTTTGCTGGGTATCGCACTCTACGTGGTGCCTATGTATTGGGCTGGTTGGACTCAAGGTTTGATGTGGAAAGAATTCACCGAAGAAGGATTTATGGCTTATCCCAACTTCCTTGAAACGGTGACTCAGTTGATTCCTATGTATCAATTGCGTGCAGTGGGTGGAACCATCTACCTGGTGGGAATGTTCCTGATGGCCTTCAATCTATACAAGACCGCCAAATCAGGCCAGTTGGAACCCGATACCGAAGCCAAGGCGCCAGCCTTGGACAAGGGAGCGCATGAAGATGAGCCACACCCCTACAAACATCGTTGGTTGGAATCCAAACCAATCACCATGACCATTCTTGCCGTGATTGCCATTTCTGTGGGCGGTTTGGTTGAAATCGTCCCGATGTATCTCATCAAGAGCAATGTGCCCACCATTTCCAGCGTCAAACCTTATACACCGCTGGAGCTGTTGGGACGAGATATCTATATCCGGGAGGGTTGTGTGGGATGTCATTCCCAGATGATTCGTCCGTTCCGTTCTGAGACCGAGCGATACGGTGAATACTCCAAGGCGGGTGAATTTGTTTATGATCATCCGTTCTTGTGGGGATCAAAACGAACCGGTCCCGATTTGCATCGTGAGGGTGGTAAATATCCCGATGGTTGGCATTATCTGCACATGCAGGATCCCGAGACCACATCGCCCGGATCGATCATGCCGAAGTATCCCTGGTTGTACACCCAGGAAATGGAAGTTGACACTTTGGCAGCGCGTATTGGCGCCCTGCGCAAAGTGGGTGTGCCTTACCCTGAAGGAGCCGAGGACACTGCTCAGCAGGAACTGGAATCCCAGGCTTTGCAGGTTGTTGAAAATCTGAAAAAAGACATGGTTGAAAATCCGGCAACGGACAAGGAAATCATCGCCTTGATTGCCTATCTTCAACGACTTGGTCGTGATATCAAGACCGGTGCGGAATCGGAGGTGGCACAATGATCAAGAACGTATTACTGGATATTGGAGGTGTCGGCATCTACGGCATTATCGCCCTGTCCATCTTCTTCCTCTTTTTTTCAGGAATGTTGATATGGGTGTTGAACCTCAAGAAAGGATATTTGAACCAAGCCGGAAGCATGCCGCTTGAACTGGATTTGAACGAAGAACAAAAGGATACATGCCATGAGTGAAGAAAAAGATCCCTTGTTGATGAGTCACGAGGCGGACGGCATCAAGGAACTGGACAATAATTTGCCTCGTTGGTGGGTTTGGTTGTTCAACCTCTGTATCGCCTTCAGCATAGTATATGTGCTGTATTACCATGTTCTGAACATGGGGATGTCGAGCGCCGAAGCCTATGATGCGGCCATGAAGATCGCCAATGAACAGAAAGCGGCTGCGATAGCCAAGTTTGAAACAGATATGGCCACGATGGAACCGTCCACAGACCAGGCTGTTTTGAGCGCCGGACAAAAAACGTTCGTCACTTACTGTTCACCTTGTCATGGCATGGAAGGACAAGGATTGGTGGGATCCAATTTGACGGATGATTATTGGATCCACGGATCGGAGTTCAAGGACACCTTGAAGACCATTTCCGAAGGCGTGCCTGCCAAGGGGATGTTGACGTGGAAGGACCAGATGCGTCCCTCTGAAATCTATGCGGTGGGAAGTTACATCTTCACCCTGCGAGGCACGAATCCGCCCAACCCCAAAGCACCTGAAAACGAAATCACAACACCCGCCATTGACGCGGGAATGTTTGAATAACGTTTGCGTTTAACGCGCATTTACTGCGTTTGAAAATCAAAGCGGAATGAGGAAATTCATTCCGCTTTTTTAGTTGCTGGCTTGTAGTTGTTAGTTGTTAGAGTTTATTCTCTAAAAGCTAAAAGCTAAAAGCTAAAAGCTAAAAGCTAAAAGCTAAAAGCTAAAAGCTAAAAGCCAGCTCCTATTGATTATTTCGAAGTTAGGCCAGCCACTTCCTCAGAGTGGCCAGGTCGGTTTCCAATGCGTCGGTGTTAGCTTTGAGCCCTGCGTGGTCCAGGTATTCGACATGCAGTGAGATGGGGCCATCGAATGCATGGAGCCGATCTTTTGTGAAGAAGCCGCTATCCACCCATCCTTTGCCCAGAGGCACATTCTCGACCTTGCCATCTTTCCATAGAAAATCCTTTACATAGACGGCTCCAAGATGCGGTTGAATCATGTTCCAGTAAACCGGCCAGCTCATGCCGGCTTCGACCTTGGCATGGCGAATATCGAATCCGACCGCCATCTGATCCACGGGGATTCCCTCCATCAGGGAACTCAGATCCCAAAGTGTGCTTCCCAGATAACGAGCCCCGGCGTGGTTTTGATAGATGGCCTGCATGCCAAGTTCCTTGTTGAGGTCGGCCAGGTCCTTTGCCATGGAGCGAAAATCGGCCAGTTGTCTGGAGATCGGTTTGTTGAGGTCATATCGATAATAATTCATCCGATATCGTTTGATACCCAGCTTTGAGGCCGTCTGGAGGGTCTTGATCGATAAGGGATCGTCGGCCCGATTGATGCCGGAGGCCATGATGGTCATTTCCAGCCCATGTTGTTTCAAAGCGGTCATCAATTTCGGCAGTTCCTCTTCGACGTGTTCGGGGAGGATTTGGCCACCGGGACGAATGGTTCCCTCGATGCCGTCGAAACCAAGTCGCTTGATGCTTGCCGCGAGATCTTCGTGGGATAATTCCTGCAAGAACTTGACGAAGGCGCAGATGGGGTGTGGTTTGGAATCGGCTGCGTTGAGCCAATGATGTTGTAAGCACGCAGCTGCTCCAGTGACGACAGCGGCCTGGCGTAAAAAATGTCTTCGGTTGCTTGTTTTCATGGATGCAAAAGGATGACCTTCAGCCTAACCACAAAAAAAGTTTCAACCAAGTCGAATTCCAAATGATATCTATGTGAAAAAAAACTAGCGAGAAGGGGGTGGATCGACGCATGATGAGGGTTCGTTAGGATTGAAACGAAGCAATGAAGGCCAAAATTATCATCACACCCAAGAAAGCCGTCCTCGACCCCCAGGGCAAGGCCGTGCTCAACGCGTTGGAGCACATGGGTTACGAAGGGGTTCAGGATGTCCATGTTGGGCGTTTTCTGGAGTTGGAGCTGGACGGTGATCGTGCCGCTTTGGAGCCGAAAATTGAGGAAGCATGTCACCGCTTGCTGTCGAATCCGGTCATTGAGGACTATCGGATTGAATGGGAGGATTGAGTTTTAGGCTTTCTTCAGCCCAAGCCCCCCGGTGAATTCATCTTTTGACGATTACGACACACATGAGCACAACAGCTACAGATACAGCGCCAGCCACCCCTGCTGAAACCGGCCAGGGATCCAAATTCAGCTTCGGAGTCCTTCAGTTTCCGGGGTCCAACAGTGACCAGGACTGCGTCAACGCCATTGAAGTCCTTGGGCATGAAGCTCACTATGTCTGGCACAAGGATGATCAACTCGGACATTTGGATGCCGTTTTGGTGCCCGGCGGGTTTTCCTACGGGGATTACCTGAGGGCAGGGGCGATCGCCCGCTTCAGCCCGGTGATGCAGTCGCTTGCCGAATTTGCGAACAATGGAGGTTGGGTGCTTGGCATTTGCAATGGATTCCAGATTTTGTGCGAGGCGGGCCTGTTGCCCGGGGCTTTGATTCGCAATCGCTCACTCCAGTTTCGTTCCGAATTCGTTCATCTTGCGACGGTGAATCATGGCACACCGTTCACACGGGCGATTCCTGAAGGTGCCCTGATGCGGGTACCCGTTGCCCATGGCGAGGGTTGTTATTTTGCCGATGAAACGACTCTCTCCGAAATGGAAGCCAACGGACAGATCCTCTGGCAGTATGCAACCGCCGATGGCAAGGTGGAGGATCATGCCAACCCGAATGGTTCCGTGCGCCACATAGCGGGGATTTGCAATGCCAACAAGAACGTGGCCGCCCTGATGCCGCATCCCGAACGTGCCTGTCAGGGGTTGATTGGCAGTGACGATGGTCAGTGGATTTTCCGCAGTCTGATCGAGCATATGTCCGCCAAA
Source organism: Verrucomicrobiota bacterium (assembly GCA_027619545.1). GTDB lineage: Bacteria > Verrucomicrobiota > Verrucomicrobiia > Limisphaerales > AAA164-E04 > AAA164-E04. The sequence continues at coordinate 4,125 of JAQCFT010000168.1, read as the reverse complement.
GCCTGAACCAACACCAAAACCGATTTTTACGATTTACCACAAGGATATCCAAACACCATGTCCGAACCGAAGATCACTCCCGAATTGATCCGTCAGCACAACCTCACCGATGAGGAATACCAGCTCATTCTTGAGCAAATTGGCCGTGAACCCAACATGACCGAGCTGGGCATTTTCTCGGTCATGTGGAGCGAACATTGTTCGTATAAAAACACGCGACCGCTGTTGAAAGGCTTTCCCACGCGTACCCCCAAAGTGCTGGTGCCTGCTGGTGAGGAAAATGCCGGGATCATCGATATTGGGGACGGGCTTGCAGTGGCCTTCAAGATCGAATCCCACAACCATCCCAGTGCCGTGGAACCATTTCAGGGCGCCACAACAGGGGTGGGGGGCATCATTCGCGACATTTTTACCATGGGAGCCCGCCCAATATGCGCGGTGAATTCACTGCGTTTCGGCAAACTTGATTCCGCCGAAGTGCGACGCCTGTTCCGAGGTGTCGTGGCCGGTATCGGGCATTATGGAAATTGTTTCGGCATTCCAACCGTTGCCGGAGAGGTTTATTTCGACGAGTGTTACGAGGGCAATCCACTGGTGAATGCCTTTTGTCTGGGAGTGTTGCGACACGAACAGATTGCACGTGGTGCGGCCAAAGGGGTGGGGAATCCTGTTTTTTACGTCGGTCCGGCCACAGGACGCGATGGCTTGGCGGGGGCGGCGTTTGCTTCACAGGACTTGACCGAAGAATCGGCCGAACAGCAGCGCGGAGCAGTGCAGGTGGGAGATCCCTTCATGGAAAAACTCTGCATGGAGGCTTGTCTGGAGTTGCTGGCTACCGGCGCCGTGGCGGGCATTCAGGACATGGGGGCCGCAGGCCTGACGTGTTCAACCTGTGAAACCGCTGCTCGCGGCGGCACCGGTATTGAAATTGAGTTGGATAAAGTCCCTCAACGTGGACCGGGGATGTCGCCCTATGAGATCATGTTGAGCGAATCCCAGGAACGCATGTTGATTATTGTCCACAAGGGACGCGAGGACGAGGTCAAACGTATCTTCGACAAATGGGATTTGCCTTGGGCCGAGATCGGGCATGTCACCGACACGGGGCAAATGGTGGTGAAGCATCACGGCGAAATCGTGGCGGACCTGCCCGCGGCAAAACTCGCGGATGAGGCTCCCATTTATCATCGTGAAGCGGCTGAACCGGCTTATCTCAAGGAAACCCGCGCGTTTGATCTGAATTCGATTCCCGATACCGAGGATCCGGTGACGGACCTGAATGCCTTGATGGCCTGGCCGACCATTGCCTCCAAAAACTGGGTTTATCGCCAATACGATTACACGGTGAGAAACGGCACCATTGTTCATCCGGGTTCGGACGCCGCCGTTGTCCGCGTCAAAGCGGACTCTCTTCCTCTGTTGCCTGACGACGCTCCGAACAGGAACGAACCCGTTTCCGAAAAATACCTGGCGATGAGTGTGGATGGCAACGGATCCTACGTTTATCTCGATCCTTACGAAGGCGGAAAGATCGCTGTGGCCGAGGCAGCCCGTAATCTGGCTTGTTCCGGTGCGGTTCCACTCGGAACGACGGACAATCTGAATTTTGGCAATCCGCACAATCCGGAACTGTTCTGGCAGTTGAAGGAAGCTGTGCGCGGCCTGGCCGATGCCTGCAGTCACTTTGAAGCTCCCGTTACCGGTGGAAACGTGAGTCTATACAATCAAAATCCCAAAGGCGCCATTGATCCAACTCCAACGGTTGCCATGGTGGGCCTGATTGAAGATCCGGCGCACATCACCACTCAGTGGTTCAAAAATGAAGGTGATTTGATCTTGTTGCTGGGAGACCCTGTGGATAAGGGGGATGTGTTTCAGGGGCTGGGTGGTTCGGCTTACCTCAAGGTCAAACACCAGTTGAAAAAGGGGCTCCCGCCTCGCTGTGATTTGAGCAAGGAAAAGAGTCTGCACGACGCGTTGCGCGGTTGGATTGCTCAAGGGGTGGTGCATAGCGCGCACGATTGCAGTGAGGGAGGACTGGCGGTTGCTCTCGCAGAATCCTGTATCTCCCGTGAAAAGGCACGCCATACTTCCGAACTCATCGGTGCGGATATTCACCTCAAAGAAGTGCCGGGGAGCAGGCTGGATGCACTGCTGTTCGGGGAAATTCAGGGGCGAATCGTAATTTCCATTTCTCCTGTTTACCTGGGAAAAGTGTTGGGGCAAGCCGAGATATTGGGTCTGCCTGTCGAACAAATCGGCACGGTGGGTGGTCAGCGATTGTCCATCAAGGTGGGAGAACGTTCTTTTGAGTGGGGGTTGGAATCGCTCCACGACTCGTGGTTTAACACCATTGATCGCATGATGCAGGATTGATAAAAAAAAGCGGGTCTTGGTGTACACACGGTTATTTTTAACACCAAAACCCGCTGTCTCCGCACTCGCGAAGACACTTATCTTTTAGCTACTTTCGCGCCATTATCAAAGGCAAAATTGAATTTTTTTGCTGTTTTTCATTAGCTGGACTTTACGATAGTTTGGGCTGGGGTGGTGGTTTTATTGCAACTAATTGTTGGGCAACAGCTTGAGAATGCGTTGTTTTCTTTGCTGTTCTTTTTGCTGGAGTCTCTTTATTAAAAGATTGCTTTGATTGCTACGTAGCTGTATCGATAAAGAAAGTGGGTTTTTGCGGTTTGGAAGGGCTTCAATGCGCTTCCAACCAGTTGGCACCGGTTCCGATTTCGACCTCGATGGGGACTTCCAATGGCAGCGCATCAATCATCCGTTTTCTGACCAGGGGTTCCACTTCCAGCCTTTCCGTTTCCTTCAAGTCGAATATCAATTCGTCATGGACCTGCAGCACCAGCTTGGTTTCAAGGTTTTTTGTATTCAGTTCATTCCAAATCGCGGACATCGCCAGCTTGATCATGTCTGCGGCCGTGCCTTGGATCGGAGTGTTGATTGCATTGCGCTCTGCCATGCCTCGGATGGTGCCGTTTCTGGAATTCACATCGGGCAGGTAACGGCGTCTACCTGTCAATGTTTCCACATATCCCTTTGAACGAGCAGATTCGAGTGTTTCATCCATGTAACCCTTGATGGCCGGGAAACTGTCAAAATAGTGTTCGATGATTTCAGATGCTTCTTTTCTGGGGATGCCCAATCGTTGGGAAAGACCGAACGCCGAAATCCCATACATGACCCCGAAATTCACGGTTTTGGCGCGGCGTCGCATGTCGTTGGTGACGTCCTGGAGCCCAACTTTGTAGACATGGGCAGCAGTCGCGGCATGAATGTCTTCACCCGCTTCGAATGCGGCTTTCATGGCGGGATCACCACTGATGGAGGCCATGATCCGAAGTTCGATCTGGGAATAATCCGCCGAGAGCAAGGTATAACCTTCCCCGCGAGCCACGAATGCCCTTCTGATTTCCTGTCCGAGTTCTCTTCGGATGGGGATGTTTTGCAGATTGGGGTTCTGTGAGTTCAGACGTCCAGTAGCGGTGGCTGTCTGGTGGAAGGTGGTATGAATGCGACCAGTCTTGTCAAAGATGCTTTGGGGCAACGCTTCGGCGTAGGTGCTTCGCAGTTTGGTGACGGTGCGGTATTCCAGGATTTTCTGGATGATTTCATGTTCGCCGGCCAGGGTTTGCAGGACGGTTTCGTTGGTGGCGTATTGACCGGTTTTGGTTTTTTTGGGCTTGTCCACCAGCTTGAGTCTGCCAAAAAGGATGTCTCCAAGCTGCTTTGGGGAAGCGATGTTGAAGGTCTCTCCGGCCATGCTGTGAATCTGCTTTTCCAGACCCAAGGATTGCTCGAGCAATTGGGCTGAAAACTTGACCATCGAATCGGGATCCAATCGGATGCCTTCATATTCCATCGCAGTAAGCACCGGGACCAGGGGCATTTCCACTTCGTAAAAGACTCGCTGTTGACCTTGTTTTTCCACCTCCGGCTTGAGTTTTCGGAAAAGCTGCCAGGTGATGTCCGCATCTTCGGCTGCATATTCGGCCAGTTTATCCATGGGGACATCCTTCATGGATTTTTGATCTTTTCCTTTGGGACCGATCAATGACTCGATGGAAACAGGGGTGTAGCCCAGGTAGGCCTCGGCGAGAAAATACA
>JAQCFT010000167.1 GCA_027619545.1 Verrucomicrobiota bacterium | reverse complement strand
CGGGGCCCTACCGGAGGCGTTAGCTTCTGGGTGGGTAGGGACGTGCTGCTGCGCGTCCGCTGCGGCACCCGACTGCGCCATAGACATTCCCACACCCCCAGCGCGCTCGCGGCCCCGCGGCAGCGGGGCCCTACCGGAGGCGTTAGCTTCTGGGTGGGTAGGGACGTGCTGCTGCGCGTCCGCTGCGGCACCGATTGAATGATTCAACTGAAATACAGCTGAATCGACCTTGGCTTGCCTGATTTGAGCGGGTGGGGTAAAGGTGCAGTGCGGATGCGAAACGTTCAGATTCAATGCATGGTATGTTTTTGTGGTGTGCTGCTGTTTGCAGTGAGCATGATTGTATCCTTGTCTGCAGATGATGTGAAGGTTGGGGCAAATAAGGCGCTATCGGCCGAGGAGATTTTGGAGCAGGTGCGCCTGACCTTGAAGGAGCCTCGAAAAGATCTTCCAGTCATTACCTACCTGAGGCGTTCGGTCATCACAGAATTGGACGCAGAAGGCAAACATCAAAAGGTCACGCAAAAAACACATCGAGCCTACTCGGACGAGAGAGATCAGCTGCTTCTGGAAGTTGATGGACGACCTGCCACTCAAAAGGAAATCGACAAGGACCGTGCTCACAATCTTGATCGCCAGCAGCAGTTTCTCCACCGACAGGCTGATAAGGATAGCGATCACAATGAGGATCTGATGGTGAAAAACATGGATCTCTTCCGAAAGAAGTTTTCGGTTCTACTGGACGGAGAGGAACGCATTCAGGAGCGTGAGTGTTACGTCCTGCGGTTTATCCCCGATCCGGAATTTTCCCTGGACAATCGGTTTGTAGATCGCCTGATGAATGCCGTGCGCCCCAAAGTATGGGTGGATAAGAAAGCCTTTCGCATCGTTCGCATTGAAACCAAATTGGTTGAATCCGTGTCCTTTCTGGGAGGTCTGGCAGGCGTGTTGCGTGACATTGAAATCAATGTAGATCAAACGGAGCATTTGCCCGATGTTTGGGTGGATGATACCGTCTCGGCGTTCTTTGACGTGCGTGTGTTTTTTAAGACCTATCGGTTTCGGCTTAAAAGCAAATCTTCCAAGTTTGAACCGTTGAGCCAAGATGCTGCAACCGCCCAATAGGGAACTGCTGTTCTGCCAAGATGACTCGTATGAAATCAAAATTGAGATTGATTTATACGTCAGAGGCGTATAGGTTGGTTTTGTCATGGAATTCATAGAGACGCCAACATTCACGAAGCTGGTGTCTGAGTTGTTAACTGATGAAGATTATACTGCTCTGCAATTCCATTTGGCGCGGAATCCAGGGGTTGGTAGAATAATTAGAGGAAGCGGAGGACTGCGCAAAATCCGATGGGCTGCTCAAGGCAGGGGAAAGAGTGGAGGTGTGCGAGTCATTTATTACTGGATGGCAAATGACTCCATCATTTGGATGTTTCTGGTTTATCCTAAGAGTGAAAAGGACAACCTGACTGCAAAGGAAGTGGCCCGTCTTAAGATTTTATTAGAATACATGTTACAATGAGCCGGAAATTATTTGATAAGCTTGAGAAAAGTCTTGAAGAGGCGATTCAAATTCGTCAGGGGAAGTTGGTTGCTTCACGTATCACTCAGATTGACCCCAAGAATGACGTCGTACGTGTGCGATCCAATCTGGGATTATCCCAAAGTAAATTCGCAACTGCTCTTGGGATCAGTAAAGGAACTTTACAAAATTGGGAACAGGGGAGACGACAACCTACAGGGCCAGCAAAAATACTCCTAAAGCTCGCAGAAAAACATCCAGAATGGTTGCTGGAAACGGCTCATTAATATGGGAGTCGTTTTCTGAATTTCATCGTAATTAATTGGTCGGCTATTTCTTTTGCAATGATCCGGGCCTGATCTGTGCTCAATCAGCCTCCCATACGTTTTCATCCACCAGTTTTTTTGTGACCTTTCCTTTCCAGTCCTTGTTGGCAGCCGGGCTTGCGGGGCTGGGATGAAGGATTTCCGTGGTTTCGATCCCCATGGGATCGGCGGCTTCGACGGCGCGCTGATAGGCAAAACGTCCGACTCCGATAACTTTTTCGGGTTTCAGGATTTCGAGCACCTTGCAGAGATGGACGGTGCAGGCATCGAAGAGGGATTGCCTGAGTTCGGCCGGGAGTTTGTCAGGCGTTAGATTGCGTCCGGACTCCTCCAAAAACGCCAAAGGACAGTAGTTGGCGACGAAGTGATCCTTGAAAAAGGACTCCGCTTCACCAAATCGATCTTGAAACAAACCCCATAACCTTTTTCCACTGACTTCCGAACGCGGGCAGGCGAATCCCTGAATCGGGCGTTTGGGGTGAGTGTTCTTTGGACCGGTTTTGATTTCCTGAATCCCCATCCAGTCCCTGACAAAGCTGATTTCGCCGAAAGGCACTGCTGTTTGCACCATGCCGAAGGGGCCGGGGTTCATGCCCAGAAAAATGAATCGTTTGCGATTGGCGGCAAAGTGTTTAAGGTAATCCTCGTGTGCGGAACGTCCGTATTGGATAGGGTTGTAGACCCACGCGACGGGAGGCGGGAACAACAGTTTCTCCAAGTCCTCACACAAGGTTCGGGCCGCCAGGATCATTTTTTTCGCACTTGCGGTAGTCATGATATTTTCAAACCGCGGCAGCATAGGAAACTGAGCAGAGAAAACCAATGAAGATTCTTTTGACGAATGATGACGGGATCGACGCTGAAGGTTTGGAGTGCCTTCAGCAGTCTGTAGGGGGTGAGCTGTACGTAGTGGCTCCCGCGGATCATGTTTCGGAGTGTGGGCATCGCATCACCACGCGGACAGCGCTCAAATTGGAGCAAAGAGGTGAACGTAGGTGGGCCGTGCACGGTTCGCCGGCTGATTGTGTGCGGGTGGCTGTGAAGCATCTATATTCTTCCATTACCTTTGACTGGGTGTTGTCCGGTGTGAATCAGGGGGGGAATCTTGGTATAGACCTTTACTATTCCGGCACTGCGGCAGCGGCTCGCGAAGCGGCCATTTTCGGAATTCGATCCATCGCTTTCTCGCACTATATTAGACGGGAAATCGACTTGGACTGGCAACATGCGGGGCGACGTGTGCAACGTGTTTGGAAGGCGCTGGGAGAGATACTTCTTGAGCCCGGTCGATTTTGGAATGTCAACCTGCCGCATCTGGAGGCAGGCATCCCAGAGCCGGAGTTGCGGTTTTGTGAACCGTGCAAACACCCTTTGCCGGTAGTCTATACAGGTGATGAGGGAGAAGCTGTTTATTCCGGACGATATCCTGATCGTCAGAAGACCAAAGGCAGTGACACGGATCTTTGCTTTGGTGGGGCCATTACGGTTTCACAAATTTCGATATAAAAAAAAGGACGGTCTGGAGACCGGCCTTTTTGCAATAGATGTTCGCTGGTGGACTGGATCAGCCTTCCGTTTTTTCGGCAAGCAGGGCTTCGATCTTGTCTTTGAGAAGATGTCTTTCGGTATGTTCGATGGCTTCCACCAGCTCCCCTTTTTTATTGACCAGCCACATGGTGGGGACGGCTGTGATGCCAAAGCGCTGTCCGAAGGCATTTTGCCATCCTTGACCATCAAAATACTGGGGCCAGGGCATGTTTTCCTTTTTCGTAAAACTCGTCAGTTTACCCTCTGATTGATCGAAGCTGATGCCAATAATCTCGAATCCCTTCGGATGGAGGCTTTCATAGGCAGCCTTGACGTTGGGTAATTCCTGAATGCAGGGACCGCACCAGGTTGCCCAGAAATCGATCAGAACGACCTTGCCGTTCATCTTTTGTAAGTCGACCTCCCGGCCGTCCACCGCGGTGAATTTCAAATCAAGTTTGGAACCCCACATGCCCAATCGCTCGGCCAGACCTCGGGCAGCGGCTTTGATTTGTTCGTTTTTGGCGTTTTCACTGACTTCCTTGGCTATTTCGATGCCTTTTTTTCCGCCCAGTTGTTCGGCGATATACATCAACATTTGAGGGATTTCTTCGTTATCGGGAAACTCCTTGGTCAGCTCACGCACTCCTTTTTCAAATTCCAACAACACTGCTTCCCGACCTTCGGCTTGTTTGGCCATGGCCTGGTTCTGGATCATGATGCTTCGGACCTGAAATTTTTCAGCTACAGGCAAATCGAGTTTAAGTAACTCGGGAGCTGCTTCGACATATCCATACTCCTGAAGAGCCTTCTGCAGGTGTTCTTTCTCTGATGTCCTGGCCTCTTCTGCTTTGGCGTGATCTGGGTGCTTGGTGTAAAACTCCTTGGCAAGTTTGGCTGCTTTAAAGGCTTGCGCTCCGTTTTCTTCGATAAATTTCTCAACTTCTTCCTGACTGGGGCGATTGGTCTGCCAGTCGGCAGGTGCTGGTTTGAGTTGTCCGGCTTCTTCAACTTGCTTCCACAAAACGTCCGCTTCATCCGATACGGCACATGATGGCATGGCCAGCAATCCGCATATGGCGCTCATTGTCAGGTATTTCTTGATCGTGTTTTTCATGTTCTAGATGATTAAAGCTGCTTAAAGCCTATCTTATTCGTCAGGAAATGCACCATGTTTTTCTGTCACAGATTTTTTGCAATCTCCTGCTTTGCATCAAGGCCCTGGCCGGTTATAAGGTTCTCATGCATTCATTTTTCTCGTTTCGGATATTCACTGGAGTGATGCTTTTCCTTTCTCTATCAATGCTTCGTGCCGGAGAACGTTCCGAGCCAACTTGGTGGAAAGGCAATCTGCACACTCACTCTTTGTGGAGTGATGGAGATGATTATCCTGAAATGATCATGGATTGGTACAAATCCAATGGTTATGATTTCGCGGTTTTGTCCGATCACAATGTGATCCAAATTGGTGAGCGATGGTCGAATGTTGCTGCCAACAAGGGAGGAACCACCGCCTACGAGAAATATGTGGAACGTTTCGGTGCCGAATGGGTTGATTCACGTATTCAGGAGGGCAAGGTGCAGGTGCGCTTAAAGCCTCTAAGTGAATACCGACCGTTGTTCGATGAGCCGGGAAAATTCCTGATCATCCAAAGCCAGGAACTTACGGACCGGTATCTGACAGCGCCCATTCACATCAATGTGACCCATATCCGTGAGCCCATCCAACCTCAGGGTGGTGGTTCAGTGCTCGAAGTCATGCAAAACAATATCAACGCCATCTTGGCTCAGCGTGAATCCACCGGGCAGCCGTTGATGTCGCACATCAATCATCCCAATTTTGGTTGGGCCATCACTGCCGAGGAGTTCATGCAGTTGAGAGGGGAAAAGTTTTTCGAAGTCTACAACGGGCATCCTTCCGTGCATAACGAAGGCGATAAAACTCATGCCAGTATGGAACGTTTTTGGGATATCGTACTGACTTGGCGGTTGGCCGTGCTGGATTTGCCGATCATGTATGGGATCGCCACAGATGATGCCCACAACTACCATGAGCAACGGGTCGGTCTGAGCAATGCCGGACGTGGATGGGTGATGGTTCGTTCGAGAAATTTGACGCCTGACCATTTGGTTCGCGCAATGGAGGTTGGTGATTTTTATGCTTCATCCGGCGTGAGCCTGAGCTCGATCCATCATGATTCAAATGGTCTCAAGCTCCGGATTCGGCAAGAACCCGATGTTTCTTACACGACCTATTTCATTGGAACAAAACAGGATTTTGACACCTCGCATGAACCACTGCGTGCCGGGGATGGCAATCCGGTCAGGGTGACACATCAGTATCATGAGTCAGTGGGACAGGTTCTGGCTCAGGTCGATGGGATTGCTCCATCATATACTTTCAAGGGTGATGAAATCTATGTGCGTGCCAAGATTGTCTCCAGCAAGCCAATGAGCAATCCTTACAAGGCTGGCGAAACCGAATGTGCCTGGGTGCAGCCCGTTGTGGTCAATTCTGGGAAATAAGGTTTTCAATGAAAAAGGCCTTCCGTTTTGGAAGGCCTTTTGAAATTACTTTGAAGTGAGGGTGGTGTTACTGCCCCTTCAATTGGTTGATGGCAAAGACGACCGCTCCGATCAGGATGACAATGGCGACGGCGCCGATCAGAATAAAGATCTTGTTTACCTTATTGCTTTTCTTGGCAAAGGTCTTGTCATCTTTGGAAACACCTTTGGAACCTTGTTCCAGATCGTTCAGTTTAACGCCGCCTTGAGGCAGTGTTACGGTCTTGGTTGCGACCGCGCTGGAACCACCTTCATCGCCCGCAAATCGCAGTTCGATGGACCCCAGTCGAAGCACTTGGCCCTTGGTCAGAGTCCCTTCGGTGATTTTTTTATCATTGATGAATGTTCCATTGGTCGATCCGAGATCTTTCACCTGAACGGCGTCACCCTTGAGTGACAGCTCGCAGTGATGACTCGACACCGAGCCCTCAGGGATTTGAAAAGAATTATCTTCCGAACGGCCAATGATGATTTTGTCCGCCTTCAATTCCACTGTTTTCCCCGTAAATCCTTCGCTTATAACGACAAGTTTGGCCATATCGGTGTGGTTGACGCAGTCATTATCCTGAGGAAATGACACAAGTCAAACCGTTTTCTGGTTTATCTATTCTTTAACGTTAGCTTCCCTGGGTGCCGATCAAGTCTCTGAATCTTTGAAACAACGGCGTTGAATCATGTGGCCCCGGTGAAGCTTCCGGGTGATATTGAACGCTGAACATGGGCTTGGTGCGGTGCCGCAACCCTTCCACAGTCTGGTCGTTCAGGTTAATGCGATCCACTTCCACATCAGTGGATAGCGTATCAGAATCCAATGCGAATCCATGGTTCTGGGAGGTGATTTCCACCACCCCTGTATCCAGGTCCTTGACGGGTTGGTTTCCGCCTCTGTGTCCAAATTTCATTTTGAACGTCTTGCCGCCCATGGCCTGCCCCAGGATCTGGTGTCCCAGGCAGATGCCAAACATCGGGTAACCGTGATCCATCAAGTCCTTGACCGTCTGAACTGCGTATCCCACTGCCGAAGGATCTCCCGGGCCGTTGGATAAAAACACACCCTGCGGATTAAGGGCTTTGACTTGATCGGCGGTGGCGTTGGCTGGTAAAACGTGCACACGAAATCCGTGTTGTCGCAGCCGTCGAAGAATGTTGTATTTCATCCCGAAGTCCAGCGCGACAATGTTCAAGTCTGCCTCAGGCAGAGGGTGAAAAAAATTTCTTGGATCCGATTGTTCCAGCCCTTGAATCAGGCGGAAATCGCGACTCAGTTCGTCCTTCTCATCCCATATGAAGGGCTCGGGGTGGGTGACTTCCTTGACATAATCCACACCCAGTAACCCTTCCCAGCTCTTCGCTTTTGCGATGGCGTCCTCATCGGAAATTTCTTCGGTCGACAAAAAGCCGTTCATCGATCCCTCCACACGCAAGCGTTTGGTCAAAGCCCGAGTGTCGATGCCCTGAATGCCGGGGATACCGTTTTCTTTGAGATAGGTGTCCAAGTCGGTATCGGCACGCCAGTTGCTCACAACTGGCGACAGCTCGCGGACAACAAATCCGGACAGGTGGGGCTTATAGGACTCCACATCGGCGGTGTTTACACCGTAGTTTCCGATGAGGGGGTAGGTCATGGTCACGATCTGGGCTTTGTAGGAAGGATCCGTCAAAATCTCCTGGTAGCCGGTCATCGATGTGTTGAAGCATACCTCGCCGCAAAGTGATGTTTTGGCGCCAAATGCTTTTCCTCGGAAAATTGTTCCGTCCTGTAATGTTAAAACCGCATCCATCATTCAAATATCCGAGGCCTCATGCTAGAATGCCCGATTGCTGGGTCAAGTTATAATATCCAGACAACCCCTATCGCCACGCGATTCTTGGGAATATGACAACTTGATTCGACCTTTTGCTCAATAAAAAGTGACCCGGTTCTCGGATTGCCAAATGGTTCCCGTTCGGGCAGCATGAAGTCCATGAAACGCGTCGTGATAACGGATTACCTGGAACCGCCTGCAAGCATCGAAACGCAAGTGCTCGAAGGTGTGGCCAATGTGGAATGTCTTCTTGCCAAAAATACTCAGGAATTGATGGGGGAACTGACGGATGCAGATGGCATCATTCTTTGTCACGAGGTTTCCATTACCCGGGAAGTTGTTGAGGAATTACATCAGTGCAAGGCGGTTGTAAGATGTGGGGTTGGGTTTGACAACATTGACCGCAAGGCAGCCGGTGAGCGTGGTATTTATGTGTGCAATGTTCCCGATTACGGTGTGGATGAAGTGGCGGATCACGCCATAGCCATGGCATTGGCATGTAATCGAGGTTTGATCAAAGCCGAACGAACCCTGCGAAAGGGCTTGCAGCCTTGGGATATGCGATCCATTCAACCTATTTTCCGCGTTGCCGGTGCGACCATGGGAATCATTGGCCTGGGTCGTATTGGGGGCGCGACTGCGTTGCGTGCAAAAGGATTGCGGATGAATGTTCAGGCTTATGATCCTTATGTGCGGGCCGGAACTGACAAGTTGTTGGGGGTTCCTTTGGTTGGGCTTGAAGAACTGCTTGAAACCAGTGACATCGTCTCAGTGCATACTCCTTTGACCGAGGAAACCCGAAAACTGATCGATGCCTCCGCCTTGTCCCTCATGAAACCCACCGCTATCCTGGTCAATACGGCCCGCGGAGCTGTGGTGGATACCGATGCTTTGGCTGCGGCGCTCAAAGAAGGGCAGATCGCAGGAGCCGGAATCGACGTGCTGCCCGATGAACCCGCCACCTCTGATATGCCTCTGATTCAACTGTGGCAGCAAGACCGGCAACCCCCGGTCAATCTGATGATCACCCCTCACACAGCTTTCTATTCTGATGCCGGCTTGGTGGAAATGCGCGAGAAGGCGGCCCAGGAAATCCGGCGTGTCCTGTCCGGGGAGATGCCCAAGAACTGCGTCAATAGAGAATTCCTTCAGTAAGATGGATTTTCAACCTTCCTTCTCGGTGGTGGTACTATTTTGGTAGGTGGAAAGATGAGGCGGTACCAAGTCCTGACACTCCAGAAGGGACAGGGCTTGGGTTAACACATCGCGTTGCCCTGCTGGGTCCAAAGGCTTCCCCAGTGCAAACCCATGCGGGAAAGGTACGAGGAGTCCCCGGGGTGGGCCAACCTTGATGGCGACATCTTTCAGGAACTGGAGAACCACGGTGGTAATCCCGCGTTGTTCCAGGGCTGCTGCTGCCAGACTCACGGTCTGGTTACACATGGGTCAGACCGGCACCAACAGCACAGCGTCCACGCCATCGTCCGCCAGGGCTTCGGAGAATTCCGGTGCTGATCGGGAGGTAAACCGCCCTGGAGCTGTGATGGATCCCATGAAGGAAAGATGACGATGATTCAACGCACCAATCCTGCCTTCCGCTTCAAAGGTTCTGAAGTGGTCCAGTGGAAATCCCAGGTTAGGATCCTGTTCCAGACCGGAATGATCAAAGGATTGGGAACGATGGGTTTCGATTAGGCTGCCCACATCGCTATCAGTGGGTATCCACCGATAAGAGGGGTCTCCGCCTTTGACATGGTCATCAAAAGGTTCTTGGTTGGGGAGCACAAAGCCAGCGCTGGAGGCCAAGGCGAACCGGCACTCTGAAAGAGGTTTTTGCAAAGGGCTCCAAGGGGTTGGGTTGATTTTTCTCCAGGGATAAGCCTTGAGAAAAAGTCGCACACTGAGGGAAAGTTCGCTGGTTTTTGCCATTTTTAGGAGTTGTAACGTCTTCGATCCATGATAATCTGGATCTCCGCCATTGGTAAGGCAAAGGAAATTTTCACGAAAATTCCTTTACAGGTCGGCCGCGCACACTACACTGCGCTGCTTGTTATTTTAGAGGCATTTGCCAAAGAAGTTGTATGGAAGCAAAATCAAAGACAATCGAAACCTATCGTAGACACGACAAGGACACAGGTTCCGCAGACGTTCAGGTAGCCATTTTGACCAAGAAAATCCTCTCGTTGACCGAGCATTTGAAGATCAACAAGAAAGATTTCAGCAGCCGACGCGGGTTGCTGATGATGGTCTCCAAACGCCGTCGTTTGCTGGATTACATTAATCGCACCGACCATAAGCGTTATGTTGCACTGACTCAGTCACTTAACCTGCGTCGCTAAGCGCAAGCACTCCGGCCGGCCTTCACGGCTGGCGGTTATCATTTTAATTGTGTCGACAGGCAGGGAAATATATACCTGCCTGTCCTGATTTGTGGAAGGGGCGTGCACGAATCAGGTTATGGCACACAGTCACGCTCCGGAAACACCGAAACCAGACCCGTTGGACCAGGGAAATTTCTTTCAGGAGCCGACATTTTTCTGTGGATGTTGAAAGAAGTTCCTCAGGGCCAACGGGCATCAATGAAATGACAGCGTCATGATGGCGTTGGATTTTCCTATTGTTATGTCTGAAAAAACTACGATTAAAGTCGGGGACAAGGAAATCATCCTTGAAACCGGAAAAATGGCCCGTCAAGCAGATGGAGCCGTCACCGTCCAAATGGGCGAAACCATCATTCTTGTTGCAGCTGTGGCTGCTTCCGAAGCGCGAGAAGGTCAGGACTTTTTCCCGCTCACCGTTGATTACAGAGAAAAGGC
>JAQCFT010000166.1 GCA_027619545.1 Verrucomicrobiota bacterium | reverse complement strand
GAACCAATACATAGATCCATCTCCCATCGGCGGTGTGAAAGCGATACTCCAATTCTATCACCGGCTCATCCCTCCCCGCGGCCATCACTGCCAACACCCGTTTCTTGTCCTGCGGGTGAATCCGTTCTTCCCAGAAGCCTGGTTCCTCCGTGTAAAGACAGGAATCGTATCCGGTCAAGTGGACAGAGTGATCGGAGATCCAGTTAAATGCCTGATCCAAATTCAATGGGCGAACGTAAACCGTAAATGGAAGATTCGTAAACAAGGTTGGAACAAAGAAATCATCAGGGAAACCGGCGGGACTGGAAGTTGGAAAACGTGTCAATTGTGATCCATCCCCCATGTTCAAACAGCCAAGGCGGTGCTGAATCCAATCCAGCAATTCTTCTTTGGAAAGGTTCTGCAAGCCCCGGTCATCCATCATATCCACCCCCTCAGCCGATAATAGTAGTAACCTATAATCTCGTGTAAGTAGAGATGGAGGCCCTGGAACCTGTCTGACTGAGGGAAAACCTTCCACCGGTAATGCCTCGTGGCAGTGGTGGTTCCAATGAAATCGCATCCGACAGGAATGGCTTGGACACCATATTTTTTGAAAACCGCCAAGGACCGTTTCATATGCCAGGCAGAAGTGACCAAGGCCACTTTTTCCCACTCCTTTTCCACCATCAGTCTGCCCACCTGCTCTGCCTCATCACGCGTGGTTAAACTCCCGTCAAGCAAGTGGATTTCACCCTTGTTCAGGTCCCAGCGTTGCCGCCACTGCTGAAGCAGCATGCCTTCGGAGGATGGCTTCCCCTGAATCCGGTAATCGCTCCCTCCAATCACCAAATGATTCGCCACACCTGTTTCAATCAGATCAAACGCGGTCAAGCAGCGATCACCGGATTCATTAAGTGTAAAAGACAAACGTTCCGCAGGTTGCGGATACATCCCGCCTCCCAGGAGGACCACCGCATCGACATTCTCCAGCAAGGATGGTTCCGCCTTGAGGTATGGGCTTTCCAAACTGCCCAGTATCATCCCCGACAAGGGTGATGCTCCAAGAAACCAAACCAGCACCCAGACAATGAACATGCCGATGCCCGACCTGTATGCTTTCAACTTCCAGAATCGCCTGGCTGCCAACAGGAGGATGATCCAAATCATGGTGAGCGGATCCAGGGCATCGCCCAACAGTTTATTGAGGCTTAAATTGATCATGTTGTCACCGAATCATAGTAAGTGTCCTTAACGAGTCAAATTTCTCCCTCTAAAAAAATTCCATTGTCATAAGACCGCGTAGCGAACAGTCTTGCGAAGGCCAATCTAAAACATGAATCTGACCAAGGACCCCGTCCCAAAACTAATCAAGCAACTCGCTGTTCCAGCGAGCGTCGGATTCTTTTTCAACACCATGTACAACGTGGTGGACACATACTTCGCCGGGAAATTATCCACCGACGCCCTGGCGGCGCTCTCGGTCTCTTTTCCGGTGTTTTTTATCCTGATAGCGGTAAGTAGCGGCATCTCGCAGGGAGCGACTGCCATCCTTTCCAATTCACTGGGAGCAGACGACCGGCAAGAGGCACAATCCATGGCTGTGCAATCAGTCCTTTTCAGCATGACTCTCGGAGTGCTCCTGATGTTGATAGGATTTGCAGCCTGCCCGACGTTGTTCAAAATTTTAGGGGCTGAAGGTCCGTATCTGAATATCACCACAAGTTACATGAATGGAATATTGACCGGCACACTGTTCTTCATCGGCCAATCCATCGGCAACGCCATCCTCAATGCCCAGGGAGATACCACAACTTTCAGGAACTTGCTGATAGCGGGATTCCTGATGAACCTCGTGCTGGATCCATGGTTCATGTACGGAGGCATGGGCCTGCCTGCGATGGGCATCCGTGGCATTGCCCTGGCAACCGTTCTGATTCAAGCGCTGGGGTGCATTTACATGGCGGTGAAAGTCTCCAATTCCAAACTCCGCCTTCCATGGGGGAAAGCCGCATGGTTTCCAGACATGCAAGCCTGGAAGCAACTGGCCCAACAGGGAATCCCGGCTTCGGTGAACATGATGACTGTTGCGGCAGGCATCTTTGTGATCACCTGGTTTGTGAGCTTTTTCAGCAAGGAAGGCGTCGCCGCTTACGGAATCGCCACGCGCATCGAACAAATCATCCTCCTGCCAACCATCGGGTTGAATATTGCGGTCCTGGCTTTGACCGGTCAAAACAATGGAGCCGGAAGAATCGACCGGGTGCGTGAAATGCGCAAGTTCGCCATGAAAGCCGGCCTGATCATGATGCTGGCTGGAGGTGTGGCTTTGTACTGGAGCGCAGGATGGATGATGCAACGCTTCACGGATGACACGGAAGTCACACGCATTGGAGCGGAATACCTCAGGATCGCATCCATCACACTTTGTTCCTACGTGATATTGTTCCAGACAGTGTTCATGCTGCAAGGTTTGAAACGTCCTATGATTGCCCTCTGGATCGGGCTTTATCGTCAAATCCTGGCTCCATGCATCGTTTTTTATTTGCTGGCCTTTGTGTTGGACTGGAAGCTTGATGGCATTTGGTGGGGCATCTTTGGAGTGACATGGAGCGCTGCACTATTTACATTAGCTTTAGGCAACCGAATTTTAAATCAAATCGATCAAAACAATCACTAACTATCCATAATCCGTATGAGCTCACAGGAAACCGTGCATCCATCCGCTGCATCCCGTTCACCGGAGGATCAAGAGATCACAAAAGTGGTCAGCAACGGGGAAGAACTCAAGGAACTGTGCAAACTTGCCGCCACGCTGTCGGGTGCCAATACGGTATTAATCCATTTTTACCGGAACCAACAGCTTTCGCTCGTTTCAGGGCGCAACTGGGAACCATCCCCTCACTTTCCGGACCTTCCATTTTGCAATCACGTCAAGCAGCAGAGAAAGATGATTGTGGTAGGCGATGCGCGCAAACATCCTGAGTGGTCGAAAGATGGGTTGGTCACCGGTCCTTGGAAATTTCGATTCCTGGCAGGATTCCCCATCCACAGTAAAAGGAACGACTTTCTAGGTGTTCTCAGCCTGCTGGATTCAGAACCACACAGCCTGTCAATCGCGCAGTCTGAATCCCTGGAAATCATCACCAGACAGATTGCCGGTTCCATTTTCCTGAGCGATGCAAAATCACAACTCCACCAGCTCTCCGGAGAACACGAGAAAGTCAAGAAAGCTTACGACGATTCAGAAGCGTTTTACCACAACCTGGTTGAAAGTCTCCCGCAGCACATCATCCGGAAAGACACGAAGGGACGTTTCTCCTTTGCCAATCAAAACTTCTGCAAGGCCATCGGAAAAACGTTTGAGGAAATCATAGGCAAAACGGATTTCGATCTCTTCCCTCCCGATTCCGCCAAGAAGTACCAGGACGACGACCGGCACGTCATGGAAACGCACGAAACCATCGATACAACGGAGGAAAATGTCGGTTTGAACAACACCAGGAGCTACGTTCATGTCATCAAGACACCGATCTATGATCCGGAGGGAAAAGTGGTCGGCACCCAAGGCATTTTCTGGGATGTCACCGACAAAATCGAAACGGAAAAGGAATTGGCGCTGGAACGCCAGCTCTTGCGTTCTCTGTTGGATTCCATTCCGGATCACGTGTATTTTAAAGACAAGGAATCCCGGTTTATCCGATGCAGCCGTGAACTGTCCGATCGACTGGGACTTGAAAGCCCGGCGGCAGCGGAAGGTAAAACGGATTTTGATTTTTTCAGCGCAGAGCATGCCCAGCCCGCATTGGCGGACGAAAAGAAGATTCTCAGAACAGGGAAGCCCATCATCAACAAGGTCGAGAAAGAAACGTGGATCAACGGCAAGGTTGGATGGGTCTTGACCAGCAAGATGCCCTATTATGACAAGGACGGAAACATCGTCGGAACATTCGGGGTATCCAAAGATGTCACCAAGCTGGTCCAAACCGAACAAGCGCTTCGCAAAGCGGAACAAAAGTACCGCGGCATTTTCGAAAACGCGGTCGAAGGCATCTTCCAAACAACACCTGACGGGCATTATCAGGAAATCAATCCCGCCTTGGCCCGTATCTACGGTTACAAGTCAACCAAGGATCTTCAAGAATCTCTGACCGACATCCAGCACCAGCTGTACGTGGACCCTACCAGAAGGTCCGAGTTCGAACGCCAAATGCAGGAACATGGCGAAGTGCATGAGTTCGAATCAGAGATCTACCGACGCGACGGCAAAAAAATCTGGATTTCCGAAACCGCCCGGGCGGTCAAAGACGAGGACAAAAAAATCCTCTACTACGAAGGCGTTGTAGAAGATATTTCAGAGAGAAAACGGGCCGAAGCCGCTCTTCAATTTGCCAGCGAAGCGGCCATGGAATCCAACCGATTGAAATCCGTTTTCCTTGCCAACATGAGTCACGAGATCCGTACCCCAATGAACGGCATCATTGGCATGAGTTCCCTCTTGCGGCAAACCCCCTTGTCCGAGGAACAATTGAGTTTTGCCGAAACCATCGAATCAAGCGCTTATGGCCTGCTGCGATTGATCAACGACATCCTCGATTTCTCAAAGATTGAATCAGGTAAAATGACGATTGAGAACGAGCCCTTTTCTCTCGGGGAAAAGATCGAGCAAACCGTCAACCTTCTCGCCGACAATGCACAGTGCAAGGGATTGGAAATCATACTGAACCTTGCCCCTTCCATACCGACAATCGTCCGAGGAGATTGCACACGGTTACAGCAGGTGATCACCAACCTCATCGGTAATGCCATCAAGTTCACGCACGAAGGAGAAATTCAAATCAAAATTGAACCGGTCAAAAAAACCCGTGAAATCAGCTGGATCAAATTCCAAATCATCGATACCGGCATCGGCATCAGGGAAGATGCCCAGGCAAGCATCTTCGAAGCATTCACACAGGCCGACAGTTCCACTACACGCAAATATGGAGGAACCGGATTGGGACTCGCCATCACACGGCAATTGATCGAACTGATGCGAGGGCAGTTGCACCTGGAAAGCACATGGGGGAAAGGATCCTGCTTTTGGTTCACTCTGCCGATGGAGATTGAATCGACAGGCAAATCCCGAACCAAACAACCCCGATTTGATTGGAGCGGAAAAAAGATTCTGGTCATGGAACCAAACGATCATTCGCAGGAAGCCCTGGCCCCCATCCTGCGGAACTATGGAATGGATTATCATTTTGTCAAAAAGGGGCGGCTCGGACTGGAGGAATTGACCAAAGTTCAGAGAACCCAGGCGCCTTATGACTACGTGATGGTCAACTCAAAGCTCCCCGACCAGACAGGCATGGAAGCCTGTCACACCCTCAAGTCCCTCGGATTATCACCTGCACCCAAAGTCATACTGCTTTCCAACTACGGAGGCAGACTTCCCAAGCAGGAATTGAAAAAACTGGGCATTGATCTGACCGTCAACAAACCGGTCACCCAGGGCTCGCTGACTCGCGGACTGAACCGGCTGAGCTGCTCCGAACAGGCAGAAAATGAAACAAAGATTTTCCTACCTGCCTCACCTACGACGCCATCCGGCATGGATCTGAAACTCATCGACTCTGAAACTGCCCCCTTTGAAATTCTGGTGGTAGAAGACAATCCGGTGAACCAGTCCGTCGCGGAACACATGCTCAAACGCCTGGGCTTCCAAGCAGTCACGGCAGATTCAGGAATTCAAGCGCTCGAATTACTCGCAAAGAAACCCTATCCGATCATCCTCATGGATTGCCAGATGCCGGAACTTGATGGTTATGAAACAACGAGACGGATACGAGCCCTTGAAAAGGCAGGTGAATCAAATCTGGACAAGCCCCACCGCATCATTGCAATGACCGCGAACACCATGGACGAAGATCAGCAGAAGTGCCTGGATGCCGGCATGGATGATTACCTGTCCAAACCCGTCATTTTCACATCTCTGGCAACGGCGCTGAAACGCTCACTCAAAGCACAAGTTTCATCAGGAATTTCTGCCCCGATATCCGGCAAGTTGAATCGGGAAGCAACCGGCAATGCAGACCGGTCCAACAAAACAAAACTGTTGAATCCTTCGGTGCTCAAACAATTTCTGGGCGATGATCAACCTGCTGAATCCAGTGTGCTGGCAAAACTGATCCTGATGTTTGTGGAAAAGGAAATTCCCAAAAGACTGAAAGAGTTGGAGGAAGCCCTTCAAACCGGACAAACCGAAAAGCTTGTCCGAAGTGCACACAGTTTCAAGGGAAGCTCGAACAACATGGGCCTGGAGCAACTGGCGGCGCTCTGCGGTCAATTGGAAAAAGAATCCCACAACATGCCTGCAAAAGACATCAAGCGATTGCTGGAAGCCATCGAAAGGAAGAGCACCGAATCCGCATGCGCCTTGAAACAATTTGTCCAAACCCCGGATTTCAAGCCAGCCGAATGATTGATCTTGCCCTCAGGGCGTGAAGTGCATTTGATAGTCGGATGATCTCAATGTCGAAAAGAATGGCTATGGCGTGCGTTTTCTGCACGTTCATATCGACTTTACCATGTTTCATCCTGGCCGACGGACCGACCGACAATCGGATGGATGTAGCCCGCCCAATCCCGCCTGTCGGAACTTCATTTGAACCCAATCAACAGGCGGAGGTGGTGAACCTGCTGGATTCCCTGAAAAAAGACATCGCCAAGGCAAAAGAAAAACTCAAGGATCAGCCTGAGTTGCTGCGTCACTTTTCCGACATTGAAGTGTTTGCAAGTGCCGTGGAAACAGCCGTCACCTACAACGAGATCTACGACCCGAAGAAGGAATTCTCCCAAGCCATGGAACAACTGGCCGTCGCTGAAGAGCGTCTTCAAAGACTGGTTCAAGCTTCTCCGGATTGGCTCAAGAGCACCGGACTCGTACCACGCGGGTATCGCTCCAACATTGATGATTCCGTTCAGCCATACGGATTGGTGATCCCCTCCACCTGGCGGCCTGGATCTTCGATCCCGATTCGCCTGGACATCTGGTTCCATGGTCGCGGTGAAAAGCTGACCGAACTCTCCTTCCTCAACCAACGGCTGCACAGTGAAGGACAATTCACTCCCGACAACACCATCGTACTTCACCTCTACGGACGTTACTGCAACGCCAACAAATTTGCCGGTGAAATCGACCTGTTCGAAGCAATGGAACATGTCAGAAAAGATTACCTGATTGATGAAAACCGGATCGTCGTCCGCGGGTTTTCCATGGGAGGCGCCGCGTGCTGGCAATTTGCAACGCACTACGCCGGTTTGTGGGCAGCCGCCGCACCTGGAGCCGGGTTTTCCGAAACCAAGGAATTTTTGGAGGTGTTCCAGAATGAAACCCTCAAACCCCACTGGTGGGAAGTCAAGCTCTGGAACCTTTATGACGCCACGGTGTATGCCGAAAACCTGTTCCAATGCCCAACAGTGGCATACAGTGGGGCGATCGACCGTCAAAAGCAGGCCGCCGATATCATGGAACGTTTTCTGGAACGCGAGGGGCTGCAGATGACACATATCATTGGTCCGGACACAGCCCACCGCTACCACCCGGATTCAAAGACAGCAATCGACCAGAAGATCAATTCCATCGCCCGGGTCGGGCGCGATCCGGTGCCGGACAAGATTCGGTTCACCACTTACACTCTTCGGTATGATAAAATGAAATGGATCCATTTGACTGGACTGGAAACTCATTGGGATCGTGCCCGTATCGAAGCTGAAATCGTTTCAGATCACGAACTGGACATTGACACCACAAACATCGCTTCCTTCTCTATTGTCATGAATGCGGGCGAGTGCCCTCTCGACAACTCGATAACACCCATACTATGGGTGGACGGACAAAAGGTCGTGACGAACAGAGTATTAACCGACCGTTCATGGACCGTTCATATGACAAAGGAAAAAGGCAACTGGAAGCTTTCATCCTCCGCAACTGAACATGCATTGAAAAAGATTCCCGGACTACAAGGCCCCATAGACGATGCGTTCATGGATCGCTTCCTGATGGTGGGGCCTGGCAGTTGGGCAATGAACACCGAGGTGGGTGATTGGGTTTCAAGAGAGATGTCTCATGCACTTCAACACTGGCGGCAGCAGTTCAGAGGAGAACCAAGATTCAAACTGGACAAGGACGTCACCGAATCCGACATCAAGGAAAGCAATCTGATCCTATGGGGAGACCCAACCAGCAACAGGCTGATCCGAGAAATAGCATCACAGCTTCCCATCCGATGGGATCATCAAGGTGTCCATACCCCGGAAAGGGATTACCCCCCAGAACGCTATCTACCGGCGATGATTTTTCCAAACCCGCTGAATCCTTCCAAATACATCGTCATAAACAGTGGGTTCACCTACCGGGAATACGACTACCTGAACAATGCGAGGCAAGTTCCAAAACTTCCAGACTGGGCTATCCTGGACCTATCCATTCCGGCATCACCTCGTTGGCCGGCCGGCATTGCGGAAGCAGGTTTCTTTGGTGAACGTTGGGAATGGAAGGACGCCCGTCCCTGATGCTTCCCCCCACTCTGAATCGAAATATATAAAAGATCGTCATCCCTCGGAACGAAATGTGTCCATAAGCGAGCAGCAACATTGTCCTTTTCTTGGACAAAAAATGAGCAGCTAGGGTTTGTCCACGTGATTAACTTGGACAACATAGTGAACGCACACCTCTTGTGAACAAGAATGCAAAGGCAAAGGCGCTCACTGCAACAACCAACGAAAGAAACATGAAAAACCCACTTAACCTCGCTTTATGGTGTGCTCCGCTCGTGATGACCTGCACTTTGACTGCTGCCGAACCTGCCGTGAACACAGGCAAAAGCGCGCAAGAGGCCCTTTCCTTGGAAGATCGCATTGGAAAAGTCGTTTCATCCGGCAAAATCAACCTCAATACGCGACTCCGGTATGAAAATGCCGATTCCACCACACCTGGAATCCAATCGGCCAACGCCATCACCTTCCGCACTCGTTTGGGCTATACGACCGACAACTGGAACGGGCTCAAGGGAATGATTGAGTTTGAAAACGTTTCAGCGCTCGGTGGCGAGGACAACTATCGAAATGCGCCTGGTCCATCGGCGAATGTATTTGATCACGATGTTGTGGCGGACCCGGAAGGGACCGAAGTCAATCAGGTTTGGGCGGGTTACGAGAAATGGGACAACGCACTGAAATTCGGCCGTCAGAATTTCACGCTCGATAATCACCGTTTTATAGGAAATGTGGTATGGCGGCAGAATCTGCAAACGTATGATGCGGTCACGCTGATCAACAAATCCATCGAGGACTTGACCGCCGCTTACGGGTATATTTTCGGTGTCAACCGAATCTTTGGCCCGGAGTTAGGGGATGCTGCAGGGCCCGCCGATGGGCGATGGCAATCCAATAGTCATGTCTTTCACTTGAAATATGACAAGGTGCCTTATGGATCATTGGTTGGTTACGCTTACCTGCTGGACCTTGACGAGGCACCTGCGCTTTCCACCAGCATCTATGGTCTTTATTATGCCGGAAAAGCTCCGCTTAGCGATGCATTCAATCTGACATACAGAGCCGAGTTTGCTTATCAAACCGACTATGCAGATAACGCTGCAGATCTGAATGCCGAATATATCCATCTTCAATTGGGGGGTGAATACCAACGGTTCAGCGGGGGCATCGGGTATGAAGTTCTGGGAAGCGACAATGCGGCCATGGGGTTCACCACTCCCCTGTCGACGCTGCACGCGTTCCAAGGATGGGCCGACATGTTTCTGACCACACCCGCAGGAGGTATCGAGGATTACCAAGCATGGATTGGCGTAAAACTGCCTTATGAAATTCCTCTGAAAGCCATCTACCACGATCTGCGTCCACAAGAGGGAGGCGGTGGCGACTACGGCAATGAACTGGACATCGTCGCGACCCGTCAGTTTGGAAAACACTTCTCGGGTTTGGTCAAATACGCCTATTTCAACGGAGAATCAGGCATGGTGGACGTCAACAAGTTCTGGGCACAGGTCGAATTTGCATTCTGACACGGCAACCACACGGCATCATCAGAGCTCCTCAATTTGGGGAGCCTTTTTTTCCTCACATCATCCACTTATAACGTTTGCCAAAAGTAATTTCAGAAAAAACTCTGCGTCACTGCGTTCCTAGCGCAGCGGGCGCGAGGATAAGAAGCATCAGCGAGCCCCTTATACGCAAATACTTTTGGCAATCAGTATAACCAACAACCACTCCCCGGCCTTATCGCAGTTCGAAGGTCGCCAATACCGGACGGTGATCCGAAGCCACCCCCCAGGTCGGCAGATCCAGCACATAACTCAAATCCGCACGATACCTTCCGGAAAGATCCCGATTCATCAAAATGTAATCCATGCGCGAAAACACATCATCATCATCGAAGAAATGGGTCCACACCGACCGGCGTTGACCGGATCCCTCAAGGTATGGAATCACGTTCCCCGGCCTTCCGCCCATGGGACGGGCATCTGCAAGCCTCCATTTGCCGGCCGGTCCTCTGAGGTGCTTCAACGTTTCAGAAGACGGATCATCATTAAAATCCCC
>JAQCFT010000165.1 GCA_027619545.1 Verrucomicrobiota bacterium | reverse complement strand
AAAATCGATCATTCTCCAAAATGGTCACCCAGTTTTGGAGATTTCTGGTTTTGATGAAATATCCGGGCTAGCAAGCTTCCGATTGTATTGTCGACACTGATTGGCAATCCAACCAACCACACCATGCCAAGCATTTGTACCATCACATCCAACATGTCGTTTCACCCCTATCGTGGTTTAATCTTATCAAGAATGTTGCATACCTTGTTTCTCATCATCTAAACAAACCAACCTTGGCACTGAAATGACCCGTGAGATGACAGCGATATTTTCTCAAATCAGGAATCCATATGGCAATCATACCCAATTCAATTAGTGGTTCGAATCCGACAATACGCAAGGTTTTTGAAACCTTGTCCGCGTTGATGAATCAAACTGACACAAGATTTTATTCCCTGCTGATTCAGCAACGTTCATTGAGACTTGGGAAGGAATATTTTCGAAATGATCCAGGCCACTCGACTGGCAATGGTATTCGATTCACGCTGTGCCCAAGTCAAACCCCTACGCGCCTTATTCAAGACTAGAATCAACACCAAATTCTTCAACTGCAATGAACGCTTGATCAAAGCACTGCTCGATGTCCGAATTGATGAAAAGTAGGGAAGCGTTTCGGGTTACATGGTGGAAAAGGGCTGTGACACGCAATCGGGTATCAAAGGTTCAAATAAAATCTGTTGACATCGGTTGCACATAAGCTGACGATGAAAGACGTTAGCGTCCCTGTTAGGCACCGGTTCGCTTCTGAGTTTTAGCCCGAATACCACAGTTATGTACAACGAGGCAGTAAAAAAACCAACGGCAACCAACTATGTCAGCCCCCAACTGCTGTTCATAGGTAAACTGGAAAACCTGACAACAGGAGGAAGCGGCAGTAAACGTGAGTCAACGGTGAGTAAAGGTAAGGGCAAGGGCAAGTCGCCAAGCAGCAACAGACGCCCTTAATGCTGTTAGACCCACTTAGTGTCCGCTGGCCAAGTGCATTGAAAGGAGTTTTTCGGCGCAATGTCGCCTTACAATTTCGAGAGTCCTTTAGGATTCTTGGAAATTTTTTGCGTACAAATTCGTGGCTTCGGATGAGAAAGAGTGGACAAATTGCACTGGAACGATAGGATCTTGTAAACAATTGATTCTTATTTTGTTGTAATATACGAGAGAGGGACTATCGGAAAATAGCGACATGGATTGAGCTTTTAACTGGACTATTTCTCCTGAAAGTTGAACCCCATCGACCTGTCCAAATTGATGCGAGTCATCCACCAAACATTCATGCTGCTCACCTTCGCTTGGTGTATTGCTCTATTAAGCACCCTTCCCAAAGCGATTGGAGCCGATCTGGCAAATTCTGAATTGGCTCTGCCTGTAGCAGCAGCATCCACACTGGCGGATTTATCTCACATTGCCAATGATGTCGAGAAACTGGATTCCGTTTTTGATCTTGCCCTGGAATTAACTAAAATGGGCGCTGGTTACGAAGGAGCCCGCCTGATCGCATCCATCGCTGTCACGACCACTGATCCCAGCATTCGTTTCAATGCGCTCGATTACCTCGAAGAATGGGATCTCAGCCCAGAAGAAGTCCTGCACGGAAACGTGCATATCGTTCACCAAAAAGTGATTGCGTCCGCACAGCACCAACTTCTACCAAGAAATGCCTTTGGTCATGTTCGAAACCTCATCAAGTTGAACTTGCTGCAAGAGGCGACGGATCTTCTTGAGAGAGACTGCATGGCATTAGCCCGGCGTCCTTTCGAAAACAAATGGGGTATGCTCCTGGATGAATTTGAAATTCCAGTTGAATCATTCTACGAAGGAAACAGGGACCAACGGCTCGAATTGATCGTGCAAGCTTTTAACCATCAACATTTGAAGGATCAACTTCCACTGATTTGGTTTAAAAACCATGAAGCCTGGAAGAATGCGAATGATTTACTTCACTACGATCATTTGAAACGAGAAAAGAATCTGCCTCTGGAAGTTGGACTGAAGGGGAAGGTCCTACGGGTATGCATCATAGTGTGCTCAGTAGCGTTGCTTCTCTGCATGGTATCATTACTTACCGGAGTCAGACGATCGAAGTGGAAGATGTATGTGTTTGCGACCGCCAGCTTGCTCCTTTTTAGCTCCGCTTCCATCATATATTATATCAAATACATTTACATCAATCCAAGAATCCGACCTTATGCAAGATGGGTGGACAATCGCAAGCGTTGGACAGATGACGACTTGCCGTCGCTCCCCCCTCAACGCGAACTCATCGAGACTGCTTTTCAGCACGCGAAAGAATTTGCTGATCAAGGTGAATGGCGGGCGACAAAACTGCTTTTGGATGTTCTCATCTTTTCTCAAAACCCGAATGCCGATCTGACCAGAGAGAAATCATTGCTGGCCGAGGCAATGGACCGCCTGGCTCTGCGGAAGAATCACTTTCTCTCCGACCAACGCCCCGGGAGAGATGAGGCGGATGATTTGTTTGAATCAGACAAAGTCCACCGCTACCAACTGGAATTGGGCAACGAGGCCATCCAGGCTTTGAGGGATGATCCCAAGACCTATGTTCGCGGCACGTTCAAACATGATGATAAAACCTATCCGGATGTGGGGGTAAAACTTAAGGGCGGATGGGGCAGTTTCCGCATCATTCAGGGTGATTCCAAACCGGCGTTCTCCATCAAATTTGACGCATTCTCAAAAGACCAACGCTTCTACGGACTGAAACGCATCATCTTGAACAATGCTGTTCAGGATCCTTCTTATCTGCACGAGGCTGTTGGATATTCTTTTTTCAGGGATTCAGGAGTCGTGGCACCAAGAGTATGCCATGCAACACTTCGAGTGAATGATGAGACTTACGGGCTGTACGTCCAGGTTGAAGCCGCGACCAAAGATTATTTGAAACGATGGTTTGAGGATCCAAGCGGAGACCTGTTCGAAGGTCCGGGGGGCGTCATTGACTGGGAGGATCTGGACTTGGACAGCAATCAGGAATCAGGAGACCGCACTCGAATTCGGATGCTTTACGAGGCTATCATGGAAGCTGATCCCATTGACCCATGGTCCACTCTGAAGAATTGGATTGATCTGAAAGCTTTTGCCCGGTTCATGGCCAACGAACAATTCATCAACAACTGGGACGGCTACCCCGAAGCCAACAATTATCGACTCTACGATGATCCCACTACCGGTAAGTTTTACTTTTTCCCTCACGGCGCGGACCAGAGCATGGAGGACTCCCGACACGACATGTTTGGTACAAATTTGGAGGAAGTGGTTGGACGAGCTCTGGTCATGACCCAAACCGGTCGCCAAGCTTACCGGGAGGCTATCCAAGGTTTCCTGGATCATGCCTGGGATTCCGAGAAAACATTGGAGAGGATTCGCTCTTGGTATGTCAGAATTTATCCCCACATAACCTCAGGGCTGGCTCCTTTTGATGAGAATCTATTCGAGCAAAACGTCACCCAGATCATTAAATTCGTTAAAATGCGACCATTCGTCGTCAGACATCAACTGAATGTGGACGCATTAAGCGCGGATTGGAAGCACTACGATGAAGTGCTTCCCTTTTTCGAGCCGCATTCCGAGCAATAAAAAAGGGGTTCCGAAGAACCCCTTTTGAAAACGAATGAGTCAAATTAAAATCAAGGCTGCCTTAAACGGTAGAACCGCTGACTGGCCACACTGACATCTTCCGTATAGGGAGAACCGGGCGCCGGGGTAATCGCGGTCCAGGGACCGCTCACGGAAGCGGCCCATTCCAGCACACCGTTCCCTGTCCAGGTAATGGTCAGTTGACCATCCGCAATGGAAACCGGAGAGAACACCGGAGGCGTCATGTCTTCTTCCTCGATTTCGCCAATGTGGACGTAGTCGATCCCCATCCAGTTACCACCGCCATCAGCGTTGTAATTGATCCCGTGCAGATTGACGATATTGTCAGGTCCGAGCCCGAGTTCGGCTTTCACGCTGGATAAAGTGAAGGGTTCGGTAGTGATCTTTTGTCCCAACTTATCTTCGGTGATGATAATTTCGGCCTGCACCAACACATCATTGAAGTAGATCTCAATGCCGTAGCGAGGTTCTTCCACATCATCGCCCGTGTGCAAATTGAATGCGTCGAACGAAATGGTGATTTCATCCGACAGGTTCAAAGACTCAGGCAGATTGAAGTGATAACGCAAATCATTATCATCTCCGGCAAAGGCACGTTCGGCAGCCTCTTCGTTTCGTGGGACAATGCCGACAGGATCGTAGAAGTTATTGCCGTTGGTCCCTTTGTTGTAGACACCCGCAAAGTAGTAATCGTCATCAGCCTGCTGATTGACTTCCGGACTTGAAGGATTACCCGGCAAATCGTTGATGCCGGCTTCCTGAACAAATGTCGCATTGGCACCCCCGCCGTCTCCCGCAGGCCAGCCATCGTCATTCGATCCGATCGCCAATGGGAAGACCGGCGCCGGGATTGGATCGATGTTCACAAAATCGATGCCCATCCATCCGCCACCACCTTCGCCGCTGTAGTTGTATCCCTGGAGAGTGACGATGTTGTCATACCCAGGCCCCACTTCAGCATGCACGCTTTCCAGAGTGAAGGGCTCGGTGGTGTAGTTTCTGTCCAAATCCTCCGGGTAGATGATGAGTTCATCCTGAATCAGTTCATTGTTGAAGTAGATCTCAATGCCATAATGAGGATCAGCAGCACTGCCATCCAGACTATAGGCATCAAACGTCACCATCAACTGATCGGTCGGGCTTAATGTGTCAGGCAGATTGAAATGGTAACGCAAGGTGTTATCGCTGCCCGCAAAAGCGCGTTCGGCTGCCTCTTCGTTCACAAAGACCGATCCAACCGGATCGTAGATATCGTTGTTTTCGATAATTTTGGTATATTCACCGGCAAAGTAGTAATCGTCATCAGCCAGTTGATTGGCTTCGGGACTGAAGGGGTTACCAGGCAGTTCATTGGTGCCCGCTTCCTGGACGAAACTTGCTCTGGCGCCTCCACCGTTGCCTTCAGGCGCACTGTTGTCATCCATACCGACTGACAAAGGAAATCCAGCCGGTTTGACTTGGGCCAGTTGGACGTAATCGATTCCCATCCAGTTTCCACCACCATCTTCGTTGTAATTCACACCACGCAAACTGATGATGTTGTCGAATCCGTGTCCCATCTTTCCTTTGACGTCAGCCACGGTGAACGGAGCTGTTGCATAGGTTTGATTCAATTCATCCGGCCCGATCAGAATCTCGGACTGCACTTGCACGTTATTGAAGAATACCTCGACACCATAACGCGGATCCGGCGCATCACCCTGAAGGCTGAGTGC
The DNA here is from genome assembly GCA_027619545.1 of Verrucomicrobiota bacterium. GTDB lineage: Bacteria > Verrucomicrobiota > Verrucomicrobiia > Limisphaerales > AAA164-E04 > AAA164-E04. Next base: position 5,285 of record JAQCFT010000165.1, on the reverse strand, counting down.
GTCGAATAAAATAGTGAGTTGATCGCTATCCTTAAGGTCAGCAGGCAAGTTGAAGTGGTAACGTAAATCATTGTCGGCACCTGCAAAGGCGCGTTCGGCTGCTTCTTCATTTTCGCGGACATCACCGACTGGTTCGTAATCGCCGTTTCCTTCAATCACGGTATTGTAAACACCGGCAAAGTAGTAATCGTTGTCCGCCTCGCGATCGATTTCGGGACTGTTGGGACTTCCGGGGAGTTCGTTGATCGAGCCGTTTTCCTGAACAAATGAGGCATTGGAACCGCCACCGTTGCCGGCTGGTTGGGCATTATCATTCTTCCCAACACTCCAGGGCAACGCCGGATCGGGAATTGGATCCAACACTGGGTTGAGCTGGACGTAATCGATGCCCATCCAGCCACCACCACCTTCTTCATTATAATTGATCCCCTTCAGAGTGATAATATTGTCGAAACCTGGTCCCACCGCAGCATTCACACTACCCAAGGTAAAAGGAGGTGTGGTGATAGGCGTGTTAAGTTGCGCTTCTCGGATGACAATTTCTTCCTGAACCAGAACACCATTCATGTAAACTTCCACCCCGTAGCGCGGATCTGCGCCGTTGCCATCAAGGTTATAGGCATCAAATGTGACCGCTAAACGGTCAGTGGGCAGTAAGTTGTTAGGGAGGTTAAAGTGGTAGCGCAAATCATTGTCCGAACCGGCAAATGCGCGTTCGGCTGCTTCTTCATTGACGGAAACAATGCCAACCGGTGAGTAATCCCCATTGCCTGCAATGATTTCGTTGTAAGCACCCGCAAAGTAGTAATCGTCATCTGCCTGTTGGGCGACTTCAGGGCTGTTAGGATCACCGGGAAGCTCGTTGACACCGGCTTCCTGCACAAAAGTTGCATTGGCGCCACCGCCGTCACCTTCAGGCCAGTCGTCGTCATCCATACCCACTGCCCACGGGAAAACGGCAGGAGGGATCGCTTCGGTTTCGACATTCAGTTGGATGTAGTCAACACCCATCCAGTTACCGCCACCGTCTGAATTGTAGCTCGTGCCGCGAAGACTGACGATGTTGTCATATCCTGGGCCAACCTCCGCATTGACACTCTCCAAGGTGAACTGAGGAGTCGTGTAATCGACATCCAGCTGGTCAGTGCGAATGAGAATCTCATCCTGCACTTTGATGCCATTGAAATAAACTTCCACACCAAACCGCGGATCAGGTGCGTCTCCCTGCAGGTTCAATGCATCAAAGGTCACGGACAACAAACTGTCGGGATCCAGATCCGAAGGAAGATTAAAGTGATAACGAAGCTCGAGATCTGCACCTGCAAAGGCTCGCTCGGCAGCTTCTTCATCCCAGTCGACAAAACCAACGGGAATATAGTCTCCGTTCCCTGGAATGATATCATCGTATTCACCCTCGAAGTAATAATCGTTATCGGCCCCCTGAGGTTCGGAAAAACTGATGGGATCACCGGGCAGGGCATTCACGGCGCCGTTTTCCTGAACAAAACTGGCTTCATCCGCTCCGTTAATCCCCGCTGGCCAGCCGTTGTCATCCAAACCAACGGTCCACAAAACTTCTGCCTGCGAATTCGCAACCTGACCAAAAGCCAAGGCGGCAAGCAATAAAGATAGCTTAATCTTCCTTTGGGAGTGCATCGTAGGATCTGATCCGCTCGTCAATGATCTGTCAATGCCAAAACCCAACCCATTAGGTAAAATCCAGCTATAAACTCGACATGCCTTTTGTTGCGATGCTATGAGGATTCCCGTGAGTTCATCCTTCCAATCCCAAGCTCCGGCCAGCGGAGAACGAAATCCGTTGTTCCCCTACCTTGTCCTGTCAACCTGGGGCTGCGGCCTGGTTTTGTTGGGAATTGAAATAGTTTGGTTGAGATTCCTGCTGCTCGTTCTGATTTCAACCACGCTTTCAGTAAGCAACGGCCGATCCTGGGCTTTGCGTTTCGTCACCCTGCTGGCGCTGGCCCTTCCTATCGCCAAACACATCATACAATCTCCTCCTGAGGAAAGCACGAAATCTCCGGCCAATCCCGCTGTAACCCAGGAAGAACCTTCACCGGAAGTGATTGCGACGGACACACAAGTCGTCCGCCAACTGGTTGATTCCGAGGAAACAATCCTTCTCCTGAACCAGAAGCTCACCCCTCTCTCCAATCATGTGCTGGAGCTGCGTCTCCCAGGACCCGATGCAAAGGCCTCTTCCCTTTTTGCCCCCACCCTTCATCTAACCGATGTCATTGATCTGCAACAAGCACCACCTCAACAACAAGGTCAATCCATTGAATCATTCCCGTGGCCATTGGGTTCTGCGTCTGTCCATAATCAGGAGAAGTCCATTTGGCAGCCATTGTTCGACCGGGTGTCCTTTTTTGAACACGCCGATCTGGTTATTCTTGAAGGAAACCATCCGGACGGTGACCGCTGGCGTTTTGAATCCAAAGCAAGCTTCACCGCCCTTGCCCGCATGAAGTCCGAGGACTGGCGATCCTTCGATGGAAAAATCGATCTGATATGGGAACGACCCAAAACTTCCGAAGGCGGGGCCGGTGAATGGCGGATCACCCAGTGGCATACAAAGGAAATGCATTGGCGATCAGCTTCAAAACCATTCTTTACCGAATCCCTTGCTTCGGCACTTGGCGATCCGCAGACAAGCTCGAAATTGAGACGATCCCAACACTTAGCCGCCACGGTTAAACATTACACCGATGGCATGCAGAATCTCCCACACCCATACTTCGCCCCCATCTCGGTAAACCAAAAGGAAGGACTCGCTATCGTGGACATTAATAAGGATGGTTGGGACGATATCTATATAACGGTTCGCATTGGGAAAAACATGCTGTTGGTAAACCAAGGTGACGGCACGTTCGCAGAACAATCAGAGGCTTATCAACTCGATTTGCCGGGTCATACCACCTGTGCCTTGTTTGCCGATTTCGACAACGACGGAGATCAGGATGTGATGCTAGGGCGCAGTCTGCTTAAGAGCAGTTACCTTGAAAACCGAGACGGGGTTTTCCACCAGGTGCCGATTCCAACATTCATGCCCATGGCGGTCATCTCGATGTCGGCCGCAGATTATAACAATGATGGATTGCTGGACGTCTATCTGTGCACCTACCGACCTGCGGCCCCATCTTCCGCAAGCCCGGCAGGAGGAGTGGCGCAAGGCGAGGATGACAATTTTGACTGGCCGGATGAGTTTTTCGATCCCGAACTGGCAAGAGAATACCGCCAGCGCGTGTCGGAACATCAGCAACGCAAAGGGGGCACGGTGTTGGATCAATTGGGTCCCCCCAACGTGCTGCTCATCAACCAGGGCAACGGGCAATTCGAACCCGCTCCCGAAAACGAAACCATCGGTGTCTGGCGCAATTCACTCCAAGCCACCTGGGGTGATTACAATCTGGACGGACGCCCCGACCTCTACATCGCCAACGATTGGGGTTTGGACTCTCTCTTTCGAAACGATGGACCTGACGGATTCACGGATGTCTCCCAACAAGTCGGCATCACCTCCTATGGCTACGCGATGGGTGCAACCTGGGGCGACTACGACAATGATGGTTGGGAAGATCTTTACGTCTCGAACATGTACAGCGAGGCGGGACGACGCATGACCCGAAGCATCCCGGGACTGGACCCCATGTTTGTGGAATCAGCCGCCGGCAACTGGCTGTACCACCGCACCGGCGCGGAAGCTTTCCAACAAGTAGCAGGCATGAATGCCCCCGCCATGACCGTGCTGAAAGCCGGATGGTCCTGGGGGGGATGCTTCGTTGATTTCGATAACGACACGTTTCTGGACCTTTACGTATTGAGTGGTTATTTCACCGCGCCAAAACAACTGGATTCGGGCATCGAAATGGAGAGTAATCTCTGGCGAACCATGGTTCGGACCGATCCAACACTGGCACGATCCAGTTTCAGACTGTCACCAGAGTGGAAACGCACTTCCGCACCGGACAACCAGGGGCCCATGATCGATGCGCGTCTGGCAGGTGTTGAGCGAGAAGGCAACCGAGTAGAAGTCCACTCCCTGAATGGCAGTGAACGCAACCACTATTTCGCGAACCGCAACGGTCAATCGTTCAGTGATGTTTCGGCGTTATCTGGACTGGACAACATAGCGGACAGTCGAGGATTCGCGGTTCTGGATTTTGATCGGGACGGATGGCAGGACCTCGCCCTGGTAAACGCCAATGAACCCATGTTCAACCTTTACCATAACGACATGGCAGCTTCGGGATATCAAGGAGGTGTCATAGCGATCAAGTTTGTCGGTGGAAACAAAACTGGCGAACCAAACACAACCTTTACCTGCCGGGACGGCTATGGCGCCCGGGTGACCGTCGATCTGGCGGGCAGCAAACTGATTCGTGAGCATCGTTGCGGTGATGGTTGGTCCACTCAGAATACCTCCACCATGCTGATAGGGGTCGGAAATCATGAGATCATTCCAATGTTGACCGTGAAATGGCCATCCGGAAAAACGGCCGTCACAAAGGATATTCCGGAGGGAACTTTGCTGACGGTCTACGAAAACCCGGCTGAGGCTTCCCAAAAAGATTCATTTGAACGTTCAACCTATCGAATCGCCATCCCTCGTCAAGTAACGCCACCGAAACAACGTTCGGTGTTCCCGGTTGCCACCGCCGATTCCCAGGCCAGACCAGGATTCAAGCTCAGGGTATATACCACGTTCTCGACGGCAAACATCCCCTACGTGAACGATCTGGCGCGGCTCCAACATTTGCAGGATACTCTCCTTCCCGATGGAGTGGAGTTCGTCGCGGTGACCGTGGACCCACGCGACACCGAAGAAATGCTGGGGAATTACGCCTCAACCCATCAACCTGCCACCCGCCTCGTCATCGTTCCGCCGGATCAACGGTCAACGGTGTTGGGATTGTTTGCCAAGGTGTTTGGCGGGCGTCCACCCATGCCCTCCTCGGTAGTAACCGATGGAGAAGGCCACATTCTTGGCATCCAGACCGGCCTGCCAAGAATCTCAACCTTGCGGAAGATTTTGGTCGATTCGAATTAATGCCTCATCACCCGACGATTCTCGAAGGTAGCGCGTATCGTCCCCGATGCGCACCTTGTGGTTTTCAAATGTAGAAAAAAGTTCGTTTGGGAAGCCAGTAAACATTCAAACCCCTGTCTTCCCTGCGCATCCGACATCGCAGGTTGTCGGACGGTTTCGGGCTTCCCAAATGCGAGGTTTGGTTGAGGATGGATACCACCAGGCTCGCGCCGGGACG